>CBIHOX010000075.1:0-26307 GCA_966211685.1 uncultured Pseudoduganella sp.
GCTTCCGCAACTGGCTGCACCGGTTTCACGGCGTGGCCACACGTTATTTGCCGAATTATTTGGGCTGGCGCTGCATTCTTGACGCACATCGCATCGACACCCCGGAAAGCATGCTTAAAGCAGCGATCGGATGCTTTCCACGATTTGCGGTGACATAGCCAAAGAAAAAACGGCCCGCCACTCGAAAGTGACGGGCCGTTGCTAACTGCCTGAATTTACTGAAGGAAAGCTTTATTACGTCCTGGACTCAATGGCTTCCCACCGTTCCAGCGCTTCCATCAACTCCAGTTCAATCTGCTCGATGCGTTCATGCACGCGGCGCGCTTCGGCCGCGTTTTTCTTGTAAAAGTCCGGGTCGGACAATTGGAGGTTCAGCGCGGTCTGCTCATCTTCCAGCGCGGCTATCCTGGCAGGCAACTCTTCCAGTTCGCGCTGCTCCTTGTAGCTGAGCTTTTTCTGTTTGGCCGGCTGGGCAGCGGGCGCCGCCGTGGGCGCCGGCTGTTCCGCCCTGGCGGCTGCCTTGGCCGCGGCCTTGATCGGCGCCGGTGGCGGCGGCGTGGTGTCCTTCACACGCTCCCAGTCGGTATAGCCGCCGACGAATTCACGCCACCTGCCCTGCCCTTCGGCCACGATGACCTGGGTCACCACGTTGTCGAGGAACATGCGGTCGTGGCTGACCAGGAATACCGTCCCGCTGTAATCCTCCAGCAATTCCTCCAGCAATTCCAGGGTATCGATGTCGAGGTCGTTGGTGGGTTCGTCCAGCACCAGCACGTTGGCGGGCTTGGCAAACAGCCGCGCCAGCAGCAGGCGGTTGCGTTCGCCGCCGGACAGCGTGCGCACCGGCGAACGGGCGCGTTCCGGCGCGAACAGGAAGTCGCCCAGGTAACTCATCACGTGCTTGCGCTGGCCATTGATTTCCACCCAGTCGCTGCCGGGGGAAATCGTATCCATCAGGCTGGCTTCTTCATTGAGCTGGGCGCGCATCTGGTCGAAATACGCGACGGCCAGCTTGGTGCCCTGCTTGACCGTGCCCTGGTCCGGCGTTTCCTCGCCCAGGATCAGTTTCAGCAGCGTGGTCTTGCCGGCGCCGTTGGCGCCGATCAGGCCGATCTTGTCGCCACGCAGGATGGTGGCCGTGAAGTCGCGCACGATGGCCTTGTCGCCAAACGATTTCGATACATTGTCCAGTTCCGCCACGATCTTGCCGGAACGTTCGCCGGCCGCCACTTCCAGCCGCACCTGGCCCTGCTGCTCGCGGCGCGCCGCGCGCTGTTCGCGCAAGCGCTCCAGGCGCCGCACGCGGCCTTCGTCGCGGGTGCGGCGCGCCTGCACGCCCTTGCGGATCCACACTTCTTCCTGGGCGAGGAATTTGTCGAACTTGGCGTTCTCGACTTCCTCGATCGCCAGTTGCTCCGCCTTGCGGGTCTGGTACGTGCTGAAATTGCCCGGATACGAGAGCAGGCGGCCGCGGTCCAGTTCGATGATGCGGGTGGCGACATTGTCGAGGAACGAGCGGTCGTGGGTGATGAACAGCACGCTGCCCTTGAAGTCGCGCAGCAAGCCCTCCAGCCACAGGATGGACATGAAGTCCAGGTGGTTGGTCGGTTCGTCGAGCAACAGCACATCCGGCGCCGACACCAGCGCGCGCGCCAGCGCCACGCGTTTTTTCATACCGCCCGACAGCGTGTTCATCAGCGCGTCCGGGCCCAGGTTCAGGCGGTCCAGCGTCTGTTCCACCTTGTTTTTCAAGTTCCACGCATCGGCCGCGTCGAGCTTGACCTGAATGTCGTGCATGCGCTCCATCAGCGCGTCGTCATTGCCCTGGCCAAACTGGCCGGTCAGCGCATCGTATTCCTTCAGCAGCGCCTGCAAGTCGCCCATGCCGGACGCCACGGCGTCGAACACGCTCATGCCGGGATCGAATTCCGGCTCCTGTTCGACATAGGCGATCTTCAAGCCCTGCTGCATCACCAGCAAGCCGTCATCGAGCTTGAAGCGGCCGGAAATAATTTTCAGCAGCGACGATTTGCCGGTGCCGTTGCGGCCGATCAGGCCGACGCGTTCGCCCGTTTCCAGCGAAAACTCAGCCTGGTCGAGCAGCGCGAAGTGGCCAAAGGCCAGTTGCGCATTGGTGAGGGAAATAACTGCCATGATGATGGGTCCTGCGCGACTCAGTAAGTACGCATAGATTGGAAAAACCAGCATTGTACCGGCAGCGGGCCGGGGGGGCCGGAAAGTCGTTGAAACCGGGGCGCATTGCTGCCGGCCATGCGGCTTTGTTATCCTTGCGGTCCCACTTCCCGGAGAATGCCATGGCGACACTGCCCCCCGCGTACGGCTCGGACCCGACCGGCCTGGTATGCGGCTACCTGTTCCTGCCCGGCCAGGCCGCGCAAAGCGTGACGGCATCCCAGGCCGCCGCCTGGCTGCGGGCACGGCGGGATGCGGGGCATGCCGATGGGGCGTTTGTCTGGCTGCACTTCAACCTGGCCAACACCGCCAGTGAAAAATGGCTGCACGAACACGCCGCGCTGGCCGAGGAATTCCACGAAAGCCTGCACGAAGGCCAGCGCTCGACCCGCATCGAAGTGGCCAACAACGCGCTGATTGCAATCATTAACGATGTGGTGCACGATTTTTCCTTCGACCCGTCCGATATCGCGACCTTGTGGCTGAGCGTGGAGCGGCACGCGGTGATCAGCGCGCGCCGCCAGCAATTGAAGGCGGTCGACAGCCTGCGGCTGGCCGTGCAGGCCGGCGAAGCGCTGCGTTCGCCGGTGGAATTGCTGGCGCACCTGTTGCGCGACCAGGCCGATGCGCTGGTAAACATCGTGCGCGACGCCACCGCCAGGGTCGACAACATCGAAGACCACCTGCTGGCCGGCAAATTGAAAACCCGGCGCGCCAGCCTCGGTACCCTGCGCCGCGTGCTGGTGCGGCTGCGCCGGCTGCTGGCGCCGGAACCGGCCGCGCTGTTCCGCCTGCTGCAAAAGCCGCCCGCGTGGATTGCCGACGTCGACACCGAAGAATTGCGCCAGGCCAGCGAAGAATTCGCCGTGGTGCTGAACGACATGGCGTCGCTGCAGGAGCGCATCAAGCTGTTGCAGGAAGAATTGGCGGCGCTGGTCAACGAGAGCAACAACCAGAGCCTGTACGTGCTGACCATCGTCACCGTGCTGGCGCTGCCGATCAACATCATTGCCGGCTTGCTGGGCATGAACGTGGGCGGCATCCCGCTGGCCGACGCGGCGCACGGGTTCTGGGTGGTGGTGGGCATCGTAGCCGCGTTTACCGCGGTGGCCGGGTGGCTGGCGTTCCGCCGAAATGGCGACGATCACGCGTGAGTGGGTTTTTCCGCACCAGTCGGCTATAATTGCGCCGCGTCCTCCCCGTAGTACAATGGATAGTACACATGCCTCCTAAGCGTGGGATACAGGTTCGATTCCTGTCGGGGGGACCATTCAACGTTTCCCCCATCCAGCACGAATCCGCGGCACGTCCCGCTCTTCCTGTTGCCGTAAAAACCACATTAGAGTAAACCTGCCAAACATGGCTCGCCGCGCATGCTAGTGTGGAAGTTTCGCCAACCCGCAACAACTTCCACCTACGCCGCGACATGAACGACGCACCATCCCTCCAAGCCATGCACGCCGCCACCGGCGAAGCCGATCCGCACCGCATGCGCGCGGTGTTCGAGGCGCAGCAAGCCACGGCGCTGCGCTGGCGCGATTCCAGCGCCGCCGAACGCATCGCCCGCATCGAAAAGCTGCGCGACGCCATGCTGGCGCACCGCAGCGCCTTCCACCAGGCGTTCGCGCGCGATTACCGCAAGCCCGAAGCCGAAGTCGAGGTATCGGAATTCCTGCCGGTCATGGATGAAATCCACCAGGCCATCGGCAACCTGCGGCGCTGGATGAAACCCAAACGCGTCTGGCCCACCAAGACCATGCTCGGCACGCGTTCGCAAGTGCAATACCAGCCGCGCGGCCGCGTGCTGATCATCGCGCCGTGGAATTACCCGCTGAGCCTGTGCTTCGGTCCGCTGGTGTCGGCGCTGGCGGCCGGCAATACCGCCATCGTCAAGCCGTCGGAAATGACGCCGGCCGTGTCGGCGCTGATGGCGCGCATCATCGAGGCCACGTTCCCGGCGCACGAAGTGGCGCTGTTCGAAGGCAGCCTGCCGACCGCGCAGTCGCTGCTGGAGATGCCGTTCGACCATATCTTCTTTACCGGTTCGCCGGCCGTCGGGAAAATCGTCATGGCCGCCGCCGCCAAACACCTGGCCAGCGTGACATTGGAACTGGGCGGCAAATCGCCGGTGATCGTGGACGCCAGCGCCAACGTGCAAATGGCGGCGGAAACCCTCATGTGGGGCAAGTTCCTCAACAATGGCCAGACGTGCGTAGCGCCCGACACCGCCTACGTGCACGCGTCCGTGAAACAGGCGTTCGTCGACGCGTGCCGCTCGGTGCTGCAACAGCGTTATGGCGCGGGCGCCGCGGCCCAGAAGGCCAGTCCCGACCTGACGCGCGTGGTGAACCAGCGCCATACGCAGCGCGTGGCGCACCTGCTCAACGATGCGGTGGAACGCGGCGCCAAGGTGCTGGCCGGCGGCGAGGTCGATGCCGCACAATGCTATATCGCACCGACCCTGCTGGAGCGCGTGCCGGACGGCGCCGCGATCCTGTCCGAGGAAATTTTCGGGCCACTGTTGCCGGTCATTGAATACACGGACCTGGACCAGGTGATCGGCGACATCAACCGCCAGCCGAAACCGCTGGCGCTGTACCTGTGGAGCACGGACCGGCGCGCCATCCGCCGCGTGCTGGCGCAGACCAGTTCCGGCGGCGCCTGCGTCAACCATTGCGTCGCGCATTTCGGGCACGGCAACCTGCCGTTCGGCGGCGTCAACAATTCCGGTATCGGCAATGCGCACGGCGAATATGGCTTCAAGGCGTTTTCGCACGAGCGCGCCATCATGCGCGGCTCGCTGCTGCACCTGGTGAAGCTGTTCTTCCCGCCTTATACGGACAGCCGCAAAAAGCTGATCCGCATGGTGGTCGACCTGCTGCGCCTGCCGTTTTAAAAGCCGGGCCGAAAGCCCGCGGCGTAGTCGCGGCGCCGGCTGCAGGCCGGGGCAACGGCTACTTAACGCCCTGCCCTGCGCCGGCGGCGCGCCAGCGCCAGCGCGGCCAGTCCGGCGCCGGCCAGCCAGGCCGCGCCCGGTTCCGGCACCAGGTTCACCGTATAGACTTCCATGGCGCCAAAGCGCACGTTGGCCATGCCCTGGTAAGGCGTATTGTCCAGCAGGCTGGTGAACGGATTCTGGTGGTGGATGCCATCGTTATAGCTGAGCAGCGCCGACACGCCGCCGTCCGTCAGGTCGAACGGCACCGAGAGATCGAAACCGGCGCCAAACGATGGCCCCATGTCCGCTTCATTGACGGTCTGCATGGCGCCGTAATCGTCGCCGGCCAGCGCCGGCAATTGCTGGAAGCGCACGCCGGTGGTGAGGTTGAACAGGAAGGCGGTGCGGTCCTTTTCATCGGGTGTCAGGTTGAAGCCGCCCTTGGACGACCAGCTTTGCGGGTTGTAGCCGCCCACCAGCCAGCCGCGGCCGTCCATGCCATAGGCCTGCATGATGGCGAACGTGCGGCCCTTGTGGTCCGCCGCCGCATGGAAGTCCGCAGCGGTCTTGCCGGGCGTTTTTTCAAACAGCAGGTTCAGGGCCAGCGGCCCTTCGCCGAGCCAGGATGCCAGTTGCGCCCGGTCGCCGGCGCTCAACAGCGTGGCATGGGCCGGCGCGGCCGGCAGCGCGTAAGCGGCCAGCGCGGCAAGCAGCGCGAGAGTGGATTTGAGTTGGTGTTGCATGGCGGTTCCCCGTGTTACCAGTTACTTCACGACGGCGGGGAATGCCGCGCAGGGTTCATGGAACGATGGCTGTCACCTCGATTTCCACCCTGGCGGCGTCTTCCACCAATGCCGTCACCTGCACTGCCGTCATGGCCGGGTAATGCGCACCGATGATTTCACGGTAGGCGCGCCCGATCTCCTTGTAAGCAGCAATGTATTCATGTTTATCCACCACGTACCACGTCATGCGCACGATGTGTTCCGGCTTCGCGCCGGCTTCCGCCAGCACGGCCACCACGTTTTCCAGCGCTTGCCGCACCTGGCCGGCAAAGTCGCTGGTGTGGAACACCCCCTGGCCGTCCCAGCCGATCATGCCGCTGACACAGACGAACTTGCCGGACGCCGCAACGCCGTTCGAATAACCGCGCGGCCTGGCCCAGCCTGGTGGTTGTAAGATTTCCATAAAGACTATCCTGTCACATTGTTAATGAATTGGCACGAACGTGGCGCGCAGTTGCGCGCGCGCCGGAACTCAGTCTTTCAGCATCTCGCGCGCAATGATCAATTGCTGCACTTCGGTGGCGCCCTCATAAATGCGCAGCGCGCGGATTTCCCGGTACAGCCGCTCGACCGCCTGGCCGCTGACCACGCCGAGTCCGCCAAACATCTGCACTGCCGCGTCGATCACTTGCTGGGCGGTTTCCGTGGCCGTCATTTTCGCCATGGCGGCTTCCTTGGTGACCTTGCGGCCCTGGTCGCGCTGCCAGGCGGCGCGGTAAGTCAGCAGCGCGCTGCTGTCGATGCCGGTCGCCATGTGCGCCAGCCTGGCCTGCGTCAGCTGGAAGTCCGCCAGGGTGTGGCCGAACATCTTGCGCGTGGTGGCGCGCGCCAGCGCTTCATCGAGCGCGCGGCGCGCGAAGCCCAGCGCGGCGGCCGCCACCGAGGTGCGGAACACGTCGAGCGTGGCCATCGCCACCTTGAATCCCTGGCCGCCGGCGCCGATGCGCCGCGACGCCGGTATGCGGCAACCGTCGAAGCGCAGGCGCGCCAGCGGATGCGGCGCGATCACGTCGATGCGTTCGGCGATCGAGAACCCCGGCGTGTCCGCATCGACAATGAAGGCGCTGATGCCGCGCGCGCCCGGCTGTTCGCCGGTGCGGGCAAAGACCACGTAAAAGTCGGCGATGCCGCCGTTGGAGATCCACGTCTTTTCGCCATCGAGCACGTACCCGTCGCCGTCCTGCACCGCAGCGCACGCCATGGCCGCCACGTCGGAGCCGGCTTCCGGTTCGGACAGCGCGAAGGCGGCAATCGCGTCGCCGCGCGCCACCCGCGGCAGGTAAGCCTGCTTTTGCGCCTCGGTGCCGAACAGGCTGATGGCGCCGGAACCGAGACCCTGCATGGCGAACGCGAAATCGGCCAGGCCTTCGTGGCGCGCCAGCGTCTCACGCAGGATGCAGATGGCGCGGGTATCGATGGTCTCCACCGCGCCGCCATACGCGGCGCCGCCGACCGCGTGGCGCAGCCAGCCGCCCTCGCCCAGCAGTTTCACCAGCTTGCGGCAACTGTCGTCGACGCCGGCGCCATGGGCGTCGTGCAAATGGCGCCGCGCCCACGCATCGAGTTCACGCTCCAGGTCCGCATGGCGCGCCTCGAAGAACGGCCATGCCAGGTAGCTTTTATCGGACATTCAATCTCCTTCGAATTCAGGTTTCTGCTTCGCCACGAACGCGTGGTAGGCGCGGTGGAAGTCATTGGTGGCCATGCAGATCGCCTGGGCCTGCGCTTCGGCCTCGATGGCTTCATCGACGCCCATGTTCCATTCCTGCTGCAGCATTTTCTTGGTCATGCCATGGGCAAACGTGGGGCCGTCGGCCAGGCCGCGCGCCAGCGCCTGCGCGGCCGCCGCCAGGTCCTCCGGCTGGTGCAGGCTGTTGAACCAGCCCCACCGCTCGCCTTCCAGCCCGCCCAGCGAGCGGCCCGTGTACAGCAATTCCGACGCCCTGCCCTGGCCGATCACGCGCGGCAGCAAGGCGCAGGCGCCCATGTCGCAGCCGGCCAGGCCGACGCGCGTGAACAGGAACGCGGTCTTGCTGCGCTCCGTGCCGAGGCGCATGTCCGAGGCCAGCGCCATCATGGCGCCGGCGCCGGCGCACACGCCGTCGATGGCGGCAATGACCGGTTGCGGACACGCGCGCATGGCCTTCACCAGGTCGCCCGTCATGCGCGTGAAGGACAGCAGGCCCGGCATGTCGAGCTTGGTCAGCGGGCCGATGATGTCGTGCACGTCGCCGCCCGAGCAGAAATTGCCGCCTTCGCCCTGCACCACGATGGCGTGCAAGTCGTCCGCATAGGCCAGGGCGCGGAACAGGTCGCGCAATTCCGCATAGGACTCGAACGTCAGCGGGTTCTTGCGCTCCGGCCGGTTCAAGGTCACGGTGGCCACGCCGCGGTCGGCCGTGAACAGGAAATGGCGCGCCTGGTAGCCGGCCAGCTGGCTGCGGTTGCCGGGCAAGTGCTGCGGTTCGCCGGGGAGATATTTCATGGCTCGTTCCTTTATTCTTCTTTATTCAGGTGCCGCTTCATCTGCGACAGCAAATCAATCAGTTGCGCCTTGTCCTCGGTGGCCATCGGCGCCAGCAATTCCACCACCCACGCTTCATGGGTTTGCGCCATGACGGCAAAGGCCTTGCGCCCTTCCGCCGTCAGCTTGACGCTGTAGGCGCGGCCATCCTTCGGGTCCGGCACCCGCACCACCAGGCCTTCCTGCTCGAGCTGGTCGGTGATGCCCGTGATGTTGCCGCCCGTGACCATCATGCGCCGGGACAGTTCGCCCATGCGCAAGCCGTCGGGATAGCGTTCCAGCTGCGCCATCAGGTCGAAGCGCGGCAGGGTGATGCCGAACGTGGCGCGCAGCCGCGAGCGGATTGTATTTTCGATGTTCACGGTGCACGACAGCATGCGCAGCCACAGTTTCAGCGACTGGTGGTGGTCTTGCGTCAGGCGGCTGGCCAGGTCCAGCGCCTGGTCCCGGCCGGCATCGCCTTGCGGTCCGCACCCCGCTCCGTGTTGGTTTTCATGTTCCAGCGCCATGCGCCCCTCCTACATCACTTCGCCGCCGGCCACGGCGATCGCCTGGCCATTCATGGCGGCCGATTCGCCCTGGCACAGCCACGCCACCGCGTTGGCCACTTCGTCGCTTTGCACCAGCCGCTGTTGCGGATTGCCGGCCGCCAGTTCGGCGCGCGCCTCGGCTTCGGTGCGGCCGGTTTTCGCCATGATGTTGGCGACCGCCTCCTTCACGATATCGGTTTCCGTATAGCCGGGGCAGACCGCGTTGACCGTCACCCCCTTGGCCGCCACTTCCAGCGCCAGCGCGCGCGTCAGCCCCACCACGCCATGCTTGGCCGCCACGTAGGCCGCCACGTAGCGGTACCCGGTCAGGCCGGCCGTGGACGCGACGTTGACGATGCGCCCCCATCCGGCCTCCAGCATGCCCGGCAGCGCGGCCTGGCAGCAATGGAACACGCCCGACAGGTTCACGGCCAGCATTTGCTGCCAGTGCGCGGCGTCGGTCTTCAGGAATGGCGCGGGCCGGGCCTGGCCGGCATTGTTGACGAGGATATCGATGCGGCCCAGGCGCCGCGCCGCCGCCGCGAACGCGGCGCGCACCGACGCGTCATCGGCCACGTCCAGCGTTTCCATGGCGATGTCTCCCGGCGCGCCCAGCGCCAGCAGGGATTCCCGCGCCCGCGCCAGCGTGGCGCCGTCGCGCCCCGCCACGGTGACGTGCGCGCCGCGCAGCAACAGCGCTCGCGCGCAGGCCAGGCCGATGCCGCGGCCGCCGCCCGTCACCAGTGCATGCTTGCCCGCCAGCGATTCAGACAGTACGCCCATGTCAGCCCTCCAGCAATTTCGCGGCGACCTGCTGCGGGCTCAAGCCCGCCGAGGCGGCCGCCATTTGCCGTTCGCGCTCGAGGTTGCGCTCGAGCTGCTGCTTGCCCGGCACGTATTGCTTCGGCCAGGCGACGGCCCGGTAGCCCAGTTTTGCCGCTTCATGCAGGGTCCAGGCCGGATCGGCCAGGTGCGGCCGGCCCACCGCGCACAGGTCGGCGCGGCCGGCGGCAATGATGCCGTTGGCATGGTCGGCTTCGAAGATCGAGCCCACCGCCATGGCGGCAATGCCGGCTTCGTTGCGCACGCGGTCGGCGAACGGGGCCTGGAACATGCGGCCATAGACGGGTTTTTCCAGCTTGCTGACCTGGCCCGACGAGCAGTCGATGACGTCGGCGCCGGCCTGCTTGAACAGGCGCGCGATGGCCACCGCATCGTCGGGCGTGATGCCGCCTTCGACCCAGTCATGCGCGGAAATGCGCACGCTCATCGGTTTGTCGGCGGGCCAGGCCGCGCGCATGGCGGCAAACACGCGCAGCGGGAAGCGGCAGCGGTTTTCCAGGCTGCCGCCATACTCGTCGCCGCGCTGGTTGGTCAATGGCGAAATGAACGAGGACAGCAGGTAGCCGTGCGCGCAGTGCAATTCCAGCCAGTCGAAGCCGGCCTGCTCCACCGCGACGGTGGCGCGCACGAAGTCGGCCTCGATGCGGCGCATGTCGTCCAGCGTGGCGGTGCGCGCAGTCTGCGACACGCCCGGCAGGTATTGCTGGCTCGACGCCGACACCAGCGGCCAGTTGCCGGCCGCATCCGGCAGCGGCAAGTCGATGCCGTCCCACATGGCGCGGGTGGAACCCTTGGCGCCGGCGTGGCCCAGCTGCAGCGCGATCTTCGCGTCGCTGTGCGTGTGCACGTAATCGACGATGCGCTTCCACGCCGCCGTGTGTTCGGGCTTGTACATGCCGGGGCACCACGGCGTGATGCGCGCATCGGCCGACACGCACGTCATTTCCGCCATCACCATGGCCGCGCCGCCCATGGCGCGCGCGCCCAGGTGCACCAGGTGGTAATCGCCCACGGTGCCGTCGTGCGCGCTGTACTGCGCCATCGGCGAAACCACGATGCGGTTCTTCAGCACCATGCCGCGCACCCGGTACGGCGTGAACATCGGCGGCGCCGGCGGCGCGTCAGGCGCCGGCGCCGAGGCCGGCGCGGGCAGGCCGCACTGTTCGTACGCACGCGCGGCCAGCCACCGCTCATAGCCGGCCACGTAGCGCGGGTCGCGCAAGCGCAGGTTTTCATGCGACAGGCGCTGGCTGCGCGTGAGCATGGAATACGCGAATTGCGGCGCCTCGAGCGCCGTGTAGCGGCGCACGTTTTCAAACCATTCCATGGAATTGCGCGCCGCGCTCTGGATCTTCAACACTTCCACCGAGCGCGCCGCCTCGTACTGTTCCAGGGTGGCGCGGATGTCGCCGCCGTGGCTGAAACTGCCGGCCAGCTCGATCGCGTCTTCCAGCGCCAGCTTGGTGCCGGAACCGATCGAATAATGCGCAGTGTGGGCCGCGTCGCCCATCAGCACCACCGGCACCGGCCCGCGCGGGCCATCGTGCCAGTGCACCCAGCGCGCGCACACCACGCGCGGGAACTTGATCCACACGTTCGAGCCGCGCAAGTGCCCTGCGTTCGACATCAGGCCGTGGCCGTCCAGCTGGTCGGCAAACAGCGCTTCGCAAAACGCGATGCCCTGTTCCTGCGTCATGTTTTCCAGCCCGGCCGCGCGCCACACGGTTTCCGGCGTCTCCACGATGAACGTCGACGTGTCGCCGTCATACTGGTAAATGTGGGCCTGGAACCAGCCATGTTCGGTTTCCTTGAAGGCAAACGTGAACGCGTCGAATTTCTTCTTCGTGCCCAGCCACACGAAACGGCATTGCCGCGTTTCGACCTGCGGCTGGTAGGTGTCGGCGTAGCGCGTGCGGATACGGCTGTTCAAGCCGTCCGATGCGATCACCAGGTCGGCGCCGTATTGCGCGGCAATGGCCTGGTCGTCGGCGACGTCGGTCTCGAACACCAGTTGCACGCCCAGCTGTTCGCAGCGCTGTTGCAGGATATTGAGCAGGCGCTTGCGGCCGATGCCGCAAAAACCGTGGCCGCCGGACGTGATCTTTTCACCCTTGAAAAAGATGTCGATGTCGTCCCAGTGGTTGAACGCCTGCAGGATGGCTTTCGCGGTCGGTTCGTCAGCCTGCGCCAGGTTGCCCAGCGTCTGGTCGGAAAACACCACGCCCCAGCCAAACGTGTCATACGGGCGGTTGCGCTCGATGACGGTGATGTTGTGCGACGGGTCCTGCTTTTTCATCAGCAGCGCGAAATACAGGCCGGCCGCCCCCCCCCCGATGCATACGATATTCATGCGTTATCCCTCAGTTTGAAGCGCTGCAGCTTGCCGGTTTCCGTGCGCGGCAGGGCCGGCAGGAAGCGGATCGCGCGCGGATACTTGTACGGGGCGATCTGGCCCTTGACGAATTCCTGCAGTTCGGCCACCAGCGCGTCGCTGCCTTCCAACCCGGCTTTGAGCACGATGAACGCTTCCACGATCTGGCCGCGCTCGTCGTCGGGCCGCCCCACCACGCCGCATTCGGCCACGGCCGGATGGCGCAGCAGCGCGTCTTCGACTTCCGGTCCGGCAATGTTGTAGCCGGCGGAAATGATCATGTCGTCGGTGCGCGAACGGTAAAAATAATACCCGTCCTCGTCCATTTCATAGGCGTCGCCGGTCAGGTTCCAGCCATTGACCACGTAATCGCGCTGGCGCTCGTCGGCCAGGTAGCGGCACCCGGTCGGGCCCTTGACGGCCAGGCGGCCGATCACGCCGGGCCCCACCGGTTCGTTGTTCGCGTCCAGCAGGCAAGCCTGGTAGCCGGGGATCGGCTTGCCGGTGGCGCCGGGACGGATATCGTCGCCGGCCGCGGAAATGAAGATGTGCAGCATTTCCGTCGCGCCGATGCCGTCGATCATGCGCAAGCCGGTCGCCTGCTGCCAGGCTTCGCGCGTGGCCAGCGGCAGCGCCTCGCCGGCCGACACGGACTTGCGCAGCGACGACAGGTCGTATTTCGCCGCCAGCGGCGTCATTTGCCGGTAAAACGTGGGCGCCGTGAAGCACACCGTGGCGCGGTATTGCGCGATCGCCTGCAGCAGGGTTTCCGGCGCGAGTTTTTCCAGCAGCACCGTGCACGCGCCCACCCGCAGCGGGAACAGCAGCAGGCCGCCCAGGCCGAACGTGAACGCCAGCGGCGGGGTGCCGATGAAGACGTCGTCGATCTGCGACTTCAGCGTGGAACGCGGGAAGCAGTCGCAGATGACCAGCACGTCGCGGTGGAAATGCATGGTCCCTTTCGGCACGCCCGTGGTGCCGGACGTGAAGCTGATCAGGCAGACGTCTTCGGCGCTGGTGTCGCAAGCCGCAAAGGCGGTATCGGGTGCGGCGCGCAACAGCGGTTCCAGCGCGCCGGGGGCGCCGCCATCGCCATCGCCGCCGCCGAAGTACGCGACGGTGGCCGGCAGGCCCGGCGCCGCGTCGAGTTCCGCGCGCAGCGCGTCGGCGCACAGCACCGCGTTGACTTCAGCCTTGGCCAGGATCACGCCGAGTTCGCGCGCGCGCAGCAGCGGCATGGTCGGCACCGCCACCAGGCCTGCTTTCAGCACCGCCAGCACGCAGGCCGCCATCATCGGGCAATTGGCGCCGCGCAGCAGTACGCGGTTGCCGGTCCTGAGCCCGAGCGCGCCGCGCAGCACGTGCGCGATGCGGTCCACCTGCTGCTGCAATTGCGCGTACGTCCAGTCGCCGCCGGCCGAGCGGATCGCGGTGCGCTCGCCCCAGCCGCGCGCGATCGCGCCATCGAGCAATTCAGCGGCGCAATTGAGGCGCCCGGGGTACTGCAGTTCAGGCAAGTCGAAGCGCAATTCCGGCCACAGGCCGCGCGGCGGCAAGTGGGTGCGCGTAAACGGGTCTTCATACCCGGTGTCTTGATACCCGGAGTGCGGTGTCGCTGTCATCGTGGTTGCCCCTGGTCTGGTCAGTCATGGTCAGTCAAAGTCCGCCTGCAGCCATTTACTTTAAACCTAAACTATTTTTTCGGCAAGGACCACGGATGGCAAAGATCAAGGGCGGGCCGTGGCCCGCCCTTGCAGGCTGTGTGGGGCAGTCAGTTGCCGCCGATGGATTTGCGCACCAGCGCCGACTGGTGGATCACGGCGCGGATCACGTCGGCCAGCACGGCCTGGACCGCGTCGCTCGACAGGAAACCGGGGGCGAAGCTTTTCAGCGCGCTGGCGGCGCCGGACAGGCCCAGGGTGACGCAGCCGGCGTGCAGGCGGTCGATGCGGGCCTGCGCTTCCTGCTGTTCGCCGCGCGCAAACAAAGCGTCGAGTTCGCCGCTGGCGGCCGTCAGCTGGTTCTGGAAGCCGGTCAGGTAGACCAGCAGGCGGTCGGCATTGATACCCAGGCGCAACTGCGTGGCGGAAGGCGCTTCGGCCTGGTGTTCGTAGCCGCTGGCGGCCTGGTCGAGGAAGGCGGTCAGGTGCACGCGCACCTGGTCGGCCTGGAAGGGTTTCACGATGTAGCCGGCGGCGCCGGCCTTGGTGGCTTGCTGGACGGTTTCCTTGTCGGTGGCCGACGATACCAGCACGAAAGGCAGCGCATTGAGCGATGCGTCGCCCTTGACCCTTTGCAACAACTCCATGCCGGACAGGCGCGGCATGCGCAAGTCGCAAAACACGATCGCGGGCCGCAATCCGTGTTCCAGCTGTTGCCACGCGTCGGCTCCGTCTTCCGCTTCCACGATGTCGAATTTGCCGCAGCTGTCGATCAGGTGCATCAGCACCATGCGCGACACCACGTCATCGTCCACTACCAATACTTTCATGTTTCTTGCTCTCCACGCCGTCCGCACGGCGGCGTGCCCAGTGTACCCGATAACGCCATCATACGCTTTTTGAATTGCCAAATCGCATGATGCAATGCCGGGAGTACACACCTGCGCCGCTCATTCCGGCTGCACGGTCTGCGCCACGCCGGCCAGCAGCGCGCGCAATCCCGGCAACCCGGCAGTAATCGCGGCCCAGTCGGCGCAATCGGCGGCTTTCTCGAGTTCCCCGCACAGGGTGCGCAAGTCCGGCTCTTCCAGGTAAGCAGCGCTGCCCTTCATGCCATGGAACAGGCGGCCGGCCGCGTCGCTGTCGGCGGCGGCCAGCGCTTCATCGAGTTCGGCCAGCCGCGCCGGCAAGTCGGCCAGGAAGGCCGCGCGCAGGCGTGCCTTGAGCGGATCGTCATACTGGCCCGGCTGCGGACGCGGCGCCAGCGACGGCGACGGCACCGTCACCGGCGCCACGCCGAACATGCTGTCGAGTTCATCCATCGTGGGCCGCGGCTGTTCGCGCGCCGGCATCGGCGGCAACGCTATGCCGCGCTGCAACTGGCGCTCGATCGCGCGGCTCAACTGGTAATGCAGCGCGGCTTCGTCGATCGGCTTGGTCAGGAAGTCATCCATGCCCGCCGCCAGGTAGCGGTTGCGGTCTTCCTCGCTGGCGTTGGCAGTCAGCGCGATGATCATCAATTGCTGGTCGCGCACCGGCGCGTCTTCCGGTCCGCCGGCGCGGATCAGGCGGGTGGCGCTGGGGCCGTCCATTTCGGGCATGCGGCCATCCATCAGGATCAGGTCATAGCGGGTGCGGGCGCACGCCGCCACCGCCAGCAGGCCGTTGGCCGCGATATCGGCCTTGTGGCCCAGGTCTTCCAGCATCATGCGGATGATGATCTGGTTGGTCGGGAAATCCTCGGCGCACAGCACGCGCAACTGGTGGCTGTGCGGTTCGCGCGGCACGTGCGGCACCACCGGCGGCGCCACGCCTTCGGTGAGCGGGATCTCGAACGTGAACACGCTGCCGACGCCCGGCGTGCTGGCCACGGAAATTTCGCCGCCCATCAATTCCACCAGCTGGCGGCAGATCGCCAGTCCCAGGCCGGTGCCGCCGTAGCGGCGCGTGGTGGTGCTGTCGGCCTGTTCGAACTTCTGGAACAGGCGCGGCATGGCTTCCGGCGCGATGCCGATGCCGGTATCCTGCACCGTGAAGCGGATCAGGTGGCAATCGTCGGCCATGTTGGCGTCGCGCGGCATTTTCTCCACCTTCAGCCGCACTTCGCCGCGCTGGGTGAACTTGAACGCGTTGCCCACCAGGTTCACCAGCACCTGGCGCAAGCGGGTCGGGTCGCCCACCACGTACGTCGGCAAGCCGTCGGAAAAGTCCACCGAGAAGCCGACCGAATAGGCCGCGGCCTGTTCCTCGAACAGGCTGGCCACGTTTTCCACCATGCCGGCCAACGCGAAGTCGATGTTTTCGATGGTCAGCTTGCCCGCCTCGATCTTGGAAAAGTCCAGCAAGTCGTTGATGATGGCCAGCAGCGCCTGGGCATTGGCCTGGGCCCGCTCGATCTGTTCGCGCGTGGCGTGCTGCAATTTCCGGTCGCGCAGCGCGAAGCCCTGCATGCCGATCACGCCGGCCAGCGGGGTGCGCATTTCATGGCTCATGTTGGCCAGGAATTCGGATTTCTGGCGCGTCGCGTCCTCGGCCTTCTGCTTGGCGTAGCGCAGCCGCTCTTCATTGTCCTGCAGCGCGCGGTTGGCCTGGGCCAGTTCGTCGGTGTGCAGGCGCACCTGCGCCTGCTGCTGCATCAACTGTTCCTGCGTGTCGCGCAATTCGCGCAAGGTTTCCTCCAGCCGCTGGTACGCCATCGCGTTGTCCAGCGACACGGCGGCATAGGCGGCCAGGGTTTGCAGCATGTCCAGGTGCACCTGCTTGTAGGCGTGCTTGTTGCGGCTCTGCACCGACAACACGCCCACCACGCGGTCATTGACCACCAGCGGCGTGTACAGCATCGATTGCGCGTACTCGGGCTCGGAGCCGTCGGCCAACAGCGCCGGCTTGAGCTTTTCCAGCCCGGCCGGCCCCATGTAGCGGCTGTATTCCGCGTAAAAATCGTTGATGAAGATATCGTGGCGGTGGAACAGGCACCATACGGCCAACTGGTCCGGGTCGTCGACGCGGCGGCTGTACGGCAGGCTGCGCATGCCGCGCTCCATGGAAAACGGGAAATCGATGGTGCCGGTTTCCTCGCGGTAGAAGCCGACGCCGAACATGTCGGTATCCATCAGGTGGCGCACGTGGCGGTACAGCGTGCGCATGGCTTTTTCGATGTCCAGCGTGGCCGCCATTTCGCGGCCGATTTCCGACAGCACCGAGATATTGCGGTGCGCCTGTTCCACCGCTTCCTTTTGCGATTCGACTTCCTGCTTCTGGCGCTCGGCGTCCATGCGGCGCTGCTCGGCCTCGGCGCGCTGCCCCTCGGCTTCCACGCGGCGCCGTTCCAGCTCGGTCTTTTGCTGTTGCAGCAGCGAATTCTTCAACTCCACCTCGGCCGTGCGGAAATTCACTTCGCGCTCGAGGTTTTCCTTTTGCCACTGCAATTGCCGCATCCGCACGCGGTACACGCCATAGGCGCCGCCCAGCAGCAGCGCGGCAAAGCCGGCGCGGAACCACCAGGTCTTCCAGACCGGCGGCAGGATCGTGATGGCCAGGGTGGCGGCGTTGTCGTTCCACACGCCATCCTTGTTGGCGGCCTTCACGCGGAACACATAATGGCCGGGATCGAGGTTGGTATAGGTGGCGAAGCGCTTTCCCGCGTCGGTCACCACCCAGTCCTTGTCGAAGCCCTGCAGCTGGTAGGCATAGCGGTTGCGCTGCGGGCCGGCGAAGTGCAGCGCGGCGAATTCCAGCGAAAACACGGAATCCTGTTCGCGCAGCGTGATCGCCTGCGTATGCTCGATCGCATGCTTGAGGATGTTGCCGCCATCCTGGCCGGCGCGGATCGAGCGGTTGAAGATCTGGAAATCCGTGATGACCACCGACGGCGCGAAACTGTTTTCGCGGATATCGTCCGGCGCGAACGCGGTCACGCCGTTGAAGCCGCCGAAATACATGGTGCCGTCGGCCGTGCGCAGCGCGGCGCCGTCGAAATACGCGCCTTCGATGGTGCCGTCGGCGCCGCCGTAATTGCGCAGGTGGCCAGAATGCACTTTCAGGCGCGTGATGCCGGCATTGGTGCTGATCCACAGCCGGCTGGCGTCGTCTTCCATGATGGCGGCCACCGCATCGTCGGCCATGCCGTCGCGGCGCAGGTAGCGCTTGAAACGCACGCCGCCGTCCGGCAGCCACTCCATGCGGTTCAGGCCCGCGGCCGTGCCGACCCACAGGATGCCGCCCTTGTCTTCATACAGGTAATGCACTTCATCGTGCGACAGGCTGTTCGGGTCGCGCTGGTCGTTGCGGAAATGGCGGAACTTGCCGGTCTCGCGGTCCAGCAGGCCCAGGCCGTTGAAGGTGCCGACCCACAGCCGTCCCTTGCTGTCTTCCAGCACCGGGCGCACCACGTTGTCGGCCAGGCTTGCCGGGTCTTGCGGGTCGTGGCGGAAGGTGCGCACCGCGCCGGTCTTCGGGTCATAGCGGTGCAGGCCGCCGCGCGACGACACCCACAGGATGCCCTTGCTGTCGCCATAGATGCTGCGCAGGCTGTTGCTGTCGGGGTCGCCCTGCCATGGCTGCACGCGGGTGAACTTGCGGGTGGCCGGGTCGAAGCGGCGCAAGCCGTTGCGCCCGCCCACCCACAGGATGCCGGCCTTGTCGCGCCACAACGCCATCACTTGCGGATCGCGCGCATCGAGCGAGGCCCCCGCGTCGCGGAACATGGCGCCTTCCCCGGTTTGCGGATCGTACAGGGTCAGGCCGTCATTGCTGCCCAGCCAGAGCTTGCCGTTGCCCGCGTCGACGATGGCCCGCACCTTGTTGTCGGACAGCGAATGCGGCCGTTCCGGGTCGTGCACCAGGCGCGCGAAGCCGCCGCTGCCCAGGTCCACGCGCGACACGCCGTTGTACCAGGTGCCGACCCACAGCGTGCCGAACCGGTCGCGGTACAGCGACGATACATAATTGTCGGCCAGGCTGTGCGGGTCCGACAGCTGGTGCCGGTATTGTACGAAGCGGCGCAGCTCGGGACGCCAGCGGAACAGGCCCTCGGTCTGGCTGCCGGCCCACAAGGTGCCTTCCGTGTCCTGGTAGATGGTCGTGATCACGCCCGGCTTCAAGCCTTGCGCCTCGCCCAGGCGGGTACGCTGCGCATGGTCGGCGCCGGGCGCCAGCTTCCACTGTTCGATGCCGCCCATGGTGCCGACCCACAAGGTGCGCTGGTTGTCCACGTGCAGCGACAGCACGGCCTCGAAGCGCGTGTCGGGCGCCGCGTCGACGCGGAAATGGCGGAAGCTTTGCGCGCCCGGTTCCAGCACATCGAGGCCGCTGGCGGTGCCGATCCACAGCCGGCCGTCGGCGTCGCGCGCCAGCGCATTGACCTGGTCGTTGCCGAGGCTGCCCGGCAGGCGGGCGTCGTGGTGCCAGAACTGATAGCGGCCCGTCAGCGGGTCGAGGTGTTGCAAGCCGTCGGAAGTGCCGATCCACAGGCCGCCCTCGCCGTCGTCGACGATGGCGCGCACGTGGCGGTTGCCGTTGCCGCGCTTGAGCGGTTCCGTCGGCGGGTAATGTGTGAAGGTCTGCGACAGCGAGTCATAGCGGTCCAGGCCGCCGTCGGTGCCGATCCACATGCGCCCTTCGCGGTCCACGTGCAGTACCCGTACCCAGTTGTCGACCAGGCTGCGCGGGTCGGACACCACGTTGCGGAACGTGATGATGCGGGCGCCGTCATAGCGCGACAGGCCGGCCTGGCTGCCGAACCACATGAAGCCTTGCCGGTCCTGCGCCACGGCCAGCACCGATTCCTGCGCCAGGCCGTCGTCGACCGCCAGCTGGTCGAAGCGCAAGGTGCGCGGCGGCGCGGCGGCCCGCGCCGGGGCGCCCGGCCAGGCCGCCAGCACGGCCAGCGCGGCGCCGCCCAGCACCGGCCAGGCCGCCGGCAACAGCGCCGGCGCGGCGGCGCGCCCCGCCAGCGCCAGCGCGGCAGGCAACAACAATCGGCGGCAGAGGCGGCGTACAGGCGTCATGAATTGAAAAAGGCCAGCACATCGGCCTTGCGCGCGTGGGTATCGCGCTGGCCGAGCTGGATCAACTCGCAAGTATACGTCGATTCGAACAGCAGGTACGACGCCAGCGCGGCGCCCCGCGTCTCGGTGGCGCCGATGCCGGACAACATGGTGCGGATCGGCGCCGGCAGGCTGCCGATGTGGCGCGTGGCAATGTCGTCGAGCCGCTCGGACGGCGCGATCACCAGCAATTCCACGGGACGCAGCGGCGTCTGCGACAGGTATTCCTGCGGCAGCAGCGACAGGGTCTTGTTGACGCGCGTGAGGCGCTCGATGTCGACCGCCAGGCTGTCGAGGAAGATCGAGGACAGCGCGTGGCCGGCGATCTGCGCCAGGCTCGGATAGCGCGGCGCTTCGCTGCGCTGCGCGGCCGGTTCGGTCAGGCGCCCCGCCCCCACCACCAGCACTTTTTCCGCGCCGAGGTGGATCGCGGGCGAGATCGGCGCCAGCTGGCGCATCGAGCCGTCGCCGCAATACTCGCGCTGCCCGCCCAGGAACAGCGGGATGGCGGGGAAGATGAACGGGATCGCGGATGACGCCAGCAAATGCTCGACGCCGATCTGGTCCTGCAGCGCGATGCGCTGCGTGCGCACCCACGGCGGCACTTCCGCCGTAGTCTGGTAAAACGTGATGTGCTGGCCCGAGGTGTAGGACGACGCGGTGACGGCCAGCGCGTGCAGCAAACCTTCCTGCATCACGGTGTCGAGCCGGGGCAAATCGAGCATGCGGTGCAGCAGGCCCACCAGGGGCGTATTGTCGAGCAGCGATTGCGGCGGCGCGGCGCGCCACTTGCGCAGCAGCCAGCCAAACGACAGCAGCGACAGCCAGCGCGCGCCGGAGCGGATCACGCCCAGCGAATCGGCGCGGTACACCTGCGCCACTTCCATTTCGGTCCACACGTCCAGCAGTTTTTGCACGCCTTCGCCGAAGTTGTCGGCACGGCAGGCCAGCGCCGTGCCGTTGATGGCGCCGGCCGAGGTGCCGCAAATGATGCTGAACGGGCAGCGCGACGGCGGCCAGCCCTCTTCCCACAGGATTTCCGAGATGGCTTGCAGAACGCCGACCTGATAGGCGGCGCGCGCGCCACCGCCGGTGAGGATCAGGCCAGTTTTCTTTTTCATTCCCATACGGACAGGGTATCAGGGTCGTCTTTGTTTGGGCAATGGTGGCGTAGCCACAAAAGCAACTTTTGTTACCGGCAGTCTTCCCCGGACCAGGTCAGTCGCCCTTGGCCGCGCCCTCGCGGCGCGGGTCGGCGCCGCCAAACCACAGGTCCTTGCCGTCCTTGCGGATGCGCATGATGCCCTGCAGGCCGGAATTCTGGTCGAACTGGCGCACGTCGTGGCCGCGCGCGCGCAATTGCTCCACCACGGGCGGATCGAAGCGGCCCGCCTCCAGCTCGGTCGGCCCGTTGCGGCTGCCGAAATTGGGCAGGCTGATGGCTTGCTGCACGTCGAGCTTCCAGTCCAGCGTCCCGACCAGCACCTTGGCCACGTAATTGATGATGCTCGAGCCGCCCGGCGACCCGGTCGACAGCACCAGCTTGCGCGTTTCGCGGTCGAACACCAGGGTCGGCGACATGGCGCTGCGCGGGCGCTTGCCCGGCTGCACGCGGTTGGCGATCGGGCCATTGCCGTCCTGCGAGTCGAATGAAAAGTCCGTCAACTGGTTGTTCAGGATAAAGCCGTCAACCATCTGGCGCGAGCCGAACGCGTCTTCCACCGAGGTGGTCATCGACAGCACCGCGCCGTGGCCGTCGACCACCGACAGGTGCGACGTCGACGGCCGCTCCGGCGCGGTATCGGCGCCCCACGCCACGGCCAGGCCTTCCGGCACGCCCGGCGTGGCGCGGCCCATGGAGCGCGAAGAAATCAGCTCGGCGCGCTGGGCCAGGTAGCGCTTGTCGATCAGCGCCGCAATGCCCTTGCCCGGCAGCGGCACGAAGTCGGTGTCGGCCACATAGCGGTTGCGGTCCGCGTAGGCCAGGCGCCCCGCTTCGGCGAACAGGTGCACGGCGTCGGCGCCGACCTTGCCGTCCACAGGCGCGTAGCGGTCGATGCCCTTGTTTTCCAGGACGCCCAGCATTTGCGCGATGGCGATGCCGCCCGACGACGGCGGCGGCATGCCGCACACCGTGTACGCCTTGTAATCGCTGCAGACCGGGTCGCGTTCCTTGGCCCGGTAAGACGCGATGTCCTGCGCCGTCAGCACGCCGGGATTGGTGGGGTGCGACTGCACCTTGGCGGCAATGTCGCGCGCGACGCGGCCGTTGTAGAACGCATCGGCGCCGCCGGCCGCGATTTCCTTCAAGGTGCGCGCCAGTTCCGGGTTTTTCAGCACGTGGCCGACCGGCCACGGTTTCTTGTCCTTGTCAAAGAAATACGCCGCGGCGACCGGATCGCGCGCCAGGTATTTGTCGTAGGACAGCAGCGCGTGCAGGCGCGGGCTGACGGCAAAGCCGTTCGACGCCAGCCGGATGGCCGGCTCGAACAGGATGGCCCATGGCAGTTTGCCATGTTCCTTGTGCGCCAGTTCCAGCATGCGCAACACACCGGGTGCGCCGGTGGAGCGCCCGCCCACCACGCCGGTCTCGCGCGAGACCGCCTTGCCGCTGGCGTCCTGGAACAGTTTTTCCGTGGCGGCCGCCGGCGCGGTTTCGCGGCCATCGTAGGCGCGCACGGTCTTGCCGTCGTAATACATGAGGAAAGCGCCACCGCCGATGCCGGACGATTGCGGCTCCACCAGGGTCAGCACCAGCTGCGTGGCGATGGCCGCATCGATGGCGGCGCCGCCGGCCCTGAGCATCTGGTAGCCCGCTTCGGTGGCGTGCGGATTGGCCGCCGCCACCATGTATTTCGCGGCCGTGAAGCCCTGCTTGTCGGTATAGCCGGTGGCGATTTCCGGCGCCCGCTCGGCGCCGCGCGCCTCCTGCGCATACGCGGCGGCCGGAATGGACAGGGCGAAGGACAGCGCGGCGGCCAGCGCCAGCGGATGCAACTTGAACATGCGGACTCCCAAAATAAAACAGGCGCGCGGCCAGCACCGCGCGCCCGATTGCTCCGGCATCCTACCCCAAAATCACTTGGGTTGCATGCGGATTGCACCGTCCAGGCGGATGGTTTCGCCGTTCAGCATGACGTTTTCAATGATGGATTTGGCCAGCATCGCGTATTCCACCGGCTTGCCCAGCCGCGGCGGGAACGGCACCATCTTGCCCAGCGCATCCTGCACTTCGGCCGGCATGCCCAGCAACATCGGGGTTTCGAAAATGCCCGGCGCGATCGTCATCACGCGGATGCCGTTGCGCGACAGGTCGCGCGCCATCGGCAGGGTCATGCCCGCCACGGCGGCTTTCGAGGCGCCGTAGGCGGCCTGGCCGATCTGGCCGTCGAACGCCGCCACCGATGCGGTATTGATCATGACGCCGCGCTCGCCGTATTCGCCCGCTTCGGTCTTGCTCATGGCGTCGGCCGCCAGGCGGCACATGTTGAAGGTGCCCACCAGGTTGATGTTGACGGTGCGCTGGAACACGTCCAGCGGATGCGGACCATCCTTGCCCACGGTTTTCACGGCAGGCGCCACGCCGGCGCAATTGACCAGGCCGCGCAGCGTGCCGAGCGCGGTCGCCGCTTCCACCACGGCCTTGCCGTCGGCTTCGGACGTCACGTCGCACTTGACGAACACGCCGTTCAATTCCGCCGCCAGCGCCTGGCCGGCTTCCGCCTGCACGTCAGCCAGCACGACCTTGCCGCCCGCTTCCACGATCATGCGCGCCGTGGCGGCGCCCAGGCCCGATGCGCCGCCCGTCACGATGAATACATTGTCCTTGATTTGCATGCGAACTCCTCCATTAAAAATCCGGCTAGCGATTAACGTTTACGTAAACGTAATTGCCAATTGTAGCGAATTTCTTTTGGCCCCAGCAAAAATAAGGACAAGCGTTCGCAAAATAAGTGGACGAAATGCTACTGGCAATGCACCCACTGGCCCTGGCGCGTGCACATGCGCCCGGCCGGATCCAGCACGATGTTGCCGGCGCCCTTCTGGTACGGCGTGCCATTGGCGCCGCGGCAACCGGCAATATCGCACTGGTTCAGCGGCTGCACGGCCGGCGCGGCGGGCGCGATGGGTGCGACGGGCGCGATTGCGGAATTGGCGGTCAGCGCCGGGCCGGATGGCGGACGGAGGGTGACCAGCGGCGGCGCGGGATGCAGTTGCGCGGCCGGGATGGCGGGGCTGCCCGGAGACGCCGCCGCTTCCCTGCCCTCGTCGTCGCGGGCACCGGGCGCCGGCAACAGCGGCGCCGCGCGGCGTTGCGTATAACTGCGGGTAGGCGGCCGCCGGCACGGCTCTTGCGCCAGCCGCAAACCATCGGGCGCCAGCCGGCAATACGGCAGGCGCCGGTACGCTTCGATGGCGGCGGGATCGGATGGCGCCACCGGGTTGGCGGCCAGCACGGGGCCCAGCATGAAGACCGACAGCAACAGGGACGCCAGCCGGATTGGGGACTTGGCAAGCAGGCCAGGCAGCCTGGCAGACGGGCGGGAAAATGACCCGGCAATCGGTACCGCCGTGGCCCGGCCAACCGGGCCGGCCATCAGCCTGGCAGCCGGCCCGGCAACCGTTACAGCGGCAAGCGCGGCAGCCAGCCTGCAGGCTGGAACGGCTGTCGGCACGGCTGTCGTCATGGCTGCAGGCACGGCTGTGGAATTGGCAGTCGGCTGGGCGTTGGAATCAAAAATCGGCATGGCAGGCTCCTGCCTGCCATGATACGCCCGGTCCGCCAGAGGCCGGCGCGCGGACCGCGCCCGCTTGGATGGGCTTACTTGTTGGGCGCGGGGACCGATGCGGCGGACGCCACGGCCGGTGGCACGGTATCCTGCACGGGCGCCGCTGTGGCGGCGCCACCGGCCGGCGCGGCCTGTACCGGTTCAGCCGGCGCCATTTGCGGCGGCATGTGCGGCGGAACCAGCGCCGGCGCCGGCGCGTGGACCGGTGCGGACGCCTGCAACGGCATGGTGACCGACAGCCAGCCCGACGCCGGCAACAGCGGCACCAGCAACAGCGCGACAATATTGATGATCTTGATCAGCGGATTGACGGCCGGGCCGGCCGTGTCCTTGTATGGATCGCCCACGGTATCCCCGGTCACGGCGGCCTTGTGCGCATCGGACCCCTTGCCGCCAAAGTTGCCATCCTCGATGTATTTCTTCGCGTTGTCCCACGCGCCGCCACCGGTAGTCATGGAAATCGCCACGAACAGGCCGGTGATGATGGTGCCCATCAACAGCCCGCCCAGCGCGGCCGAACCCAGCAGCATGCCGACCAGCACCGGCACCAGTACCGGCAACAGGGACGGCAAGATCATTTCACGGATGGCCGACGCGGTCAGCATGTCGACCGCCTTGTCGTATTGCGGCTTGCCGGTGCCGTCCATGATGCCCTTGATGTCGCGGAACTGGCGCCGCACTTCGACCACCACGGCGCCTGCCGCGCGGCCCACGGCTTCCATCGCCATCGCACCGAACAGGTAGGGAATCAGGCCGCCGATCACGAGGCCGACAATCACCATCGGGTTCGACAGGTCGAACGTCACGCTCTTGCCCACCGATTCCAGCGCGTGCGTGTAATCGGCAAACAGCACCAGCGCCGCCAGGCCGGCCGAGCCGATCGCATAGCCTTTCGTCACGGCCTTGGTGGTATTGCCCACGGCGTCCAGCGGATCGGTGATGGCGCGCACGGATTCCGGCATGCCGGACATTTCCGCGATGCCGCCCGCGTTGTCGGTGATCGGGCCATAGGCGTCGAGCGCCACCACGATGCCGGCCATCGACAGCATGGACGTGGCGGCAATCGCGATGCCGTACAGCTGCCCCAGCTGGTACGACACGAGGATGGCGGCGCATACGGCCACCACCGGCCATGCGGTCGACTTCATCGACACGCCCAGGCCGGCAATGATGTTGGTGCCGTGGCCGGTGGTCGACGCTTCCGCGATGTGGCGCACCGGATGGAAATCGGTGCCCGTGTAGTATTCGGTGATGTAGACCATCAGCCCGGTCAGCACGATGCCGACCACCGCGCATCCCATCATCTTGATGCGCATGGCGTCGTCAGCCCACACTTGCCAGGTCACCACGGCAAAGCCGGCCAGCGACAGGCCGGCGGCCCACCACAGGCCGGTGTACAGCGCCGACATGATTTTCTTGCCGGGCTTGGCCTTGACCATGCCGCAGCCGACGATCGACGCCAGGATCGACACCGCGCCCAGCAGCAAGGGATAGACGATGGCCTGCACCGGCGCGTTGGCGATCATCAGCGCGCCGAGCAGCATGGTGGCGATCAGGGTCACGACATAGGTTTCAAACAGGTCGGCCGCCATGCCGGCGCAATCGCCGACGTTGTCGCCCACGTT
>CBIHOX010000076.1:0-26153 GCA_966211685.1 uncultured Pseudoduganella sp.
CCACGAAATTCTGCGCCGGGATGCCCATGGTGGCGGCAATGGCCAGCGCATCGTCGAGCGTATCGGCGTTTTCCAGCTTGACGCCGTTGAAATTCACCGCCCCTTGGGTGTGCGCCACCCAGTGCAGCGCATAGCGGCGCGCGGCAGCGCCCGCGCCCAGCTCGCGCACCGGCCCGAGCGACGTTTCCGTCACCTTGAACGGATCGGTTGGCGCCCCCTTGACCAGGATCGGTTCGTCGACCACCACCGGCTTTTCCCAGCCGCCCGGCGTGCGCACTTCGCCCGGGCGCGCGGCATCGGTGCCGAGCGCCACCAGGTCGAGGTAGTCGCCATAACTGTTGGTGTAGCTCCACGCTACATGGCCATTGCTGCCGACGATCATCATCGGCGTGCCGGGCAGGGTCACGCCGACCACGCGCCGCAATTCGCCGCGGTGCGGCACCATCAGCACGGCGCGGTACCAGATGTGCGGCAGTTGCAGGCCCAGGTGCATGTCGTCGGACACGATGGCGGCGCCGTCGGCGCTGCGTCCGCCCGATACCGCCCAGTTATTGCTGCCCACCATGCCGGCGGCCTCGCCGATGCCGGCCTGCGCCATGCCATACAGTTCGCCGGCCGGATGGGCGTCGCCTGCCTGCGCCAGTTGCGCAAGGTCCGGCGCCTTACGCGGGCCGCCCTGGGCCAGCCGCTTCGATTCCGCGGCGCCTGGCTTGCCCCACCAGGCCGGGGCTTGCGCCGGGAACGGCGCCTCGGCGGCGGGAATGTCGCCCGCATCGAGCGGCGCATCCCAGCGTGTCGATTCCGGCAACAGCACGGCCAGCTGTTCCGGCGTGCTGTGCTCCCTGACCCAGCCGCGCGCCAGCTCGCGCGCCTCTTGCGCGCCCTGCAAGTCAAAGAACATGGCCCAGCCCACCAGCAGCGAATCGGCGGCGCTCCACGGCCGCGGCGCCATGCCGACCAGCCCATATTCGAACGGGCGCGCGCCCAGCGTGTTCAAGCCGTCATTGACACCGGCCACGTACCGGTCCAGCAGTGCGCGCTCGGCGGCCGGCATGGTGTCGACCAGTTGCTGCGCGCGGGCGCGGAAACGGTGCAGCCGGTGGTCGCGGTCCAGCGGCAGCGCCTTGGGACCGAACAGTTCGGACAGCTCGCCGGCCGCGGAACGGCGCAGCAAATCCATCTGGAAGTAACGCTCCTGGGCGTGCACGTAGCCGGTGGCGTACGCGATGTCCATGCGGTTAACGCCGGTGATGGTGGGTACGCCCATGCCGTCGCGCGCAATCGTCACGTCGCCGGCCAGCCCCGGCACGCTGCGCCGGCCATCGAGTTGCGCGAGGCTGCCGCGCAGGAAAAACCAGAGCGCCAGTCCCAGCAGCGCCACCAGCAACAACAACCCCACCACGATACGCTTGCACCACGTCCCCAGACCCGCCTTTTGCATTCCCGTCCCTCGTTATCGTTATTACAGCGGGAATATTGCCAGAAGTCCAACGTGAACGGGGCGCCAATTTGTAACCTGCAACCCACACGCGACACAGGGGCATATTTCAATTCGCTACGCATTCCTGCTACAGTGGCCACATCGTCACCGGATTGCCCCGCCATGATTGCTGCCCCTGTTCCGGACAATGAAGCCGAGCGCCTCGCGGCCCTGTATTCGTTGCTGCTGCTCGATACCCCGCGCGAAGAACGGTTCGACCGCATCGTTGAATTCGCCTCGGCGGAATTCGACGTGCCCATTGCGCTGATCTCGCTGCTTGACAGCGAGCGGCAATGGTTCAAATCCAATGTCGGCCTGTCGGCGTGCGAGACCGGCCGCGACGTCTCGTTTTGCGGCCACGCCATCATGCGCGGTGAAATCATGGTGATCCCGGACGCCGCGGCCGACGTGCGCTTTGCCGACAATCCGCTGGTCACCGGCGCCCCCAACATCCGCTTTTACGCGGGCGCGCCGCTGATCACGCCGCAGGGCTATGCGCTGGGAACGCTGTGCATCATCGATACCAAACCGCGCCATCTCGACGACATCGAAATGGCGATCCTGTCGACCCTGCGCGGGCTCGTGATGCAGGAATTGAAATCGCCGCAAGGAGACGCCCATGTCCGAGCGCAAGCCGCAGGATAAGCATGTATTGCTGGTCGAGCCGCAAGCCATGCTGCGCCGGACCGTGGCGCTGACCGCGCGTTCGCTGGGGCTGGCGCAAATCCACGAAGCGGCCAGCATGGCGCTGGCGCGCCAGATCCTGCGCCAGCGGCCTTTCGATGGCGCCATCATTGCCATTGACGACGGCGGCCCGGGACACGACCTCGATTTGCTGGACCAGGTGCGCGGCGGCGATTCGGCGTCGCCGCCGCAGATACCGATTGCCGTCATGGCGGACAACTGCACCGGCGAACAGCTGGTGCAGTTGCAGCAACGCCGCGTGGCGCGCGTGATCGTCAAGCCGTTCCGCGCCCGCGTGCTGCTGGACGCGCTGGCCACGCTGGCCGACAAGAAGCCGCTCTGACACCTCCGGTGGCGCGCGCCTTGCCGGTCTCGCCCCTGAATGCCTGCGGTAGGGCGGATGTAGGGCGGATGAGCGCGAAGCGCGTAATCCGCCACGCCTGCTGAGTGCCCCGCCCTGCCCGCGCCCGCCCGCTACCGTTGCCAAGTGCCGGTGCGCTGCGCGGCCGGCGACATGCCGTCCGGCTGCGCCACCCACCGCAATCCCAGCGCGTGGCGCCGCCACACCACGCGGTGCGGCATGAAACGCCAATACAGCTGCGCACCCGCCACGGCCCCGGCGGCGTCCCCCGTCCCGGACAGGATTTCCACGTTCCCGGTCATCTGCAGCAAATGCCCGGCCTCGAAATCCACGAACACCAGTCCGGCGCGCGGATTCACCGTGAAGTTGCCGAGCGTGTTGAAAAACAGGTTGCCGGCAAATTCCGGCACGGTCAGCGCGCCGTCGCCGCCGACGTGCACGAAGCCCGGCCGGCCGCCGCGGTGCGACACATCGACCTGGCGCCGCCGGTCAGGCACGTCGGCGTACGACGCCACGTAAAACGAATCGGCGCGGGAAACCAGCGCGCGCGCCGCTTCGTCGAGCACTGGCAGCCACTCAGGGGGCGCCGCCGGCTCGTTCGTTAATTGAAAATCGCGCAACTGGATATATTGCGGGCAATTGCCGAACGATTGCTGCACGTCGATATGCGCCAGCTTGCCGGGGCCGCGCCGCAGCACGCCGTTCATGCGGTTGCGGCGGCGCGTGTGCAATTCGATGCCGAGCAGGCCGATGTCGCTGCCGTCATCCATGCCGGCGTCGGCCGGGTCGTCCGGCATCCGGGGCAGTTGCGCGTCCAGCACGCGCGGGTCGGGCGAATGCAGGAAACCCGGCGGCCCGCTGCGCAGCGTGGCCCACACGTCGCCGCCGCCATCGACGGCGCCCAGCACGGCGAATGGCAACTGGGCGAAGAATTCCCGGTGCTGGTCCGGCATGAAGGGACGCACCACCTTGCGGCCTACGCTGTCCATGCGCTCGGCCACGCCGGCCAGGCGCTGCATGGCGACCTCGCCGGCATGCCAGGGCGACGGCGGTTCACTATCGTGCGGGGCCGGGCCGGCCGCCGGCGCGCACTGCGGCGCGGGCGGCTCCGGGGCCAGGCCAGGCGCCGCGCTGTCGGCTTTCCCGTCCATGGCGCCCTCCTTACGCGGCCAGGCCGACCGGCGTGACCGCCATCGGCACGAAGCCCGGCAAGGCTTCGATCCGCGCCAGCCAGGCGCGCACGTTGGCGTAATCGGCCAGGTCCACGTTGCCTTCCGGGGCGCGGGCAATGTAGCTGTACAGGGCGATGTCGGCAATGGTGGGCTGGTCCGCGCCTGTTTCAGCGATCCAGCGGCGGCCCGCCAGCTCGGTGTTGATCAGCGCCAGGATGCGGTGGGCGCGGGCGATCATCTCGGTGGTGTCGGCGTCGCGGCCGAACAGTTGCACCACGCGCGCCGCGGCCGGGCCGAACGCGATTTCCCCCGCCGCCACCGACAGCCAGCGCTGCACGCGGGCTTCGGCCAGCGCGCCCTGCGGCAGCCAGTCGGTGCGGCCTTCGCGGCGCGCCAGGTAAACCAGGATGGCGTTCGAATCCGCCACGATGACGCCATCATCGTCCAGCACCGGCAATTGCCCGAAGCTGTTCAGGCGCAGGAATTCGGCGGACTTGTGCTCGCCCTTGAGCAGGTCGACCTGCACCAGTTCATGCTGCAGCCCCAGCAGCGACAGGAACAGGCGGGCGCGGTGGACGTGGCCGGACAGTGGGTGGAAGTACAGTTTCATGGTTATCTCCTTGTTGGTTGGGCAATGACCACAGTGTGCGTTATTCCACCCCGCAATTGAATAGCCGCCGAGAGCAATTCACTATTCCACTAATCGGAATAGTGACTGCCGTACAGCGGCGTCGGCGGCGCCGTCAGTTGGTCGACGTGCCCACGATGACGCCGCGGCCGCCAAGATAGACCGTGCCGAAGGTCTTGGGATCGCCGGTCACCACCGTGGCGGCGCCGTACTGGTGGCGGGCGTCGTCGATGCGCACCCAGCTGGCGCCGGTGTCGGTCGAGCGGTACAGGGCCGTCACGCCGCCGACGGTGCCGGCCATATAGATGGCCGGGTAGCTGGCGCCGGCCGCGGCCTTGCCGAAACCGATCCCGGTGGCGCGGTCCACGTTGCCCAGCTTGTTCCAGGTGGCGCCGCCGTTGGAACTGCGGTAGACGCCAAAGTACCCGGCCACCCATAACTCATTCGGTTTGCCCGGCGCCGCCTTCATGTGGTCTTCCCACTGCGGCAGCGCTTTCGCGGTCCGGGTCCAGCTTACCCCCTTGTTGGCGCTCTTGAAGAAGTCGCCGGTATTGCGGTCATAGGCGTAGAACACGTCCGCCAGTTGCGCATCGGACGACATGATGACGGTATTCGGCACGCCTGGCGCCTGGGTCCACGACTGGCCATTGTCGAGCGAATAAATGGTCGGCGCGTTCCAGGATGACCACAGGATGGACGAAGCGTTGGCGGTGATGGCCACGTGCGCGCTGGCGCCGTTGGCCATGCCGTTGCTGGCGAACGGCACCCAGCTGTAGCCGCCGTCCCACGACATGGCGCCATACTGCGGCGGCTCCGAACCGTTGCCGTCGCCGACCCGCACCACGATGGCCGAATTGTTCTTCGCATAGTCGAGCGCATTGGTATCCTTGCACTTCGGCGCGGCGAACTGGCGTTGCGGCGATTGCGCCACGTTGTAGTGCGTGAAGCCGCAGACGTCGCCGGCAGCCGTCAGCATCGGGAAACTGCCGCCCCATGGCGTCGGCGGCGTGGAAATCATGTCCATCACCGCGGTTTCCTCGATCCCGTTGTGGCCATAGGCCCAGGTGGTTTTCGCCGCGGTCAGGTTGGTGGTTTCCCAGATGCCGCCGCCAAAGCTGACGAACGCGTGGTTGGGATCGTACGGGTCCAGCAGCGAGCCGCCCCAGTTGCCGAAACTGTTCGGCGCGCCGTAGGTGGCGGCCCAGGGCGAGGAACTGGTGTCGAGCGTGGCGTTGGGCAGGATATCGGTCCAATTGGCGCCGCCATCGATGGAACGGAACACGGTTTCTCCCACCGGCCAGTAGCGGTCCATCGTATTGACGGTGACGACGCCATTGTTCGACGGGTCCACCGACAGGCCGACGAAGCCCGCGCCGACGCCGGCCGGCGTGATGTTGACCAGCTCGTCGGCGCCGGTCCGCACGTTGATCTTCCAGACCTGGCCCTGGGTCAAGCCTTGCGGGCCGAAATGGTCGACACCGTCATAGGTCTGCGATTTCGACAGCGTGATGTACAGGTAGCCGTCCGGCCCGATCAGGCCGCGCTGCGGCATCAGGCCGTTGCCGGGCCCGGTCCACACGCGCGACCAGTTGGCGCCGCCATTGCTGCTCTTGTACAGGATGGCGCCGCTGGCGGCGGCGTCGCGCGAATTCACGCCGGCATAGATGATGGGCGTGGGGCTGCCGGCCTGGCCTGAAAACTGGTTGAACGCAATGAACGCAACGCCGGCGCCCCAGTTGTCGCTGGACAGCGTGGGGAAGCTCCACAGCTTGTTCCACGTGGCGCCGCCGTCCGAACTCTTCCAGACGCCGTTGCTGCCGGCATTGGCGCTGGCGTTGCCGGTGCCGTAGAACAGCGTATTGCTGTCGCGCGGGTCCACCACCAGGCGCTCGCCGACCTGCCGTCCGTATTCGTTGCCGCCTGTGGAAAACGGCAATTCCACCACCTTGCTGAAATTCCTGCCCTGGTCATACGACGCCATGAACCAGGCTTTCTTGCTGCCGTCGCCATACCCTCCGCCGCCCACCACGTACAGCCTCGATGCATCGTTGGGATCGATGGCAATGGTGTCGATGCCGTTCAGGTAGGGTTTGTCGGGCGGCAGCCAGTCCGTCAGCGCAATCCAGGTCTTGGACGCGGAATCGTAGCGGTATGCGCCGCCCACGTCGGTCTTGGCGTAAAACAGGCCGCGCTGTTTGGGGTGCGCCAGCATGCCGGGCACGTAGCCGGTGCCGCGGTTTTTCGCATTGCTCCCGGTTTAGGCGGGGCCGGCCGCTTGCGCCGTACCCGCGCCGCCCAGCGCCAGCAGGCTGGCGCAGGCCGCCGCGACGAACAGGCCGTGGCGCGGACGCAAGGCAGCGGAGCGGGCCAAGGCATGGCCGGACGCCGTTGGGAAAGCAGGGAGTTTCATAGGGGACTCTCTCGTTGGTTGAGGGGTCGTGTGGCCACGCCACGCAGGGCCAGCCACCGTACGAATGATCACCAATTGGCGACTTCATTATGCGTGGCGCGCACGGCCCGCCGCCACAACGAAATCCCTCAGACCGCAAACGAAATCGCGCGGGCCGGAACGCCCCGGGGCCCGGCGGGCGCTGCCGCGCAGTGTCGGGCTGGCACCGCGGGAATCCCCGTCGAAAATCCGGTTTTGCGATCGGCCGCTATCCCATCATAACCAGTACGAACCCATTCTAAAGCTTACTAAAATGCCGATTGCTACAACGGCGGCAGCTCGCGCAGCGCCGCCTGCAATGGCGCGTCATCGAGCGCCGCGCCCCAGCCATTGCCATGCACCAGTTGCTCCAGCGGCAGGCGGCTGCGCCAGCCCCTGGCTTCGAGTTCCGGCCGCGCGAGGAATTCACTGACGTAACCGATGCACAGGTACGCCACCGGATACACGTGGTCCGGCAAGCGCAGCGTGGCCGCCAGCTGTTGCTGGTCGAGGATGCTGACCCACCCCACCCCGATGCCTTCCGCGCGCGCCGCCAGCCACAGGTTTTGCACGGCAAGGCAGACACTGAACAAATCCATGTCCATGATGGAATTCCGCCCCAGCACATGGGGCCCGCCGCGGCTGCGGTCGCACGTGATGCACAGGTTGAGCGGGCTTTCCAGGATGCCTTCAAGCTTCAGGCGCTTGTACAGTGCGGCCTGCTCACCGGCGTAATTGTCGAGCGCCTTGCGGTTTTCCCGCTCGAAGATCGCATGCACCTGGCGGCGAACCTCGACACTGTCGATGGCGATGAAATCCCACGGCTGCATGAAGCCCACCGATGGCGCATGGTGCGCCGCCTGCAGCAGGCGCGCCAGCACGTCCGGCGGCACCGGGTCCGGCAGGAATTGGGAACGGACGTCGCGGCGCTCGCGGATGGCGCGGTACAGGCCTGCGCGCTCGGCGTCGGAGAATGCTTCGGATGCGGACATGGCGGAATTCCTGTGGTGGCAAGGGCGGCATTATGCCGCACGCAACAGCGAACTAGCCAGGGAACTAGCCACCTGCCCCGCGCGCCGCCGCATGCGGGACGCCGCCGCGTGGCTCCCACACGAATCCGGCGGCGCCGAGCACGAAACCAAGGAACCACGTCTGCGCCTGCAATGGCGCAAAACTCTGGAACACAATGCCCAGCCCATACACCGCATACGAATTGACCGCCACATCGGCCAGCATGATCGCCACGGTCAGCGCCACGCCAGCCCTGCGGCGCGTCCACAGCAGCAAGACGGCCAGGAAATCGAACAGCGCCAGCGACGTCCAGAACATGTTGATTGCCGGCGGCATGTCCCGGTACGGCAGGAACCCGCCGCGCGCGATGTCCATCACGTGCGTCGCGCCGCCGCCGGCAAAGCACAGCGAAAACAGCAAAAGCACCACGCGGATCGCCATCGTCATTCGCTACCCCGCCGCGCAACCTGTCCGTCGCGCAGGACGTCGCCAGCCAGCTGCGTGGACGCCGGCTCGCGGCGCATGGCGATGACATCCTGCCCACGCGCCAGGTACGTCGCCAGGCGCGCGGCCAGGAAAGGCGGCAACCGGCCGGCGTCGGCCGCCTCGAAACCCGCCGCGCCATAGAAACCGTCGAGATGGACGTAGGGCAGGCAAAACGCGGGCCCCTGGTCCAGTTGCGCGCGGCACGCCTGCAGCAACAGGGAACCAATCCCCCGCCGCTGCCAGCCCGCGTCGACCTGCATGCCGCGCAGCACGGTGACGCCGTGTTCCGGGCACAGGCGCACCACGCCGACAGTCCGCCCGGCATCGGTGGCGACGAATACCGTGTCGGCCGCACCGATGCCGCCGCCATATCCGGCTTCGGCATACAGGGCTTCGATCCCTTCCAGGTCTTGATTGCCTGCGCGCCGCACTTCGATATCCGGGCGGTCCTGCGCCAGCGCCAGCGCCAGGAAGGCCGTGCCTTCGACCGGGTTGTAACTGACCGCCCTGGCGGGAACGAAGCCGAGCGACCGATACAACTGCCGCGCCGCGCCAAATTCCGGTAACACGTCCAGGTACATGGTGGCATAGCCGGCCTGGCGCGCTTCGCGGATCATGGATTCCACCAGGCCGCGCCCGACGCCGTGCCCCCGCGCGGCCGGGCGGACATACACGCGCTTGAGTTCACAGGACGAGCCGTCGACGCGGCGCAGCGCCGCGCACCCCACCAGCGCACCGCCCTGCCAGGCCAGCAAAATCCGGCCGTCGGGTTCCGCATACTTGCCGGGCAGCGCGGCGAATTCGGTTTCATAGTCCTGGAAGCCCAGGTCGGCGGCGGGACTGGCGACATATTCGCGGAAGATCGCGACGACGTCGCCCAGGTCGGCGGGAAATGCCGCATGGCGGATGGCGAATGACGGTGGCAATGCCGGGGTATCGATGTGGGGCATATTGGAAGCGAAGCGGCTACAGCGCGGCGGCGGCCAGCCACAGCAACGCCGCGACCGCCAGGAAGGCGATCCACGACAAATGCCTGCCGCGCGTGAACACGATGGGGAACAGTGCCGACAGCAAAGCCACGACGCTGAAGACATGCAGCACCAGGCGCGTGTCGAGCGCCTGCGACGAGGCTTTCACCACCAGCACCGCCACACCCCACCAGACCAGGGTCAGCAAATGCCAGACAAAGCGCAGCGTTCCCGCGGTAAACGCGGTGCCGCCCATCAGCCGCGGCAATTGGGCGGTGCGGAACAGGCGCATCAGGATGTAGCGCTCTCCCAGGTACGAGTGCGCGATGCCTGTCAGGACGAGGATGACGGCGGCGGCGATCAGCATGGCATGTCGGTTAATAAAATAACATGCCACTTTAGCACAGGCCCGGCCGGCCGCCAAAGCGCTCGCTGCCCGTCAGGCGGTCCCGCGTCCGGACACGGGACCGCCGCGAGTGCCGGGCGCGCCGGACCGGGGCGCCGTCAACGCAGCGCGTTCAAGTCACCGCGTCCGCGCAGCACCGCATCGGTGAACGTGATACTTTGCACACCCTGCTGGCAGTGCGGCCCGTCGTTGCTGCGGAACTGAACGCTCAGGCTGGCGTCGAGGTTCTTCAGCCGGAACGTGATCATTTCCGTCGAAGGCTGGCCCGCTTCCACGGTGCGGGTCGCGATGCGCACGTCGCCGGTGGCCAGCCCTTTCATGACGACGTTGACCTTGGTGCGCGGACCGTGGTCGGTGGTGTCGTAGCAGGCGTGGAAGTATTTGACTTCATGCACGCCGGCGGCCGGGGTATACACGTATTCCTGGGTCGCGGCGGCCTGCGCCACGGTACTGGCGCCCGTGGCCACGGCCAGCGCCACCAGCACGGATTGGTAGATCTTCTGCATAGTGTTTTCCTTTGGATCTCTGGATGTTGGGTGGGTCGCGGACGGTCAGTTCATCGTGAAATTGCCGTTGCTGGAGTACCAGTAATGCAGGCTGCCGCCAGTGCCGGTCCACGTGCCCAGGTTGAACGTGTTGGTGCCGGTCGCGGTGCCGGGCACTTGGTAGACGCGCAATGCCTGCTGGTTCAAGTACCACGTCAGCGGCGTGTTCGGCGCCAGGGTTTCCGGCGCGCCCGACGCCGACACGAAGTTGACGTTGCCGGCGCCGTAGACGCGCGCGGCGCCTGCAGGGTCGATGGTCGCCGCCGTGCCTTCGTCGGCGGAAATGCCGCGGATGCCGGACCATGGCGCGCTGAAGTTATAGATGCTGCTGGCCATGAACGCGGTCAGGCGCGGCTGCCGGTTGCGCTGCGCGAAGTGGGTATCGGTGACGACATTGCTCAGCAGCGAATTCGACAGGAATGCGTTGCCGATCGCGACCGACGTCGGCTTTTGCAGCACGGTGGTATCGTCCGGCGCGCCGCCCGGATGGTAGTACTGGCCCTGGATCGCCATGCCGGCGCTGGTGCCGCCGACCGGCGCCTTTTTCGTATTGATCAGGTAATTGAGCGCTTCGCCCACGCCCTGCCCCTTGAAGTAATTGATGTAGTCGGCCTGGTTGCCGCCCGCCAGGAATACCGCGCCGGCCGCCTTGATGGTCTGCACCACGCACGCGTCGTTGGCCTGCGATTTATTGGTGATCAACAGCGTCTGCACCGAGTTCACGCCACCGAGTCCGTAGATATAGTCGTTGTAAGCGTTGGTGCCGGTCGAGCGCAGCACGACGAAGTCGCCGCCGCCGGACTTCGCGTTCATCCATTTGATGGCTTCGTCCACGTCGGGACCGCCGCCCATCAGCACCACGCCGCCCGTGGTGGTGGTGGCTTTCGGCGTCGCATTGCCGGTCTTGCCGAGGTTGACGCCAGTCGGCAGGGTGCACGCGGTCGGGGTACCGCCCCCAGGCGTCGAACCTTGCGGGAAGGTCGCGGTCAAGGTGTATCGGCCCGAGCCGGAATAGCTCTTGACGCGGATATAGTAAGTGCCGGCCGCGCTGGCCGAATAGGTGCCGGTTTCCGGGTTGCTGGCGGTGGAGCGGTAGGCAACGTAGGAACCGGTCGCCTTGTACAGGTACCAGTCCAGGTCGATGCCGGCATCGTGGGTCAGGCTGATGTCAATGGTGCCGGCGCCCGATACGTCGATCTTGTACCAGTCGTAATCGGTGGAAGACGAAATGGCGCCGCTGACGGCCGTCCCCGAACACAGCCCGGTATTGGCCTGCGTGTCGGTGTCATTCGGCTCCGTCTCGACGGTAAGGCAGGCCGCGAACGACCACTGGCACGCCAGGACGGCGCCTGCGAGCAGGGCCCCTTTCAACTTCAAATTTCTCGTCATGTCATCTCCATTTGTTATGACTGCTGGTGCAGTACGTTTGTTGTGCAAGACTGCGCGTGAAACAAGGTGCGCCTGGCCGCGGCCGGGCGGCGGGATGTAAATATCTTTTCAGTTTTTTACATGCTGAAAATTTTTATTCAGCGGGATCGACTGTATCTGTAAAAAAATGAACATTCAACAGGTTAATGTAAATTTTTTTACGCGATACAACAGTGCCGTTGCGTGGCGCAGGACGTGGTGGCGGGATCTGTCGGAAGTCAGGAAAAGATGCTACTCAGGCGCCGTTGCATGACTTGTCAGCCATGCCATGTCCTGAGGATGGATTCGCCGATGGCTAAACCAGCAGGAAACCGGGAGGTGGCGTCTGTTATTGGAGCAAGACGCAACTGAAAGAGTGGCGGCTTGCCGTACTGCCCTGCCATCTCAGCGGGGAGCGCAGCGAAACCAACTCCAAGTGGTCAAACTATAGGGTGTCGCGTGTCTTGAGAAATTTGCATCTGCGTCGTTTGAACATGCGCGACGTCTTTGAATTTTTTCCAATCTCCTCCCCATTCCAGACCTAATGCCTTGGCAAGTATCCCAAGATCAATCCAGAATTGGAAATCAAGATCAGCAGCAGGCCCAGCCCACAGATAACGCGCATCGACAATGTCGGCCGCCTCTCCAGTTTCCTGCCAATACATGCCGTTTCGCCCTTTGCTCAGCAAAGTATGCTCGACATGAAAACTCTTCATGGTTTTGCTGTGCCCCGCCTTGACGATTTCCGCCTGTTCTTCGACAGTCCGCGAGCCATGATAAACCACCGGCACCCAGCCCCTTCCTTCCAGATGCAGCAAAATAGTTTCCACGTTTTTTCGAAAACCAGGAGAAAGCGAATCGAGCTCTTCCAGGGAACGTTGCTTCAAGCGTTGAATCTGCTTACGCTGCACTTCCGAAAAATGCACTATTGCGGAGCTGAGCCTCAACATATCACCCCCTACACCAGGAATACGACTGAAACTGGCTAGTCATCATCCGGCTCATGTAAAGTTATTTCATAAACATAAAGCGTATCATCTTGCCGTCTTTTACAGTTCAAATGTATGCCTTGGGGCGCCCGCAGCGTGATATGCCAAGGCGCGTTGGTTTTACTTCCCCCTTCGTGCGCCGTGCAGTGGATATACCAGGGACGAGTGGCCAACAATTTCAACAGTTGCGTTGCTGCCGGCTTATTACGTCCAGAAACGCTATCGAGCAGCGAAAAAATATCGTCCGGAGATAGTTTTGCATAGGGCGTATTCCGTTGAATTTGCGGCTTATGCCAATCAAAATTATCAAAGATAATTTGACGAATTTTCTTGCGTTGCATGTGTGCTCCGGTCCATGGAATACATATTTTGTTGTCAATAATTTCATTTAATTTAGCACATAAATGATCGATAACAACCGTTTTCCACGACTATCCCAGGAGTCCGTGCATAAAAGAAAACGGACATTGCAAGCAATGTCCGCCTTCTGCCCAAGAGCTGGCTAACTTGCAGCTCAAGCCGTATGCAATTTCCTGTGCATATTCCGCAACGACAGCCACACCCCGCCCAGCACCACCGGCACCGCCAGGCCGATCACCACGTCCGGGTTGCCGATGATGCCGGCCGCCTTGACGGCCTTGGTCGAGTAGCCGATCAGGCCAACCACGTAATACGAGATGGCCGCCACCGACAAGCCTTCGACCGCCTGTTGCAGGCGCAATTGCTGGGCGGCGCGGCGGTTCATCGATTGCAGGATCTTGCGGTTTTGCTGTTCCTGGATGATGCCCACGCGGGTGCGCAGCAAGTCGTTGGTGTTGGCCACCCTGCGCGCCAGCGCTTCCTGGCGCGCCGCAACGGCTTCGCACGTGTTCATGGCCGGCGTCAGGCGGCGGTCCATGAATTCCGCCACGTTGGGCAAGCCCTCGATGCGGTTTTCACGCAATTCATCGATGCGCGCGTGCACCAGGCGGAAGTATGCCTTCGATGCGGAAAAGCGGTAGCTGGTCTCCAACGACAGCTTTTCAATGCGCGCCGCCAGCCGCGTGATTTCACCGAGCAGTTTTTGTTCGACCACGCCATCGCCCATGCCGGCGTCCAGCTGCGCGGCGTCGGTCTGCACCATGTCGGCGGCCAGCGTGACCAGTTCGCCCTCGATGGCGTTCAGCACCGGCGCGGCCTGCTGCGCCTGCGGCAATCCCAGCAGCGCGAACATGCGGTACGTCTCGATTTCCAGCACGCGCTGCACCAGGCGGCCGGCCTGTTGCGCGCGCATGCCGACGTCGCGGATCACGAAGCGGGAAAAGCCGTCGGACTGGATCGCGAAGTCGCTGTAGACTTCACCGCCCTGCATCACCTGGCTGCCGGCCAGGGTATTGCCCTCGAAAATGCGCTGCAGCGCGTCGGTGTCGGCGCCACCCTTTTCCAGCGCCACGTGCGCGGCCACCATCAGGCGGCCCTTCAGCGTCAGCAGCCATTCCTGCGGCAGGTGCGTCACCGGCATGTGCTCGAACGCTTCTTCCGTGCTGTAGGACTGGTCCGGGCGCAGCGCGAACGTATAGGTGGAAAACTCGGTGTGGCATTCCCACTTCAGGCGGAAGCGGCCAAAGTCATGGTAAAAATACTTGGCTTCGTCGGCCGGCGCGGCCACGCCGAAATGCGCGCACAGCGCGTTGAGCGTCTTGTGGTGGCTGTGGCCGGACGGCGCGCCGGCGCCCTGCTCCGGGTTGCGGTAAATCGCGAAATGGGAAATCAGCTCCGGCGCATCGAGCTTCATGAAGGGCCGCGAATGGATTTCCGCGGCAAGCGGCACGCGCATCGCGTGGTTCAGGCTGGAGTAAACAATGGGCATAGGCGTGATCTGTGGATGGCTGATCCGGACGACATCCAATTAGTAAAGTTCCTTCGCGGCGTTACGGACGGCGCGCAAAAGCAGGTCGGCGCCGGGCGACAATAAATGGTCTTGCTGGCGGATCAAGCCGAAAGCGTCCATCTTGAATGGCAGCTCCACCGGCAGGATACGCAGGATATTCAGGGTTTCGTAATAGCGCGCCACTTCCAGCGGCATCACGTGCAGCGAGTCGGTCTGGTGCAGCAGCGGCGTGACGATCAGCATTTCCGTGGTATCGACCACGTTGGCCGGCGGTTCCAGGCCGGCGCGGCGGAACATCATGTCGAAGCGGTGGCGCATGATGGAGCCGGGCGGCGGCAGGATCCACGGTTCGCCGGCAATGTCGGCCAGCTTCAAGTCCTTGCGCTGTTGCAGCGGGTGGGCCGGACGGGCCACCGCGCACGCCGGTTCTTCCGTCAATTCTTCATACATCAGCCCTTCCGTGCCTTCTTTTTCAAGAATGCGGCCGATCATGAAATCGAGGTTGCCGTGCTGGAGCATCCCCATCAGCACGTTCGATGGCTGCACGTGCACGCCGATGCGCAGCAGCGGCGCCTGCTGCTTGACCTTCGCGATGGCTTGCGGCAGCAGCGCCATGGCCGGCGTCATGATGACGCCCACTTCCACCTGGCCGACCAGGCCGGCCTTCAGCGCCAGCACGTCGTCGTGCGCCAGCGACAGGCTGGTCAGCGCCATGCGCGCATGGCGGATCATGGTCTCGCCGTAAATGGTCGGTTCCATCCCGCGCGGCAGCCGGTCGAACAGCCGCACATCGAGCATTTCCTCGAGATCCTTGATTTGCTTGGACGCCGCGGGCTGCGTCATGTGCAGCGCTTCCGCGGCGCGGTGGATGTTGCGGTGCTCGTCCAGTGCGATCAACAACAGCAGCTGGCGGGTCTTGAGCCTGGCGCGCAGGAACCAGTTCGGGTTAAGGGTATCCATTAAGTCATAATATCATTACCGATATCAATCCTGCGCAATATCGGCAATGCCGATATCACCCTTGACAGCCAGGCGCGGGATTCGCCGCCGGGCCTGCATCGGTCTGCGGCACGAAACGGATCGTGCCGTCCGGGTTGTAGTGCAGTTCTTCGACCGCGACGGAACGGCGGAATTCCGCGCCGCCGGGCAACTTGGCGTTATGGTAGAAGATGTACGACTTGCCGTTGAAGTCCACAATCGCATGGTGAATGGTATTCACGTTGGCGTTCTTTTCCATGATCAGGCCGCGGTACGTCCAGGGGCCGGTTGCGCTCGGGCCGGTGGAGTATACCGTCTCTTCCGGGAAATGGCGCGACCACGATAAATAATATGTGTTCCCGCGCCGGTGCAGGTACGACGCTTCCGTGAAGTGCGGCACCGCCACGGTATGGATCGGGCCCTCGAACTCGATCATGTTGGGCTTGAGCTTTACGTACTTCATGACCTGGTTGCCCCAATACAGGTAGGCCTGGCCATTCTTGTCGATGAAGACCGCCGGGTCGATGTCATCCCACGCGATGTCGGTCTCTTTCGTCATGTCGTTGGTGATGATGGCCGAACCACGCGCATCCCTGAACGGGCCGGTCGGGCTGTCGGCCACCGCCACGCCGATCGCCTTGCCCGGCTTGTCCTTGTGTTCCACCGTCGCGTAGAAGTAATACTTGCCGTTGCGCTTGGTGACGTCGGCGGCCCAGGCGTCGGCCTTGGCCCAGGCGAACGTCTGCACGTTCAGCGGCGCGCCATGCGCTTTCCAGTTCTTCATGTCGCACGACGAATAGACGCGCCACTCCTTCATGACGTAATCCTTGTCTTCAGGCCTGGATTCGTCGTGGCCAACGTACAGGTAGACGCGGTTGTTGTCCACCAGCGCCGCCGGATCGGCCGTGAAAATATCGGAAAACAGCGGGTTGCCCGCCATGGCAGGGGCGCACAGCGCCAGGCCGGCTACCGCGGTAGCCAGCACGGATTTTTTTAACATGTAATCTCCTTGAGGCCGGTCGTTGCCGGCCTGTTAGTCATTATTTTTTCGCGCCCATCGACAACAGGCGCTGCACCACGCAGAACACGAACAGCAGGCCACCGATCACGATCTTGGTCCACCACGAACTGAGCGTGCCGTCGAAGGCGATCAGGGTCTGGATGGCACCCAGCACCAGCACGCCCGACAGCGCGCCGGCGATGTAGCCGTAGCCGCCGGTGAGGAGCGTGCCGCCGATGACGACGGCGGCGATGGCGTCGAGCTCCGTGCCCTGGCCGTGCAGGCCGTAGCCGGACAGCATGTAGAAGGCGAACAGCACGCCGCCCAGCGCCGCGCAGAAGCCCGACAGCGCATACACGAGGACCTTGGTGCGGCCCACGTTCAGGCCCATCATCGCGGCCGACTGCTCGTTGCCGCCGACGGCGTACACGGCGCGGCCGAACGCGGTGAAGTGCGCGAGCCAGATGGCGACCAGCAGCACGACGAGCGCGATGATGGCGCCCGGCGACAGGAAGCCGCCGAGGATCGGCACCTGCGTCTGCGACATCGCCGTGAACACCGGATCGTCGATCGTGATCGACTCGACGCTGATCAGGTAGCACAGGCCGCGCGCCAGGAACATGCCGGCCAGCGTGACGATGAACGCCTGCAGCTTGAAGTAGTGGATCAGCGCGCCCTGCGCCGCGCCGAACAGGGCGCCCAGCGCCAGCACGGCGGCGATCACCGCCAGCGGCGGATAGCCGGCGCGCAGCAGCGCCGCGCTGATCATGGTGGTCAGCGCCAGCACCGAGCCGACCGACAGGTCGATGCCGCCGGACAGGATCACGAAACTCATGCCGATCGCCAGCACCAGCAGGAACGCGTTGTCGATCAGCAGGTTCAACACCACCTGCAGCGACAGGAAGCCCGGATACGCGGTGGCGCCGGCGCCGAACAGCAGCACCAGCAACACCACCGTGACCAGCGGCGTGAACGATGGCGCCGCCATCATGTTGCGCAGCGGCGACTGCGCATTGGCCATGCCCGCGGTATTCATACGCCCCTCCGCGTGATCAGTTGTTTGAATTCGGCGGACTGCGACAGGCACACCAGGAATACCACGATGGATTTCACGACCATGTTGACTTCGGGCGGAACGCCCAGCGAATAAATGGTATAGGTCAGCGTCTGGATGATCAGCGCGCCCAGGATGCTGCCGGCCAGGCTGAATTTGCCGCCGGCCAGCGAGGTGCCGCCCAGGGTCACGGCCAGGATGGCGTCGAGTTCCAGCAGCAGGCCGGCGTTGTTGGCGTCCGCGCTCTTGATGTTGGAACTGATCATCAGGCCAGCCAGCCCCGCGCAGGCGGCGCAGAACACGTACACGAACAGGATCAGCGTGCCGGTCTTCAGGCCCGCCAGCCGCGCGGCCACCGGATTGATGCCGACCGACTGGATGAACAGGCCCAGCGCGGTTTTGCGCATCAGGAACGCCAGCACGCCCACCACGGCCGCCACCACGAACAGCGAAAACGGCAAGCCGGCCAGGTAGCCGCCGCCGAGGAAGAAATACGGCGGGTAGTACACGGTGACGATCTGGCCATCGGTCAGCAATTGCGCCAGGCCGCGGCCGGCCACCATCAGGATCAGCGTCGCCACGATCGGCTGCAAGCCAAGGCTCGACACCAGCAAGCCGTTCCACAAGCCGCACAGCAGCGCCGCGCCCATGGCCGCGGCCAGCGCATACGCCAGCGAATGAACCGGCGCCACGTCGCCGCCCACCAGCATGGCGGCCACGGTGCCGGACAGCGCCACCACCGCGCCGACGGAAATATCGATGCCGCGCGTGGCGATCACCAGCGTCATGCCCAGCGCCGCCAGCATCAGCGGAGCGGCGCGGTTGACGATGTCGATCACGGAACCGTACAGGTGCCCTTCCTTCCACTCCAGGCGGAAAAAGCCGGGAATGAAGATCAGGTCGACCAGCAGCAGCGCCAGCAGCGCGGCGGCCGGTTTCATCAGGGGGTGTTTCAGCAACTGTTGCATATTCAGGGCAGGCGCCGCGGCGGGGGCCGCAGTCGCGGGAGTGGCGAGATTGTTCGGTGCGGGCGCGTTCATGCCGTCTCCCCCGCAATGGCTTGCAGCACCGTGCTGTCATCGAGCTCGCCGCGCCGGTATTCGCCGCACGCCTTGCGGTCGCGCATGATGACCATGCGGTCGCTGGTGCGCACCACTTCCGGCAATTCCGACGAAATGAACAGCACCGACATGCCGTCGCGGCACAGCGACGTCACGTAATCCATGATTTCCTCCTTGGCGCGGATATCGATGCCGCGCGTCGGCTCGTCCAGGATCATGAGCTTGGGCTGCGTGGCCAGCCAGCGCGCCAGCAGGACTTTCTGCTGGTTGCCGCCGGACAGGGTGCCGATCGGCGTCTCGATGCTGGCGGTCTTGATGCCCAGCCAGCGCACGTAGTCCTGCGCCAGTTCCTGTTGACGCTTCATCGGGATCGCGCGCCACATGCCGGCGCGCGCCTGCATGGCCAGCACCAGGTTTTCCCGCACCGACAGCGACAGGACCGCCCCTTCCAGCTTGCGGTCTTCCGAGCAGAAGCCGATGCCGGCGGCGATCGCTTCGCGCGGGTTGGCGAAGACCGAGGCGCCGTCGCGGCCATCGACCGTGATGGCGCCGCTGTCGGCCTTGTCCGCGCCGAACAGCAGGCGCGCAAGTTCGGTGCGGCCGGAACCGAGCAGGCCGCACAGGCCCAGCACCTCGCCCTTGCGGATCGCCAGGCTGGTGGCGGTGAGCGCGCCGCGGCGGCCCAGGTCGCGGGTTTCCAGCAGGGTTTCCGCCTGCGAGGGCGCCGCCGTCACCGGCGCGCTGCCGTCGCGCAACGGGGCGGCGTTATCGGCCGCGCCGATCATCTTGTTGACCAGTGCAAGGCGCGACAGTTCGCTGCACAGGTATTCGCCTTCCAGCTGGCCGTTGCGCATCACCGTGATGCGGTCGGAAATCGCATACGTCTGGTCCAGGAAGTGCGTGACGAACAGGATCGCCATGCCCTGTTCGCGCAGCTTGCGCAGCACGGAGAACAGCAGCTGCACTTCCGCCTCGTCCAGGCTGGACGTGGGTTCGTCGAGGATCAAGACCTTGGCCTGCACGTTGAGCGCGCGTGAAATCGCCACCATCTGCTGGATGGCCAGCGGATAGCGCGACAGCGGCTGCGCCACGTCGATGTCGACCTGCAGCTGGCGCAACATGCGCGCCGCGTCGTCGCGCATTTTCTTCCACTGGATCGCGCCGAAGCGGCGCGGATAGCGGCCGATGAAGATGTTTTCCGCCACCGACAGGTTGGGGCACAGGTTGACTTCCTGGTACACGGTGCTGATGCCGAGGTCTTGCGCCTCCAGCGTGGAGCGCGGCGCGATCGGCCGGCCTTCCAGCAGGATGCGGCCCTGCTCCGGCGTATATACGCCGGTCAGCACCTTGATCAGGGTGGACTTGCCGGCGCCGTTCTGCCCCATCAGCGTGTGCACTTCGCCCGGAAACAGGCGCAGGCCCGCTTCCGTGAGCGCTTTCACGCCCGGGAACTCTTTGTGAATGCCGGTCAGTTCCAGGACCGGCTGTTTGTTGTCCGCCACTGCGTCACCTTTGCTCAGGGCCGCGCTCAGTATTTGCGGTTTGGCAGTTCCTTCGCCGCGACTTCGGCCGGGAACACGCCTTCGGTGACGACGATGCGCTTCTCGACCGGCTTGCCTTCCACCACCTTGCGCGCGGCTTCCATCAGCTGCGGTCCCAGCAGCGGGCTGCATTCGACGGTGACGTTCAGCTTCCCGGCGATCATGGCCTGGAACGCGCCCTTGACGCCATCGATGGAGACGATGATGATGTCCTTGCCCGGTTTAAGGCCGGCTTCCTCGATGGCCTGGATGGCGCCGATCGCCATGTCGTCATTGTGCGCATACAGCACGTTGATGGTCTTGCCCATCGACTTGAGGAATGCTTCCATGACTTCCTTGCCCTTGGCGCGGGTGAAGTCGCCGGTCTGGGTGCGCACCACCTTCAGCTTCGGATTGGCCTTGATGACTTCCTCGAAGCCGGCCTTGCGGTCGATCGCGGGCGCGGAACCCACGGTGCCCTGCAATTCCACGATGTTGAGCGGCTTGTCGCCGTTTTTCTTTGCATAGTCCAGCAGCCAGCGGCCGGCCTTGCGGCCCTCTTCCACGAAGTCCGAACCGATCAGCGTGGTGTACAGCGAAGGATCGCTGACGTTGACCGAGCGGTCGGTCAGGATCACGGGAATCTTGGCGGCCTTGGCTTCGCGCAGCACGGTATCCCAGCCCGATTCCACCACCGGCGAGAACGCGATCAAGTCGACGCGCTGGGCGATGAAGGAACGGATGGCCTTGACCTGGTTTTCCTGGCGCTGCTGCGCATCGGCGAACTTCAGGGTGATGCCTTCCTTCTTGGCGGCGTCCTTGATGGAGGCGGTATTGGCAGTGCGCCATTCGCTTTCGGCGCCCACCTGGGAAAAGCCGATCACCAGCGGCTTGGCGGCCAGGGCTTGAGGGATGTAGGCCGAAGCCAGCGCCAGCGCGGCGCCAGCCAGGATAGTCCTGCGGGTTGGTTGCATACTTGTCTCCGTAATGTGATCTTGGTGCCCACAGCCATGGTAAAAGAAAGGCAAATATCAATCCAATTCAATTTTTGATGACTGCGATATCAAAAACAGTATCTGAAAACAGTATCGGACACGCGGCGCGGCATGCAACGGCCGGCGGCAACGTTGGCGCCCGACATGCATGATCGCGGCCGCCGCTGGGCATCGCTATTGCCGAGAAAAACCGAATTAACCAAATCTTCAAGGATAAAACGATAAATTTGATTTATTTGATTAAAAAGCACAGATGTGATTTGCTTGTTTAAGACAAAATATGTCCATGCTAGTCTGCCGAAACGGGTTGATTCAACACTGCCCACACGTATTCCCTGGCCGTATCGACAGGCCCATCTTACTAGCGAGGACTCCCATGATGACGAACCTTTCCCTGCGCCAGCGCCTCTATCTGGCCTTTGGCACGGCGACGCTGGGCGCTGCGCTGCTGGTTGGCGTAGGTTACTGGAGCCTGTCACGGCTGCAACAATCGATAAAGTGGAACGTGCATACATACCAGGTCCTCGATGCGAGCCAGGCCGCCCTGCTCAACATGGTCAACATCGAGACCGGGATGCGGGGTTTCGCGGTATCCGGCAAGGAGGCGTTCCTGGAACCCTACCAGCAGGGCGAGACGAATTTCGGGCGCCACCTGACGGAAATAAGGCGCCTGACCAGCGACAACCCGGCCCAGCAACAGCGCATCGCGAAACTCGAACAGCAGCATGATGAATTCAAGAACATCGCCGAACAGGTCATCGCGCAGCGGCGGGCCGTCGATGCCGGCGCTGTCCGCAATGAAGATTTCATCCAGCAATTCAGCGTAGGCCGGGACAAGGCCGCGATGGACGGCTTCAGGGCAGGCATTGCGGAATTCATGGGCGTCGAACGCGTGCTGTTGTCGCAACGGTCGGCCGAGGCCGACAGCGCGGGCGGGATGGCGAGCGCGCTGATGGTGTACGGCGGCCTGGGCCTGGTGGCGGCCATCGCGACGATTGCGGCGCTGGTCATCCGCCACATCATCGGCATCATGGGCGGCGAACCGGCTTACGCCCGCGACGTCATGCGGCGCATTGCAGGGGGCGACATGAGCCAGCCGGTGAACGTCCTGCCGGGGGCCGGGAACAGCCTGCTTGCAAGCGTGCGAGAAATGCAGGACAGCCTGTCCTAGGTAGTCAGGGATATCCAGGATACCAGCCAGTCGGTTGCGAGCGCCGCCAGCCAGATTTCTGCGGGCAACCTCAGCCTTTCCGGCCGCACGGAGAGCCAGGCTTCGTCATTGGAGGAAACCGCATCCTCAATGGAAGAGCTGACGTCGGCGGTGCGGCACAACGCCGAACACACGTTGCAGGCCGATACGCTGGCCCGCAACGCGTCGTCCACCGCAAGCAGGGGCGGGACCGTGATTCGCGAAGTCGTGTCCACCATGGATGAAATCAAGGAATCCGCACGCAAGATTGCCGACATTACCGCGGTCATTGACAGTATCGCATTCCAGACCAATATCCTGGCGCTGAACGCCGCGGTGGAGGCGGCCCGCGCCGGTGAGCAGGGCCGCGGTTTTGCAGTCGTGGCCACGGAAGTCAGGGCCCTGGCGCAGCGCTGCGCGGGCGCGGCAAAGGAAATCAAGTTGTTGATCGGCGAATCGGTGCAAAAAGTCGAGGGCGGAGTACGGCAGGTCAGCACCGCCGGCACCACCATGGACGACATCGTCGCCAGCGTCCGGCAAGTGACCGCCGTTATTTCCGAAATCAGCTCGGCCGGCCGCGAGCAGGCTGCCGGCATCGAACAAGTCAACAGCGCCGTGGCACAAATGGATGAGATAACGCAGCACAACGCTTCCATGGTCGAGGAAGCGGCGGCCGCAGCCCAGTCGCTTCAGATACAGGCGTCGGCACTGGCCCAGCTGGTCGCGCGGTTCCGGCTGGAACGCATGCCGCATGTACCGCCAGCCCCGGCTGGAGGCGCGGCGCGCCTGGCAGCAAGTGCCGCGGCACGGGGCGGTACAAGCGACCCGGCTCTGCGGCTGGCCTGACGCTGCGCGCCGCCTTTCAGCAACGTGGCGGGCGCCCATGCGGTGCCGGTGACAGGATCAGGCAACGCCGGCTAGAATGGCGGCATGGACAACAATATTCCGGTTGCACGGCGGCAGTTGGTGCACATGGCGCTGGTCATGCTTGGCCCGCTGGTGTTGTCGATCGCCGCAATCTGCTGGGCGCCCGCCAAACCCGGCCAGACGCCGTCGGACTCCGTCGTGGCCTTCGCGATCGTCGGCGCCGTCGGACTGTTGCTGGTCGCGCTGTTGGCGGCCGCCGCCACGCGGCATACGATCGCGATCACACCAGCGGCCATCACGGTCCGGCACAGCGTCTATACATTGCAGCTGCACCGCGGCGCCGTCATGTCGGCCTCGGTGCGGGAAATCGGTTCGATCGGTGAGGCAGGCTTGAGCACCCGGAAGAATGGCACGGCGTTTTCCGGGTATTACTCCGGCTGGTTCTGGAATCTGCGCGGCGGCCTGGTATTTTGTGCGGCGTCGGCGCGGCCGCTTTACCTCGTGACGTTCGAGGGCCATGCCCAATGTCGGCAACTGGTGTTGAGCGCCAGCCCGGAAGTGGCCAGGGCCATCGCCGCCTGGGCGGCAGGCTGACTTCCCGCCCGGTCAGGGCTTTTGCGCCACGCTGCACGCCGGCCCGCCGGCCGCCCCCTTGTCCCCGCTTGCCTGGCATCCGGCCGCGCGCGCCGCCTGCGCCGGCCGCGTGTGCGCCACCAGCGCCGCGAGCAGTTCCACATCGTTGTCCGGCGACGCACGCTTGGGCTGCGCAGGTTTTTTCTGGTGATTCGCCACCTTGCCGTCGGCCGCTTTGGCCTTGGCCAGTTTTGCGTGACGCTCCGCGTGGCGTGCCTTGGCAAGCGTGGCCTTGCGCTCTTTCGCCGCGGTTTTACGCACAGGTCTGGTTTCCGCCGGCGCGGCTTGCGCTGCCGGCGTATCGACGATGGTGGCGGCCGCCCCCTCCTTGTCTGCGGACGGGGCCGCCAGCGCGGCGGCCAGCGCCGCTGCCGGGGCCGCCACTACCGCTGCGGTTGCCGCCTGCGTCGCCGATGGCCCGGCGGCCAGTGTTCCCGCAGGCGCAGGGGCCGGTGAAGAAGCCAATGATGGCGTCGGCGATTGCGCCGGCACAGGACTGGATGCGGCATCGGCCGGCGCATCGGACAGCGTGGCCGCCCCGTTGGCGCCGGATGCCGCCGCCAACGCGCCGCCAGCCCCCTGCGCTGTCTGTTCCGCCACGGCCGCGGCGCCCTGGTCCGCCTCCACCGCCACGTGCTGGCGTGCGCCGCCGTCGGACGCGGTCGCGGCCCCCCCGCCCTGCGTCCACGTCGCCATTTGTGCCGCGCTGCTGACGTCGCGCATCACCAGCGCCGCCGTGCCGCCCAGGGCCGCCAGCGCCAGCACGGTGCCCAACATCAGCCCCTTGCGCCCGCGCCGCGCCGGCGCGCCCGGCGATGGGGCCTTTCCATTGGCGCCATCGAGTTCGCTGAGGATGCTTTTGACCTCGCTGTTTCCCGCTCCGGACGACAGCAGGCTGGGCCGCACCAAGGCAGACCGCTGTGGTTCTTCGTTTTGCAAGATTGCCTCCCTGATAATTTTCGCGACTTTACCCGAAACACGCAAAACAAGATGCCCAAGTTCAATCGTGCGCGGCCTTATCAGAACCGCAATATATACTCACGGCAATGTTTTTTAATTAACTTTAAGGGTATGCGGAGGCGGTGTGGTGTTGTTGGTGATGGCGATGTACTTCCTGCTCGCATGCCTGGCGACGTGGCTGGCGCTGTTCCCGTCCGGACGCGAAATGCTGCTGGGCGCGCTGGCCCGCACCGGGTTGCGCTGGCGCAGCGGCTGGTCCGCGCTGGCGCGGCGCCTGCAGCGCCACGCTCCCGGGCTGCGGCGCGTGGCCGTGGGGCCATGGCGCGCCGCGGCGGACTTCGTGCGCGACCATACGCTGCTGTGCGCGGCCGGCGCCGTCCTGCTCTGCGCTCCGTTGCTGGTGGCGCTGCTGGCCGGCGGCCGGCCCATGTTGCGCGATTACGAGGCGTCGACGCGCGAGGCCAACCCGCAAGTGGCAGCGCTGCTGGAAGGCGAACAGCTGGTGCCGCCGCCGCCACTGCCGCCGCTGGTATTTACCAGCGCCGAAGTGGAACAGGTGCGCCCGATGACGGCCAGCGCCAGCCGCGACTGGGCCCTGCTGGACAAGGACTTCGCGCAACGCCTGTTGCTGGCGTTCCGCATCATGAAAGAGCGCCATGGCTACGACATGGCGCTGCTGGAAGGTTACCGCAGCCCGCAGCGCCAGGATGCGCTGGCTGCGCTGGGCCCCGGCGTCACCAACGCCGCCGCGTTCCAGAGCTGGCACCAGTATGGCCTGGCGGCCGATTGCGCGTTCGTGCGCGACGGCAAGCTGGTGATCAGCGAACAGGACCCCTGGGCCATGCGCGGCTACCAGTTGTATGGCGAAGTGGCGCAATCGCTGGGCCTGACGTGGGGCGGCACCTGGAAGATGCGCGACTACGGCCACGCGGAATTGCGGGTGCCCGGCACCATGAAACGATAACGGAGAAGAAGGATGGCAGGACCATTGATCAGATTGGGCGACAAGCTGTCGCATGGCGGTTCCGTGGTGGAAGCGTCGCAGCACAGTGACAGCGGCGGCATCGGCATCGCCCGGGTGGGCGACAAGGCCAGCTGTTCCAAACACGGCCAGGTCACCATCGCCACCGGCGACGCCACCATGATCGTGGACGGCAAGCCTGCCGCGCGCCATGGCGACAAGACCAGTTGCGGCGCCACGCTGATCGCTTCCCAGCAATCGACCGTCGACCAGGTTTGAGCCATGCAATTCTGGTTGAAGGGTTTATTACTGTCGCTGCTGGCCTTTGGCGCCAGCTGGGCCGGCGCCATCTGGTACTGGCGCAGCACCAACCGCATGCCGGCCACGGGCGAACTGGCGACATACCTCGTGGCGCTGCCGGTGGGCATGCTGCTGGGCTTTTGGCTGCGGGCCACGGGCGCCGCGCTGTGGCCGGCGCGCGACGCGGCCGCAGCCGCGCC
>CBIHOX010000077.1:0-26108 GCA_966211685.1 uncultured Pseudoduganella sp.
TCCAGGTGCAGCTCGCCCATGCCGGACATGATGGTCTGGCCCGATTCCTCGTCGGTGTGCACGCGGAACGACGGGTCTTCCTGTGCCAGGCGGTTCAGCGCAATGCCCATCTTTTCCTGGTCGGCCTTGGTCTTTGGCTCCACCGCCTGCGATATCACGGGTTCCGGGAACACCATTTTTTCCAGCACGATCACCTTGTCCGGGGCCGACAGCGTATCGCCCGTCGTCACGGCCTTCAAGCCGACCGCGGCGGCAATGTCGCCCGCGTACACTTCCTTGATTTCCTTGCGTTCGTTGGCGTGCATCTGCAGGATGCGCCCCAGCCGCTCCCTCTGGCGCTTGGTCGGGTTGTAGACGGCGTCGCCGGAATGAACGACGCCGGAATAGACGCGGAAAAACGCCAGCTGGCCGACGAACGGGTCGGTCATGATCTTGAACGCCAGCGCGGCAAACGGATCGTCGTCGGAGGGGTGGCGCTCGATCGGGTTGTCGTCTTCATCGTGGCCGGCAATGGCCGGCACGTCCACCGGCGACGGCAGGTATTCGATCACCGCGTCCAGCATGGCTTGCACCCCGCGGTTCTTGAACGCGCTGCCGGCCAGCATCGGCACGATTTCATTGCGGATGGTGCGCGCGCGCAGGCCGGCCTTGATTTCCTCTTCGCTCAGGGCGTCGCCATTGAGGTATTTTTCCAGCAGCTCGGGCGACCCTTCCGCGGCCGCTTCGACCATGTGGTCGCGCCATTTTTGCGCCAACTCCACCAGGTGGGCTGGAATGTCTTCATAGGTGAATTTCACGCCCAAACTGGCATCGTCCCAGTTAATCGCGCGCATCTTCACCAGGTCCACCACGCCGTGGAAGTTTTCCTCGGCGCCGGTCGGAATCTGGATCGGCACCGCCACGCCTTTCAGGCGGTCGCGGATCTGTTGCTGGACGCGGAAAAAGTCCGCGCCCACGCGGTCCATCTTGTTGACGAACGCAATGCGCGGCACATGGTACTTGTTGGCCTGGCGCCACACGGTTTCCGATTGCGGCTGCACGCCGCCCACCGAGTCGTACACCATGACGGCGCCGTCGAGCACGCGCATCGAGCGCTCCACTTCGATCGTGAAATCCACGTGGCCCGGGGTATCGATGATGTTGATGCGGTGCTCGGGAAAATTGCCCGCCATGCCTTTCCAGAACGCCGTGGTGGCGGCCGACGTGATCGTGATGCCGCGCTCCTGTTCCTGCTCCATCCAGTCCATGGTGGCGGCGCCATTGTGCACTTCGCCGATCTTGTGATTGACGCCGGTATAGAACAGGATGCGTTCAGTGGTGGTGGTTTTGCCGGCATCGATGTGCGCGCTGATGCCGATGTTGCGGTAACGCTCGATGGGGGTCTTGCGGGTCATCACACTCTCCTTGAGGAAAATCACGACGAACGGCGCATGGGGTGCGTCGCTGATTCTATCAGTGTCGGAGAGACGATGTTTGGCGGAAGCACCGGGTTTTCAACCCCACTTGCCGTGGGGGATCGCGGCCCGGTCAGCGCCCTGGCGAGCCGCGCAAGACGCGCGCCGGCAGCAATACGATGGCGCGCAACAGTTCGAAGACGGCTTCCACACCGATGCCGACCAGCCGGAACGGCAGCAAGACCAGCCAGACCAGCGGATACAGCAGCAACGCCAGCAAGGCCAGCGGCCAGCACAGGAACAGCAGGACCAGCCATAACATGAAACTCAGCATATAACGCTCCCGGCCAATGTGATGTCGATGGCGCTACTGTAGTTTTCCGGTGGCGTCAGGACAATGCCGGTGCGATCAACTGCGGCACGGCGCGATAAATTGCGCAATTTGCGGGGCGAACGGTGTGGCCGGGCTTGCGTTCTGATAAGATCGGCAAGAAAAAGCACCCTCGTTCGCGGAGCCGTTCATGTCACACATTCCCGCCGTATTGCGCAACCTGGCCTTGCCGGTGATTGCCTCCCCCATGTTCATTGCCAGCGGCCCGCGCCTGGTGGCGGCGCAGTGCAAGGCCGGCATCGTCGGCTCGTTCCCCGCCCTGAATGCGCGTCCGGCGGACATGCTGGACACCTGGCTGACCGGCTTGCAGCGGGAGCTGGCGGAGCACCAGGCGGCCCATCCGGACGCCGTGGTCGGCCCGATAGCCGTCAACCAGATCGTGCACCACTCCAATGCCCGCCTCGAGGAAGACGTGGCGGTATGCGTGCGGCACCGGGTGCCGATCGTGATTTCATCGCTGCGCGCGCCGCCGCAGGACATGCTCGATGCGATCCACGGCTACGGCGGCATCGTGCTGCATGACGTGATCAATATCCGCCACGCGCACAAGGCGCTGGAAGCCGGCGTGGACGGCTTGATCCTGGTGGCCAGCGGCGCGGGCGGGCACGCCGGCACCCTGTCGCCATTCGCGCTGGTGGGCGAAGTGCGGCGCTTCTTCGACGGACCGGTCGCCCTGTCCGGGGCGATCGCCACCGGCGACGCGATCCTGGCCGCGCAAGCCATGGGCGCCGACTTCGCCTATATCGGCTCGCGCTGGCTGGCGACGCAGGAAGCCAACGTGGATGACGCATACCGACAGGCCATCCTGGAATCGACCGCGGCCGACGTGGTGTATACGAACCTGTTTACCGGCGTGCACGGCAACTACCTGAAGAAATCCATTGTCGCGGCCGGGCTGGACCCGGACAACCTGCCGGAGGCCGACAAGTCCGCCATGAACTTCGGTTCCGGCGGCAGCAGCAAGAGCAAGGCATGGCGCGACATCTGGGGCGCCGGACAGGGGGTCGGCCTGATGCACGACGCGCCGCCGGTGGCGGAAGTGGCGGCGCGGCTGAAAGCCGAATATGACGCCGCCCGGGAGCGGCTGCGGCTGTAACGCCGCCCGGGGCCGCTCAGGCAAACGCGGGCAAGTGATGCGCGGGTTGCAGCGCGGCTTCGTACAGCAGCCGGCAATCGAGCGTGGCCTGCAGCGAAGGCAGCGAGCCGCCGGCGCGGTACTGGAAACTCACTTGCAGCACGTCGCCCTCTTCCACCTGGACCGGACGGTCCAGCGGCAAGTTCATGTAGTGGTTCAGCCAGTCGATGGTGGTGTTGCGCTCGCTGACCACCGCCAGGATGTTTTTCGTCACGAAGCGCATCGCATTCACGCAACCGGCGCGGGTGGCGACGAACTTGCCTTCCCAGCGGTACAGCGTGTCGTTGTCCTGGGTGAAGTCCACCACCGCGTACACGGCCGGCTGCGCCATTTCCACGGTGCCCGGATAAATCGCCTGGGTTTCCTGGAATTGCACGATGGGCGCATAAAATCCCTCGAAGTCGTATTCCTGGGAAATCGGCTGCGCCGCCATGATGGCCGCTTCAGGCAGGAACACCGGCAGCGGGCCGCCAAAGCGCGCCAGGTAGCGCCGCTTGAACGACTCGATGACTTCGACCTGCTTTTCGCGCAGCATGCCGACATGGATCATTTCGCAGATCACGACGTCGACCGGTTCAGGCGGCAGGTATTCAAACGCGTCCGCATGGATGACTTCAACCTTTTCGCCCTGCGGATTCATGGCCAGGAACTTGCGGGCTTCCTTCACCATGTCGGGGTTGAATTCCACGCAATACACATGGCTGGCCTTGGCCGCCGCAAAGCACGACATGACACCGGTGCCGCCCCCCAATTCCAGCACCTTCATGCCGGGCTTGACCGCATAATCGATGGCGGCCTTGAAACTGTGCATGCGGTTTTGGTCCATCAGCATGTTGTGATGGTAATGGACGGGGATGAACTGGCCCAGGTAGCAGCTCTCGATTTCGCGTTCGTTCAGCATGGAAGTCCCTTGTTAGCGCAATATTGCCATTGTGCATGCAGACCTGGCGGCGCGATGCGGCAAGCTGACAGGGAAATGCCGTTCAATTCCGGGCTTGGAACACCGGCCCGCTTGGAGCGCCGGCCCTGCACCCGGGATGGCCGGGAAAGCGGCGAACGGGATTACTTGCCCTTCATGGCCGTGGTGGCGGCCTGGTGGGATTCGATGGCCTTGGCGATCCACGGTTTGTCGGCGCGCCGCGCGAATTCCGCCGCATCGATCTTGAAGGCGAAATCCTTGATGGAGGCATCGGCGCCTTCGCGCAGCAGCAGTTGAACGGCGTCTTCGCGGCCTTCACGCGCCGCCAGCATCAGCGGCGTGAAGCCGGTCGGCGAAGCCGCGTCGATGTAGGCGTGATGTTCGAGCAGGATGGCCATGATGCCCACGTCGCCCGCGGTGGCGGCAAAATGCAGCGGGGTCCAGCCCTTGCGGTTCACCTGCGCGCCTTTCGCGATGAGCGCCTGCACCGCCGCCTTGTTTTGCTTAAATGCCGCCATCATCAGCGCCGTGGTGCCGTTGCTTGATGCTTCCTCGAGGTTGATGCGCGGGTGTTTCAGCAACACGTCGAGCACCTTGTTGGCGTCATAGCGCATCGCCACGACCAGGGCGGTTTCGCCGCGTTCCGGCTCATGCACGTTGGGATCGAGGCCGCGCGCCAGTACGTCCCGCACGGTGCGGTCGTTATCCATTTGCGCCGCGCGGAACAACGCCACCTGGTCTTCGCTTTCGGCCTGCGCCGGCGGCGCCGCCAACAGCAGCCCGCCAACGCCCCCCGCCAATGGGGCCGACCATGACGCGGAAAGCAATGCGGAACACAGCAGGCGGCGCTTCATGGGCGGTCCTTTCAGCGGGCGGTATGGAACAGCTTGAAGAAATTGTCCGACGTCTGTTGCGCGACCTGCTCGAGCGGCACGCCCTTGAGCTTCGCGATGAATTCCGCCACATGGCTGACGAAGCCCGGCTCGTTCATCTTGCCCCGGTGCGGCACCGGCGCCAGGTACGGCGAATCGGTTTCTATCAGCATGCGCTCGAGCGGCACTTCCAGCGCCACCGCCTGCAATTCCCGGGCGCTCTTGAACGTGACGATGCCGGAAAACGAAATGTAGAACCCCATGGCCATCGCGGCCCGCGCCACGTCCAGCGACTCGGTGAAGCAGTGCATCACGCCGGCCGCGCCGCCCTGGTCGGTGCCGGCGCCCTCCTCGGCCATGATGCGGATGGTGTCGGCGCTGGCGGAGCGGGTATGGATGATCAATGGCTTGCCGGTGATGCGCGACGCCTTGATATGGGTGCGGAAGCGTTCGCGCTGCCATTCCAGGTCGCCCTCGAGGCGGTAATAATCGAGCCCGGTTTCACCGATGGCGACGATGCGCGGGTTGTCGGCCAGCGCCACCAGCTGCTCGACCGTCGGTTCCGGCGTGTCTTCATAGTCGGGGTGCACGCCGACCGACGCGTAGATATGCGGATATTGTTCGGCCAGCGCCAGCACTTGCGGGAAGTCCGGCAAGTCCACCGACACGCACAGCGCGTGGGTGACGTTGTTCTGCGCCATTTTGGCTAGCAGTTCCGGCATGCGAGTGGCCAGCTCGGGGAAGTTGATGTGGCAATGGGAATCGATAAACATGGCGCGATTGTACCCGATTCAGGCCCTGTCTCACGCCCTGCCCGGCCGCTGCTTGCCGCGGCGTCCGGCCCGCGGCTTGCCTGCGTTTCCGCCGGGTCCTTGATGCCGACCGGTGTCCAGGTTGCGCGCCCGCGCATGCTTGGCGGCGCGGTGTCCGGGGCAAAGTAAAACAAGGTTTGTTAATTGCATATTGCATTACTCAACAGTAGAGGGCAAGGCCAATCGTGCACTCCGGTTAATTGCAATCTACCTTACAATGGTGTCGTCGCCGTCGACTCCGGAGCCGCCATGCATCCATTACTCGCGTTGTGGGACAGCCAGCCCGCCCAGCAATTCGCCCAGTTCGTGCGCAGCCAGGAATTCGCGCAAATCAGCCGCCGCGCCGGTACCGCCGCGCCGCCGCGTCCCCTGTCGCCGGATTCCGTGCATGTCTACGTCACCATGTTCGGCAAGTTCGTGCGCTGGATGGGCGACCATGGGCGCCGCTTTTCCGCCCTGACGCCGGGCGACATCCACGAGTTCATCGCCACCGGCGAACATGGCAAGCGCGAGTTGAACAGCGCCATTGCGCGGCGCTATATCCGCCTGCTGGAGCGCTGCTATATCCACCTCGACGTTGCTCCCAACCCGGCGCAACTGGCGCTGATCCGCGAAGAACAGACGCGCGGCCTCACGGAAGACGCGGCGATGGTGGTGTTGACCGCCGAGCAGGCCGAACGCTTCCTGTCCGCCCTGCCCGACGTGGCGCCGTCGGTGCGGCGCGGCGGCGCCTGGAATGGCTGGAAGCGCCGGCGCGACCGCGCCATGCAGCTGGTCATGATGTGCGGCGGGCTGAAGGTGGCCGAAGTCATCGGCCTGCACATCGAGGAAATCGTGCCGACCCCGGAACTCGATGGCGCGCACCGCATCAAGCTGACGCCGGCCGACAAGCACGACACCAGCTACAAGCACGAAACCCTGCTGCCGGGGTTCGCCGCCGCCGAAGTGTTCCGCTGGCTCGACGAACGGCAAGCCATGAAAATCCCCGGTCCCCTGCTGTTCCCGGCCAACCTGCGCGGCGAACCGCTGGACAAGGCCACGGTGTACCGCCAGGTCAAGGCCACCTTTGAGCGCGCCGGTATTGCCGTGCCGCGCAGCGGCGGCCGCACGCTGCGCAACACGTTTGCCGTGAAAGGCTTCCGAGAAGGGACGCCGGCGGCGGAAATGGTGGAAAGGCTGGGATTGGCGCTGGAGCGTTCGACGCAGCCGTACGCACGGCTGGGCGGCGCGGGAGCGAAACCGGAGAAATAAGGCTTGCGGCGGACGCCCGCAGCGTCGCCGCGTACGCGGATGCCGGTATCCACGCTGGCGTGGCCCCGGCACGCTCTCGGACCGCTGTCTTGCGGATAGGCACCTGGCAACGGCGCCGCCGATCGGGGCGTCGCTGCCCCCTGTCGCCGGGAGCGACGGCCATGGCGGCGCCATGAAAAAAGCCGGCCCACCGGGCCGGCTTTGCTGTGGCGGATGCGCTGCCGCGATTACCAGTTCGCGGTCAGCGTGTACTTGCCGCTGGTGGAACCGGTGCCGCCCGAGTAGTAGATCACCTTGGCGTACACGGTTTCGCCGGCCGCGCTGGCGCGGGTCACGGTATCCACGGCGCCGGTGCCATTGGTGCTGGACGACAGCTTGGTGCCGCCGCTGCTGTACAGTTCCAGGTCATAGTCGGACGAGGCGTTCGGGGTCAGTTTCACGGTCAGCGTCTTGCCGGCCGGGATCACGACCTTGAAATAGTCCACGTCGCTCGATGCGCTCATGGTGGCGTTGACGGTGGTGCCGGCGGTGCTGATGGTATTGGCGCTGGCCGTCGTGTTGTTGCTCTCCGTTTCATTGATGGTCGGTCCCACCACGACGCTCGACAGGATGTTTTGCGCTTCGAAGTTGGACTGGAAGGTGTTTGCGAACGTCAAATCCGATGGGAACAGGTTTTTCGCGGCGTTGACGATCGCGGTGGCCATGGCCGGCATCTTGATGTTGCTGCCCAGGCCGAAGTGCGCTTCCAGGATGATCTTGTCGATGTCGCCGCGCGTCTTGCCGGCGGCCAGCAGCGACACCATCGAACGGTACAGCGGCGCCGACCACAATTCGTCGGACTGGAACGTGATGCCGTTTTCCGTCACCGACGAGTGCGCCGAATACGTCTTGCTGCTGTTGTACTTGGCGTCATAGCGGTTCAGCATGCGGCCGGCCCAGCACGCGCCATGGCCGTCCCAGCTGAAGGCCCACTCCGGATGGTACGTCTTGCCGTTCGGGGTGCTGTACGAATACGACGCGGCCCAGTAGTCGCCGAAGCCTTCGCCCATCGCGCCGGTGTCGCCGCCGGTCCAGCCGGAGTTGATGTTGGCCTGGATGCCGTGGCCGTATTCGTGCAGGATCACGTCCGCGTCTTCGGAATCATTGACGCAGCCGTGGCCGAACGCCAGGTAATCGTTGGAGCCGCCGCTGTAGTGCGAATTGTCGTCGCCGTTCACGCCGTCGGTATCGACGTTGAGCGGACGGTTGATGATGGACTTGGTGCCGGTGAAGCCCAGCGACTGGATATAGCGCTGGTTGGTGTCGATGTGGTAATAGACGTTGGTGTCGTCAAAGGCATTGTTGCCGCGCTTGGCGGTCCAGACGCCATTGGTGGTGGTCGACGGCGCCGTGTTCGGCGATTCGATGTTCTTGATGTTGATGTAGGGGCCCGACAGCGTGTACACGCCGTTGGTGACGGTCAGGTCGCGCAGGGTCTTGTTGGAATACGCGGCGTCGAACGCCGAGGCGGCCGAGGTGTCGGTCAGCGCATCGGTATTGAGCGCGGTGCGCGGGTCCGGATCGAAGGCATAGCCCGAACCGTTGATGCCCGACGGCGCCAGGGTAGCGGTCGGCGTCGCGGTGCGCTGGGCCTGGGTGGTGCTGACAGCCTGGGTGGCGGACTTGCGGTCCAGCACGGGGCCAGTCACCTTGGCGCGGTCGGCCAGCGAACGTTCGCCCTTGCGCGGCATCGACAGCGAGTACGAATCGATGACCGAACCGTCATGCGCGTTCAGGTATTGGACGAAGCCGCCGGTCGGCATTTGCGCCTGGATCTGCACCTTGCGCGCCAGTTGCACGCCATCCTTGGTCGGCATCCACACCAGCTCGGTCGACGGTGCGCTGACCAGGGCGTGCTGCACCTTCATGTTGTTCCAGCCCTTGTCCAGCGCCTGCTCTTCGGAAATTTGCGCCTGGTTGTACAGCTGGTTGACGGCGTTGGCGTCCACCTTGTCGGAAATGTGGCGGGTTTCGTTGAAAATCTTTTGCAACTGGCCATTCTTGCCAATCGAGACAACGATCACGGCGCGGTCGACAGGCAGGCCGCGCAGCATCTGCTGATAGTGGTAGTGCGTGCCGGTCAGCGATTCCTGCACCTTGACCAGGGTCAGGTTGTTCAGCGAGGCAGGCAGGCCGAAACGGTCGGCGTTGGCGCGCAGCGCTTCGTCCGCCGACTTCACGGACGTGTTGCTGAACAGGTGCAGGTTGTCGACCGAATGCACGCCCGCTTGGGCGGCGCCGGCAAAAGCGAAGGTAATCAGGGATGCCAGGATGGTACGAGAAACGGAACGTGGATGGTGACGCATGCTGCAAGCTCTCCTGTCTATCAGTGGTTTTCGTTGTTGTGATGAATCCTCATGGGATTGCGACTGAGTATAGGGAGCGCCGCGGCGGAACAGTGAAACTCGGCGTTTTTAGACAAAGCCGCCGATTCTGTTCAAAATGAGACATTTGCACGGCGGCGCGGCGGCGTTATGATGAAGAATTTTGCGGAAGGAAGCCGAATGCGCATCACGTCGACACTGCTATTGTCCAGTCTGCTGGTCTCCGGCTGCGCCTGGTCGGAACCGCCGCCGCGCCCCATGAAAGCCATTGAAGACACGGAACCCGCTGTCACGGCCGAGGTAGCGGCCGCGCTGGCCCGCGTGGCGGGCGATCCGCAGGCGGACACCGCGCCACTGTTGCGCGCCTGTCCTTCCACATTGCCGCTGGAATTGCTGCAGCGCTCGGTCAAGGGCGAAGAGCGCACTTACCTGTACCGCGCGCAGTGCCCGGCGCCGCTGCTGGTCACGGTAACGTATGGCAAAGCCGCTACCATCAGGCAATTGACGGTAAAAAAAGAATAAACGTGTTGTAAATACACATCAAATGTCCGGGCTTGCGGACATTTGTTTGCCTCACAGCTTGTAGTGTTTACGCTACGCGCTTTCCCAGGATGATCAGGTCGCGCTCAATCCCGTCGAGGTTGGCCACGCGCGGCAAGTTGGCCCACGTTTCAAAGCCGAATTTGCCAAACAGCGCCAGGCTGGGCCGGTTATGGCCGAAAATAAAGCCCAGCAGCGTATGCACCTTGATCGTTGGCGCAAAGGCAATGGCTTCGGCCAACGCATAGCGGCCCACGCCCTTGCCGCGCCAGCGCTCATCGATGTAGATCGACACTTCGGCGGTGCCGGCGTATGCCGGGCGGCCGTAGAAATTCGAGTACGAAATCCAGCCCACGGTTTCCGGCGGGGCCGCCGGGCCGTCCGTGCGTTCGATGACCCACAGCGGCCGGCGCTCCGGCGTGTGTTCGTGGAACCAGGCCAGGCGCGACGCCACCGTGACCGGTTCGGTGTCGGCCGTGACTTCGCGCGACGCCACGGTGCTGTTGTAGATCGCGACGATGGTGGGCAAATCGTTGAGGGTGGCGGGACGGTGGCGGTAAGTCATGGGGTGGGGGTGCGCTTATAGGGTATGGGTGGCGCGCGACGAACGCAGCGCCGCCCCGAGGATTTCTTCGATGCGCAGGCGGGTGCGCTGCCCGGTTTCATCGTCCGGGAAGTGCACGCCGATGCCTTGCGCCTTGTTATTGTTGGCGCCGGGCGGGGTGATCCACACCACCTTGCCGGCGATCGGGTATTTGTTGGGGTCGTCCATCAGCGCCAGGATCAGGTAAATCTCGTCGCCGATCCTGTACGGCTTTTGCGTGGGCACGAACATGCCGCCGTTTTTCAGGAATGGCATGTAAGCGGCATACAGCGCGGCTTTTTCCTTGATGGCCAGCGACAGCACCGTGGGACGGGCCACCGGCGCGGCGTTCGGATCGGCTGGTGTGGCGCTCATAGGACTTTGGTGTACTCCAGCAACATGTCTTCAATAAACAGTTTCGGCGATAACGGGTGGTCGGCCGTGGCGCGCCGCTCATTGGCGCCCTTGATGGCCGCCATCAGCCGGCTCACATGGACCCTGCCCGCCAGGGCCGCCAATTCCTTGCGATAACGCGGATAGTAGCGGATGGTACCCGACAGTTTGTAGGAAAACATATCGTAAAGCCAGCGCTGCTGCCAAGAAACCAGCAGCGCCAGCGGCACTTTCTGCACTTTATCGGCGCAGCGCAGCGCCGCTTCCACGCCGGGATTGGCCAGCAGTTGCAAAAACACATCAAGTTCTTCGCGCGACCCGGCTTCGGCCTGCGCCTGCGCGGCCAGCGGCGCGCCGCCCTGTTCGCGCAGCCAGCTTTCCGCGTCCGGCACGCCCTGCTCCTTCAGCCAGGCCAGCGCTTCGTCGAACGGCGGCAGCGGCAGCGCGAATTTGCGGCAGCGCGACAGGATGGTGGGCAGCAGCCGGTCCAGGCTGTTGGACGCCACCAGGAACACGGTGCCGGGCGGCGGTTCTTCCAGCGTTTTCAACAGCGCGTTCGAGGCCGGCATGTTGAGGTTTTCCGCCGGGTACAGCACCACCACGCGCAAGCCCTGGCGGTGCGTGGAAATATTCATGAAGTCCGCCAGCGCGCGGATCTGTTCGATCTTGATGTCTTTCGACGGCGTCTTGCTCTTGGCGGCTTTCTTGCCTTCTTCGCCGCCCTCCTCGCCGTCGCCGGCCGGCTCGTCCTCCAGCGCTTCCGGGCGCACGCGGCGGTAATCCGGGTGGTTTTGCTGTTCGAACCAGCCGCACGACGCGCACGCGCCGCACGCATGGCCGCCCGGCCCTGCGCTTTCGCACAGCAGCGACTTGGCGAAGTGTTCGATGAATTGCGCCTTGCCGATGCCGGCCGCGCCGTGGAACAGGATCGCGTGCGGCAGGCGGGCCCGCATCACCTGCAATTGGTCCCAGGCCGCCCGCTGCCACGGAAAAATCGCCGCGCTCATGCCGGCAGGCTTTCCACGATGGCCTGCAATTCGCGCTGGATGTCGGGGATCGCGCGGGTCGAGTCGATCACGCGGAAGCGCCGCGGGTATTGCGCCGCCCGGCGCAGGTATTCGGCGCGCGTGGCGTTGAAGAAGTCGGCCTGCTCCTGCTCGAACTTGTCGAGTTCACGCGTGGCGTCCAGGCGCGCCCGCGCCACTTCCAGCGGCACGTCGAACAGCAAGGTCAAGTCCGGCTGCAGGTGCGGATGCACCCATTGTTCCAGCGCTTCGAGCTTCGCGCGCGGCAGGCCGCGGCCGCCGCCCTGGTAGGCGAAGCTGGCGTCGGTGAAGCGGTCGGAAACCACCCAGGCGCCACGGGCCAGGGCCGGCTCGATCACTTGCGCCAAGTGTTCGCGGCGGCTGGCAAACATCAGCAGCGCTTCGGTTTCCAGGTGCATGGCGTCGTGCAGCACGAGGTTGCGCAATTTTTCCCCGAGCGGCGTGCCGCCCGGTTCGCGCGAGCTGACCAGTTCGACGCCGCGGGCGCGGATGCGGTCGGCGACGAAAGCGATATGGGTGGATTTGCCGGCGCCGTCGATGCCCTCGAAAGTGATGAAACGTCCGCGTTGAAATGTCATGGATTACTGCCGTTGATACTGGTTGACCGCCCGGTTATGGTCGGTGAGGTTGTCTGAAAACTGGCTGGTGCCATTGCCGCGCGACACGAAATACAGCGCACCGGTCTTGGCCGGCGACATGGCCGCCGTCAGCGATTGCAGGCCGGGCAGGGAAATCGGCGTTGGCGGCAGGCCTGCCCGCGTGTACGTATTGTACGGGGTGTCGGTTTCCAGGTCTTTCTTGCGGATCTTGCCGTCATAGCGGCTGCCCATGCCATAAATCACGGTAGGATCAGTCTGCAGCAGCATGCCGATGCGCAGCCGGTTGACGAACACGCCGGCGATCATGCCGCGCTCGGACTTTTGCCCGGTTTCCTTTTCCACGATGGACGCCATGGTCAGCGCCTCATACGGATTCTTGTAGGGCAGGCTGGCATCGCGCTTGTCCCACGCGTCCTGCAACTTCGCCAGCAACATCGCATGCGCCTGGCGGAAGATCTGCAATTCGCTGGCGCCCTTGGCAAACAGATACGTGTCAGGGAAAAACAGGCCTTCCGGCGCCTTGTAATCCTGCGTGATCATGGCCAGCAATTCCGTGTCGGACAGGTTGGCCGTGTCATGCTTCAAGCCCTTGTGGGCCGCCATGGCCTGGCGCATCTGGCGGAATGTCCAGCCTTCGATGATGGTCAACTGTTCCTGCGCGAATTCGCCGCGCACCAGCTGGTCGATCAGGCGCAGCGGCGTGGTATTGGGTTTCAATTCATAGGAACCGGCTTTCAGGCGGCCCGATTTTTCCGTCACGCGCGCCAGCAGGGTGAACAGCAGCGGCTGGATCGGCACGCCGGCGTCGCGCATCTGCTGCCCCGCGGCCCCCGCGCCGCTGCCCGGCGCAATGGTGAATTCAATCGCGGCTTCCCCGGTCGTGATCGGCTGGCGCGCCCACCAGGCAAAACCGCCGCCACACGCCAGCGCGGCCACCATCCCCAATACGATTGTTTTTTTTATCAAAGCCATGTTAAAAACCGTTACGACGCGCGCCCCGACCGGCCGCACGCCTGGTCATCATTGTACGGCTGGTCCGGCAGTTTTTGACTGCGTCCAACGCGAATTCCGCGACATCACTATAATGAGCCCGTAATGATAATGCCACGCGGCTAGTTTCAGTAAGCACTACCCGCATAAGAACATAAAAGAACGCGCAAACCGGCGTGAATGTGAATATTTATGAGTGACTGGAAACATATCTTAACGCCCCAAGCGGCGCTGACCCCGACCGAACTGGCCGTGGGCTTCGTGGCCTGCGTGACAGGCCAGGGACTGATCTCCGTGGCTGGCGACGATGCGGCCAGTTTCCTGCATGGCCAATTGACCAACGACGTCGAACACCTGGCGGCCGATGAGGTGCGCCTGGCCGGCTATTGCACGCCGAAAGGCCGCCTGCTGGGCACCTTCACCATGTGGCGCGGCCAGGACGGCATCCTGCTGCAACTGGCGCGCGACATCCAGCCGGCGCTGCAAAAGCGCCTGTCGATGTTCGTACTGCGCGCCAAGGCCAGGCTGGCCGACGCTACCGATTTGCCGGAACACGCCGTCGCGCTGGGCCTGGGCGGCGGCATGGCCGAAGCCGTGCTGCAAACCTGGTTCGATGCGCTGCCGCCGCGGCCCTATACGCACGTGGCGCATCCGCTGGGCGCCCTGCTGCGCCTGGGCGACGCCTTTGGCGCGCCGCGCTACCTGTGGCTGACCTCCGCCGCCACCGCCGATACCGTGGCCCCGATGCTGGCCGAACGCCTGAACGTGGGCGGCGACGATGCCTGGGCCCTGGCCGCGATCCACGCCGGCGTGCCGCAAGTGACGGCCGCCACGCAGGAACAGTTCGTGCCGCAAATGGTCAACCTGGAATTGCTGGGCGGCGTGAATTTCAAGAAAGGCTGCTACCCCGGCCAGGAAATCGTCGCGCGCAGCCAATACCTGGGCAAGCTGAAACGCCGCACCGCGCTGGCGCGCATCGGCGATCCGGCCGTGGCGGCCGGCACGGAAGTGTTCGCGGCCCATGACCCGTCGCAGCCGTGCGGCATGGTGGTCAACGCGGCCGCCAATGGCGCGGGCGGTGTCGACGCGCTGGTGGAAATGAAACTCGAAGCGCTGGAACAGGGCGACGTGCGCGCCGGCAGTCCCGACGGGGCGCCGCTGGCGTTCCTGCCCATGCCCTACGTGCTGGACAAGCTGGACGTGTGACCCCGGCACGGCGGACGGCATGGATTTGTACGTTTATTACAAAGTGCGGGACGCCGACCAGGGCGCCCTGCGCAGCGCGGTGGGCGCCATGCAGGCGGATCTGGCCTGCACCCAGGGCGTGTCGCCGCAACTGAAACGCCGCCCCCGGCCCGCGGGGGACGGCGTATGGACATGGATGGAAGTCTATCCCGCTGTCCGCGACGGCTTTGACGCCGCACTGGCCGCCGCGGTCGACGCGCATGGCATCGCCGCGCTGACCGCCGGCCCCCGCCACACTGAAGTCTTTACGGAACTCTGATCCATGTGCCTGATTGTTTTCGCATGGCAGGTCGTGCCAGGCGTGCCGCTGATCGCTGCCGCCAACCGCGACGAATTTTATGCGCGCCAGGCCGCGCCGGCCGGTCCCTGGCCGGACCAGCCCCGCATCTACGCGGGACGGGATTTGCAGGCCGGCGGCAGCTGGATGGGCGTGACGCAACCGGAAGGCGGCGGCGTGTCGTCCCGCTTTGCCGCCATCACGAATATCCGCGCGCCGCACGAGCACCGGGAAGACGCGCCGTCGCGCGGGCGCCTGGTGGCCGATTTCCTGGCCGGGTCCATGGGGCCGCAGGCCTATATCGACAGCATCCGCAACGGCGCCGCCGCCTATAACGGTTTCAACCTGGTGGTGGGCGACCGCGACAGCCTGGTCTGGTATTCCAACAAGGGCGATGGCGACCCGCGCAATGGCCAGCCGCTGGCGCCCGGCATTTACGGGCTGTCGAATGCGCTGCTCGATTCACCGTGGCCGAAAGTATTGAAGACCAAGGCGCAATTCGCCAGTTTGCTGTGCCTGGGCGCGCCCGACGACGCCTACTTTGAAATGCTGTCCGACACCACGCGTGCGCCCGACATGCGGCTGCCGGAAACCGGCGTGCCGCTCGAGGTCGAGCGCATGCTGTCGGCGGTGCGGATCGAATCGCCGGCCTATGGCACGCGCACGTCGACCGTGGTGAAGCTGTTCAGCGATGCGCCGGCGCTGCTGAACGAAGTCGTGATCCAGTAAGGAGCGGCCGCGCCGGTGCCGCTTAAAATGAGCGCTTAAAATGACCGCTTAAAAGCGGTACGCCATCTCGATGTGCGCGATGCCGGCTTCAAGGAACTCGTCGCCGCGCACTACAAAGCCGTGCCGCCGGTAAAACGGCGCGGCGTGGGTCTGGGCGCTGAGCACGACTTCGGCGTCGCCGCGCGCCCTGGCTTGCGCCATCAAGCCTTGCAGCATCATGCCGCCGATGCCGCTGCCGCGATGCGGCTTGCGCACCGCCATGCGGCCGATGTGCCCATCCGGCAGCAGGCGGCCGGTGGCCACCGGCGCGCCTTGCGCGTCATACGCGACCGCATGCAGGCACACCGCGTCCTTGTCATCCATTTCCAGTTCCGCCGGCACCTGCTGTTCCTGTACGAACACTTCCAGGCGGATCGATTGGGCGTCGGCCCGCAGCGCGGACCAGTCGCCATAGCGTATGTCGAGTGGTTTCATGGCGGTATTGTGCCATGGCCGGCGGCCGCCGCGAAAGCATGCCGCGGCGGCGCCGCCCGTACCCGTCAAGCCTTCTTCAGCATGCCTTTCAACATGTCGCGGATGTGCGGCGTGGCCGCGTGCGGGTCGGTGGGATTGCGCGGTGTGGTCATGTCTTCCATGCGCACGCGCAGGCCGGCCAGCGCATCCGGGTGCGAATAAATGTAGAAGCGGCCATCCTCGATGGCGGCGAACGTCATTTCCGCCACCTGGCGCGCGGTGACCTTGCCGGAACTGACCGCGCGGTCGGTCAGGGCCTGCGAAGCCAGCTGGCTGGCGGTCGGCTTGGCCATTTTCACGTCGTCGGGACGGTTGCGGTGGGACTGGTTGATGCCGGTCGGGACAAAGAACGGGCACAGTACCGAGGCGCCGATCGGCGCGTCGACGAGCTTCAGGTCGTGGTACAGCGTTTCCGACAGCGACACGACAGCGTGCTTGGACACGTTGTAGACGCCCATCACCGGGGGATTGACCACGCCGGCCATCGACGACGTGTTCACGATATGGCCTTCGTACGCAGGGTCGGCCTTGGCGCACTCGAGCATCAGTTGCGTGAAGATGCGCACGCCGTGGATCACGCCCCAGACGTTCACCCCCAACACCCATTCCCAGTCGGCTTCCGTGTTTTCCCAAATCAGGCCGCCCGAGCCGACGCCGGCATTGTTGAACACCAGGTGGACGGCCCCGAATTCGCGCATCGCGCTGTCGGCCAGCGCCTGCACCTGTTCGCCCTTGCGCACGTCGCACCGCAGTCCGATCACGGCGGCGCCCTGCCCTTTGAGTTCGGCCACGGTGGCGTCCAGCGCATCCTGCTGCACGTCGGCCAATACGAGTTTCATGCCCAGTTCATGAGCGCGGATCGCGAATTCGCGTCCCAGTCCCGCCGCGCCGCCAGTGATGACGGCGACTTTGTCCTTGAAATTTTTCATATCAGATCATCTTCACCAGTTGTTTGCCAAAATTCTTCCCCTTGAGCAGGCCGATAAACGCTTCGGGCGCCTGCGCCAGGCCTTGCGCGACGGATTCGCGGAATTGCAGCTTGCCGGTGGCGACCAGGCCGCCCAGCTCGGCCAGGCCCTGCGGCCAGAATTCCATGTGCTCGGTGACGATGAAGCCGCGCAGGCTGATGCGGTTGGTCAGCAGCACGCGCGCATTGCGCAGCGGGATGTCTTCGCCGTTGTACCCGGCGATCATGCCGCACAGCGCGACGCGGGCAAACGCATTGGTACGCGCCAGCGCCGCGTCGAACACGGCGCCGCCGACGTTTTCATAGATCGCATCGACGCCGTCGGGCGTGGCGGCGGCCAGGTCGCCTTCCAGGTTGCCGGCCTTGTAATCGATGCAGGCGTCGAAGCCCAGCGTGTTGACGACGTAGTCGCACTTGTCGCCGCCGCCGGCAATGCCGACCGCGCGGCATCCTTTAAGCTTGGCCAGCTGGCCGACCACCGACCCGACCGCGCCGCTGGCGCTCGACACCACCAGGGTCTCGCCCGGCTTCATCCGCAGGATCTGGTTGAAGCCGTACCAGGCAGTCATTCCCGGCATCCCGACCGCGCCAAGGTAGGCCGATGCGGGCAACACTTTCGCGTCGACCTTGCGCAGCAGCGCGCCGTCGGACACGCCGATTTCCGACCAGCCGAACATGCCGGCCACGAAGTCGCCGGCCGCGAATTTCGGGTTGTTCGAGGCGATGACTTCGCCCACGGTCCCGCCTATCATGGTTTCATCGAGCGGCTGCGGCGCGGCATAGCTTTTCGCCTCGCTCATGCGCCCGCGCATGTATGGGTCCAGCGACAGGTAGTGGTTGCGCACCAGCACCTGGCCATCGGCGATGGCGGGCACCGGCAGGGTTTCAAGGCGGAAGTTGTCGGGCGTGACTTCGCCGCGCGGGCGCGACGCCAGCACGATGCGTTGGTATGTATTCATGTGTTCCATCCTTTGAAGGGAAACGGGCCGCGATCAGAGCGCCGATACGCCGCCGTCGACCGCCAGGGTCTGGCCGGTGATGTGCTTTCCGGCATCCGACGCCAGCAGCACGACCGGGCCTTTCAAGTCTTCGTCGTCGCCGAGGCGGCGCAGCGGCGCCTCGGCCGCCATCTTGTCTTCGCCCAGCGCGGCAATCAGGCCGGCGCTCATCTTGGACGGGAAAAAGCCCGGCGCCAGCGCATTGACGGTAATGCCATAGACGCCCCATTCGGCGGCCAGCGTGCGCGTGAAGTTGATGACGGCGGCCTTCGACGTGTTGTACGCGATGGTCTGCATGCCCGGCGGGTTGCCGGCCAGGCCGGCGATCGAGGCGATATTGATGATGCGGCCGGACTTGCGCGGAATCATCGAACGCTTGCCGACCGCCTGCGACACCAGGAAGATGCTGCGCACGTTCAGGTTCATGACCTTGTCCCATGCGTCGAGCGGATAATCTTCGGCCGGGGCGCCCCAGGTGGCGCCCGCGTTGTTGACCAGGATGTCGATGTGCCCGCCGAGCAGTTCCAGCGCCGCATCCACCAGCGGCCCGACCGCCGATTCCTTTTGCAAATCCGCGGCAACGGCGTAGGCGGTCACACCGTGCCTGGCCAGTTCGGCCACGGCCTCATCGAGGTCGGCCGGCTTGCGCGACGTGAGCACGACTTTCGCGCCCTGTTCGCCCAGCGCCAGCGCCATTTGCAGGCCCAGGCCGCGCGAACCGCCAGTGACCAGCGCGGTCTTGCCGGCCAGGTCGAACAATTGCTGAGTGGTGCGTGTCATCTTGCTTATCTCCTGTAGGTGTGCCGCGGGTACGCGGCGTCATGCCGCGCACCTGCAGCGTCGCGGTGTCCGCGATCGTTGAATGTCGATTACATTGTGCGTGCCCGGGCGTCGTTGACGCAATGCGCCAGTGGACCGTGCCCGAGCATGGCTCGGTACATGCCTGTCCGGCCAGTGCTTATTTGCGCAAGGCTGATTAAGCCCGGGTTCAAAACCATGCATCCTGCATGTCCAGCGCCGTCGTGTCGAGGCTTTCCAGCAGGTCGAACTGGGCGCCGGTTTTCGGCAATTCCCAGCGGTAGAAATAGCGGCAGGCCTGCAGTTTGCCCTGGTAAAACGCCGCATCGTCGCCGCTGGCGCCGGCAGCCAGGCCCGTGCCGGCGGCCATGGCTTGCTGCAGCCAGATCCACGCCACCGCTACGTGGCCGACGGCTTCCAGGTACACGCTGGCATTGGCCAGCGTGGTGTTCATGTCGCCGGCGCCGTACAGGCGCGCCGTGACCTGTTCGATGCGGCGCAGCGCGGCCTCGAGCTGCTTGCCATAAGCAGCAAGGTCCGCATCGGCCGAATCCGACGCCCGTGCCGCGGTGGCGCGCACCTCGGCGGCAAACGCCTTCAGCAGCGCGCCGTCCTGCATCGACGCCTTGCGGCCCAGCAAGTCCAACCCGTGGATGCCGTGCGTGCCTTCGTGGATGGCGTTCAGGCGGTTGTCGCGGTAAAACTGCTCGACCGGATATTCGCGGGTATAGCCATAGCCGCCGTGCACCTGGATCGCGAGGCTGTTGGCTTCCACGCACCATTGGGACGGCCACGACTTCGTGACCGGTGTGAGGAATTCCAGCAGGCGCGTGGCGCGCGCGCGCTGTTCCGGGTCGGGCGCGGTGCGCTCGTCGTCGACCAGCTTCGCGCTGTACAGCACCAGCGCCAGGGCCCCTTCCACGTAGGCCTTCTGCGCCAGCAGCATGCGCCGCACATCGGTATGCGCCACGATCGGCAATTGCGGCTGGGCCGGGTCCTTGTTGGCCGGGTGCCGGCCTTGCGGGCGGTTGCGCGCATAGTCGAGTGCATGCAGGTAACCGGTGTAGCCGAGCACCGCGGCGCCGGCGCCCACGCCGATGCGCGCCTCGTTCATCATGTGGAACATGTTGGCCAGGCCCTGGTGCGGCTGGCCCACCAGGTAACCGATGGCGCCCGCCTTGCCCTGCGGCTTGAACACGCCTTCGCCGAAATTGAGCAGGCAGTTGGTGGTGCCGCGGTTGCCCATCTTGTGGTTCAGCCCGGCCAGCACCACGTCGTTGCGTTCACCGAGGGTGCCGTCGTCATTGACCAGGCGCTTGGGCACGATGAACAGTGAAATGCCTTTCACGCCCGGGATCAGCTTGCCGTCCGGCCCGGGAATCTTGGCCAGCACCAGGTGCACGATATTGCCGGCCAGTTCATGCTCGCCGCCGGAAATCCACATCTTGTTGCCGGTCAGGCGGTACTGGCGCTCGCCCTCCGGACCGGGCGCGGGGTCGGGCTCGGCGCGGGTGGTAATGTCGGACAGGCTGGAGCCGGCCTGCGGCTCGGACAGGCACATGGTGCCGAAGTAGCGCCCTTCCAGCATCGGCTGCACGAAGCGGCGCACCTGGTCCGGCGTGCCGGTTTTCAGCAGCGTGTTGGCGTTGCCGATGGTGAGGAACATGTACGACGTGGTCGAGACGTTGGCCGCCGTGCAATATGCGGCCAGCACTTTTTCCACGGTGACCGGCAATTGCATGCCGCCCAGTTCATAATCCTGGCCGGCCGCCACCAGGCCGGCGCCGATATAGGCGTCGAGCGCGGTCTTGACCTGCGGGATCATGCTCACTTCCAGGCAATGTTCGCCCGGTGTCGCGTGCGGCTCGTCGGCGTCGGACAGGCGGTTGTGCGGCGCGAACAGGTCGGTGGCGATTTTTTCCGCGGTATCGAGCGCGGCGGTGAACGTTTCGCGGCTGTGGTCCGAGAAACGCGGGCGCTGTGTCAGCGCTTCCACGTCCAGCCATTCATACAACAGGAAATCGAGGTCGCGGCGCGACAACAGTTTCGATTGCATCGGGGGTCTCCAGGGTTGGGCGATGGCCGCACGGGGCGGCCATCGGCGGGGGGGCCGAAGCCGGCCGGCAGATGGCCGATACTGCGCCGGCTTACACCACTTCGAACAGGCCGGCGGCGCCCTGGCCGCCGCCGATGCACATGGTCACGACGACGTACTTGACGCCGCGGCGCTTGCCTTCGATCAGTGCATGGCCGGTCAGGCGCGCGCCGGACACGCCGTACGGATGGCCCACCGCAATCGCGCCGCCATTGACGTTCAGGCGGTCCATCGGGATGCCCAGCTTGTCGGCGCAATACAATACCTGGACCGCGAAGGCTTCGTTCAACTCCCACAGGCCGATGTCTTCGACTTTCAGGCCGGCTTTCTTCAACAGTTTCGGGATCGCGAACACCGGGCCGATGCCCATCTCGTCGGGTTCGCAGCCGGCCACCGCGAAGCCGCGGAAGATGCCCAGCGGCTGCAGGCCCTTTTGCTCGGCCACCTTCGCATTCATGACGATGGCCAGCGACGCGCCGTCGGAAAACTGGCTGGCGTTGCCGGCCGAGATCACGCCGCCCGGCACCGCGGTGCGGATTTTCGACACGGCTTCAAGGGTGGTGTCGGCGCGGATGCCTTCGTCGGCGGCGATCGTGACTTCGCGCGACACCAGCTGGCCGGACGCCTTGTCGGCCACGCCCATGACGGTGGTCATCGGCACGATTTCCGCGTCGAACAGGCCGGCGGCCTGCGCCGCGGCGGCGCGCTGCTGGCTCTGCACGCCGTATTCGTCCTGGCGCTCCTTGCTGATCTGGTAGCGCTTCGCGACGTTTTCCGCGGTCTGCAGCATCGGCCAATAGACTTCCGGCTTGTGCTGCGACAGCCACACTTCCTTGTACATGTGCAGGTTCATTTCCTGCTGGACGCACGAAATCGACTCCACGCCGCCGGCCGCGTAGATGTCGCCTTCGCCGGCGATGATGCGCTGGGCCGCGGTGGCAATGGTCTGCAGGCCGGACGAGCAGAAGCGGTTGATGGTCATGCCGCCGGTGGTGACGGGGCAGCCGGCGCGCAGCGCGATCTGGCGTGCGATGTTGCCGCCGGTGGCGCCTTCGGGATTGGCGCAGCCGATCAGGACATCTTCCACTTCGCCCGCTTCGATATTGGCGCGCGTAATCGCGGCGGCCAGCGCATGGCCCCCCATGGTGGCGCCATGGGTCATGTTGAAAGCGCCTTTCCACGATTTGGCCAGGCCGGTACGGGCGGTCGATACGATCACGGCATCAGTCATTGCGGTCTCCAGTTGTATTGTTGCGGTGGGGTTGCGATGTATTGAGAATAGCACAAATAAGCACGAGCGTTCGCAAATTTTTTTATCAGGTTCTTAGCGCTACCAATTTGACCGTTTGTAAGCTTCGCGTAAGTTTCAAGCAAGCATCGCGTAAGGTTCGGCGAACACACTGGGGGCAAGCTGATGATTTGACAATTGGCGACCCTGATAACGATATAGGAGATAAATCATGGCAACTGCATCCGGCACTGCAGACATGCGTGGGGCGGGGAGCGGCAAAGCTTCCCCCATGACGCGCGAGGAAAAGAAAGTCATCTTTGCCTCGTCGCTGGGCACCGTCTTCGAGTGGTACGACTTTTACCTGTACGGCTCGCTGGCATCCATCATCGCCAAGCAATTCTTTGCGGGCACCGATCCGACTTCCGGCTTCATCTTCGCCCTGCTGGCCTTTGCGGCCGGCTTCATCGTGCGCCCGTTCGGCGCGCTGGTATTTGGCCGGCTCGGCGACATGATCGGCCGTAAATATACCTTCCTCGTCACGATTTTGCTGATGGGCTTGTCGACCTTCATCGTCGGCCTGCTGCCGGGCTATGCGTCCATCGGCATCACGGCGCCGATCGTGCTGGTGCTGCTGCGTATCGTGCAGGGCCTGGCGCTGGGCGGCGAATACGGCGGCGCCGCCACCTACGTGGCCGAACATGCGCCGGACGGCAAGCGCGGCCTGTTCACCGCATGGATCCAGACCACCGCCACGCTGGGCTTCTTCCTGTCGCTGATGGTGATCCTGGGCACCCGCCTGCTGGTGGAAGAGGAAGCGTTCAACGAATGGGGCTGGCGCATTCCATTCCTGGTGTCCGTGCTGCTGCTGGGTATCTCGGTCTGGATCCGGATGTCGATGAATGAATCGCCGGCATTCGCCAAGATGAAAGCCGAGGGCAAGACCTCGAAGGCGCCGCTGTCGGAAGCCTTCGGCCAGTGGAAAAACATGAAGATCGTGGTGCTGGCCCTGGTAGGCCTGACCATGGGCCAGGCCGTGGTCTGGTACACCGGCCAGTTCTACGCCCTGTTCTTCATGCTGCAGACCTTGAAGATCGAACTCAAGACCGCCAACATCCTGATCGCCACCGCGCTGCTGCTGGCCACGCCGTTCTTCATCTTCTTCGGCAGCCTGTCGGACCGCATCGGCCGCAAATGGATCATCCTGGGCGGCTGCCTGATTGCCGCGCTGACCTACTTCCCGCTGTTCAAGGGCCTGACCCACTACGGCAACCCGGCGCTGGAAGCCGCGCTGAAAAATTCGCCGGTGGTGGTGGTGGCGGATCCGGCTTCGTGCCACTTCCAGTTCAACCCGACCGGCGAAAAGAAATTCCCGTCGTCGTGCGACATCGCCACCTCGTCGCTGTCGCAAAGCTCGGTGAACTACACCCGCCAGGACGCGCCGGCCGGCACCGTGGCAAAAATCATGGTGGGCGACAAGGAAGTGCAGGCGCTGAACGCGACCATGACGCCTGACGGCTTGAACTTCGACGCCGACAGCAAGAAAAAAGTCGCCGACTTCAAGAAGGAACTGGGCGGCGTCATCAAGGCGGCCGGCTATCCGTCGAAAGCCGATCCGGATGCCATCAACAAGCCGATGATGGTGCTGCTGCTGTTCGTGCTGGTGCTGTACGTGACGATGGTGTACGGCCCGATCGCCGCCATGCTGGTTGAAATGTTCCCGACCCGCATCCGCTACACGTCGATGTCGCTGCCTTACCACCTCGGCAATGGCTGGTTCGGCGGCCTGCTGCCGACCACCGCCTTCGCGCTGGTGGCCTTCAAGGGCGACATCTACTACGGCCTGTGGTACCCGATCGTGATCGCCCTGGCCACGCTGCTGATCGGCGCCCTGTTCGTCAAGGAGACCATCCACAACGACATCTACGCCGAGGACTGACCTCGACACTCCCGCGTTCCCTGAGCGGCGCCGGTCCCTTCCCTGCGCCGCCATATCCTTCCAGCCGCCCCCGGGCGGCTTTTTTTCCACCCCGGGGTCAGGCATGCGTTGATGCATTCGCCAGGATGATAGCCGCCCGCGCAGCCACCTCCTCCGCCGCTTCGCAGCCGTCGAAGCGCGCCGCAGCGCGTGACAGCGTCGAAGGATCGTGCGCGAGCAGGCGCGCCAGTGCGGTGAGGTTGCCATCGCCATGCGTCGAGACCAGGCGGGCAGCGGCACTGCGCGCGTGAACCACGTCGGCGCGGCGCGACGCGCACAACGCTTCCATCGCAATGCCTGAAGCCTTGCATACGGCGTCGACGATTTGCGCCGTCCCACATCGGTTCAGGCTCGGATCCGCATCCGAATCCGACGTGCGCCGGACCTGGCGGGCAAACGCATCGTCCCCAAGTACCCCGCACTTCCGGTTGCCGCTCTTGAAATCGGTGGGCATCACGATTTCTTCCGGCATCCGCATGTAGCGGCTGTAGGCGGCACGGGCACGGGGCATGCGGGCGTTGAACCGCTCCAGGACCGGGGCGGTCGCCAGCCATGAGGGTGCCGCGGCCTCGCCAAGGTAGGCGCGGTGGCTGCTCCAGCGCCATGCGCCGGGATCGTCCGCCAGCCGCGCCCGCACCGGGTTCATGTGGATGTAGCGGATCAGTTGCAGCAGGTAGCTGTCCGAATCCACCAGGATGGCGCTGTAGCGTCCCTGGAACAGGTGGCCGACGCGCTTGTGGCGCCAGTTGAAATATCTGGTGTAGCGGAAGCCTATATGGTGCATGACGGCGGAAAGCGGCGCCGCGCCGACTTCCAGCGCGGCGTGGATATGGTTACCCATCCAGCAATAACCGAGCAGCCGGTAGCGGAACTTGCGCGCGCCTTCGTCGATCAGGTCCTGCAACCGGTAGCGGTCCTTGTCGTCGACAAAAATCCGCTGGCGGTTATTGCCGCGCAAGATGACGTGGTACAGCGCGCCGGCGACGTGGATGCGGGGTTTGCGAGCCATGGTGACCTCCTCACGTGGGTGACGGGCCAACAATACGCCGGCGCGGCGGCGGCGGTTTGAAGCGGCGCAAAATAACGCATCAATGCACGCCTGGCCCCAGGGTGGAGGCGATGCAGGCGCGCAGTTCGTCGTCGTGCCAGGGCTTGGCGAAGAAGCGGTGGATGGTGCCGCGGTTGATGGCGGCGATCACGGGTTCCAGGCCGGTGTAGGTGGACAGGATGATGCGGTGGGTGGCGGGGTACAGCTCCTTCACGGTCTGCATGAATTGGACGCCGGTCATGCCGGGCATGTCCTGGTCGGCCAGCACCACGTGCACGGGGTTGTTGGCCAGCAGCTTGAGCGCGTCGGCGGTGCCGGTCGCGGCCAGGATGCGGTAGCCGTCCTGGCGCAGCGCGCGGTTGAGGGCGCGCACGACGGCCGGTGCGTCGTCCAGCAGCAGCACCGTGTGGCGCGGCGCGCCGTGGTCGGCAAGCTCCAGGCGGCGGCCGGAGGCCAGCAGCGCGGCCAGCGCGTCGGGCGCCAGCGGGCGGCTGAACAGGAAGCCCTGCATGGCGTCGCAATGGCGGCGGCGCAGGTAATTCATCTGCTCCTCGGTCTCCACGCCCTCGGCGATCACGCCGAAGTGCAGGCTGTGCGCCAGCGCGATGATGGCGTTGCAGGCCGATGCATCGTCCGCGGAGGCAACCATGCCCTGAACGAAGGCGGCGTCGATCTTGACATGGTCCACCGGCATCCGGCGCAACTGGTTCAGCGACGAGTAGCCGGCGCCGAAATCGTCGAGCGCAATCCGCACGCCCATCCCGCGCAGCGCGCGCAAGGTGGCGATGCCGGATTCGGGGTCGCGCATCAGCGCCGCTTCGGTGACTTCCAGCTCCAGCGCCTTTTCCGGCACCTGGTGCCGCAGCAGCGCCGCGCGCACGGTGTCGGCCAGCGCCGGATGGTGGAACTGGCGCGGCGCCAGGTTCAGCGCCACCGGCGGCACG
>CBIHOX010000078.1:0-26064 GCA_966211685.1 uncultured Pseudoduganella sp.
CCATCGGCGCCGGCAGCGTGGTCAACCGCGATATTCCGCCCAACAGCCTGGCCGCGGGCATCCCTTGCAAGGTGATCCGCTCCATCGAGCCGGGCAAAGGTGCGGCGTTGCCGCCTAACAACGCGCCTTGAACGGGGCGCGGCGGGCCATGGCGCGCATTGTCGCGCATACCCTATACTGGCCCGCAACATCGGGGGAAAACCATGGTTCACAGCGGGCAGGCGGGCGATGCGCGGCAAGCGACGCAGCAAGATGCGCGGGATGCGTCACGGAATGCGCGCGGCGCGCGGCCGGCGCAGCCAGCCCAGCCGGTGCAGCCAGCGCAGCGGATACGCACCGAGCCCGTGCGCGGTGACATCCTGGTGGTGGAAGATACGCCGGCCTCGCTGCAACTGCTGTCGCGCCTGTTGACCGACGCCGGCTACCGGGTGCGCGAGGCGCCCAACGGCGAACTGGCGCTGTGGAGCGCGCAGGCGCAGGCGCCGGAACTGGTGCTGCTGGACGTGCGCATGCCCGGCATCGACGGTTATGAAGTGTGCAGCCGCCTCAAGCGCATGCCGGGGCTCGACGACGTGCCGGTGATTTTCCTGTCCGCCCACAGCGACACCGACGACCGCCTGCGCGGCTTCCAGGTGGGCGGGGTGGATTTCATCTCGAAGCCGTTCCAGTTCGAGGAAGTCAACGCGCGCGTGCAGACGCACCTGAAGATCCGCCGCCTGCAGCAGCAGCTGGCGGCCCACAACGACCGCCTGCAAAAGGAATCGCGCCAGCGCCTGGCGGAAATCGCGCACCTGAACCGCAACGCCAGCGCCACCGTGTATTGCGCGGCGCTGATGCACGAATTGAACCAGCCGCTGGCCGCCATCATGAGCAATGCCGAAGCGGCGGAACTGTTCCTGAAAATGGACCCGCCGCACCTGGGCGGCGTGGAGGAAATCCTGGCCGACATCCGGCGCGACGACCGCCGCGCCAGCGACCTGATCCAGCGTATGCGGGAATTGCTGAAAAAATCCGATCCCGTGGTGCAAAAGCTGGACCTGGCCGACGCGGTGCGCCAGGTCTGCACCCTGCTGTCCGGCGAAGCGCGCATGCGCCGCATCGCGCTGGCCATGGACCTGGCGCCGGAACCGCTGCCGGTGGCGGCCGATCCGGTGCAGTTGCAGCAGGTGCTGATCAACCTGGTGTTGAACGCCTTCGATGCGATGGCGCAGGTGGCCGACGGCGTGCGCGCGGTGTGCCTGTCCACGCGGCGCGGCGCGGGCCAGGCGGCCGAAGTACGGGTGGCGGACGAAGGTTGCGGTTTTCCGGAAGGGCACGAACGCGTGTTTGAATCATTTTTCACCACCAAGCCGCACGGCATGGGACTGGGCCTGTCGATCGCCTCGGCCATCGTGCAGGCGCATGGCGGCACCATCTGGGCCGGCAACAATGCCGGCGGCGGCGCCACGGTCGGCTTTGCGCTGCCGTTTTACAGCGCGGAGCAGCCATGAGAATCCACATCATCGATGACGACGATGCGCTGCGCACGGCGCTGGCGCGGCTGCTGGGCGCCTGCGGCTACGCCGTCAGTACCTATGAGTCGGGCGACGCCTTCGTGCGCACGGAAACCGGCGCCGAAGCCGGCTGCATCCTGCTCGACGTCGACATGCCGGGCCTGTCCGGCCTGCAACTGCAGGATTACCTGCGTTCGCGCGGCAGCATCCTGCCCATCGTGTTCTTGACCGGCAATGGCGACATCGCCATGAGCGTGCGCGCCATCAAGGCCGGCGCCGAAGATTTTTTGCCGAAACCGATCGGGAAGGATGCGCTGCTCGACGCGATCGGGCGCGCCATGCAGCGCTACGAGGCGGCGGCCGCGCAAAACAGTGCGCTGCTGGACTTGCGCAAGCGCGCCGCCACCTTGACCCAGCGCGAGCGCGAAGTGTTCGCGCTGGTGGTGCAGGGCATGCTGAACAAGCAGATCGCGTTTGAGCTGGGCAACACGGAACGCACCGTCAAGGCGCACCGCCATAGCCTGATGGAAAAACTCGGTGCGGGCTCGCTGGCCGAACTGGTGCAAATGGCCAACCGGCTCGGCATTGCCAGTCCTGCGGCAGGCGCGATGGCCGCTGCAGTGGCGGGAAGCGTGGCGGAATGATCGATATGCAACTGCGTCCCGGTCCGCCTTGCCGCCATGCGGCCGGGGTGGCGCCAGCGCGACAATGGGAGCGCGGCGCGGTGAAAGGTTGGACTTGCCTGGCAGATGAATTTATGATTTGTCAAGGACCGACCATATGGCGTGAATGATGGCAACAGGGGCTCAGCAAGCATCCGGCGTGGCGTTGCGTCGCGCCCGGGCGCGCGGCGAAGCATCGATCGCCCTGCTGGTCAGCGTCGCGCTCACCGCCGTGGTCACGGTGGTGCTGGCCGCGTTCGCCACCTATTTCTACCTCAGCGAAAAGGAACAGCGCTGGGACCAGTTGCGCCACGGCCTGGCCACCAGCGCCGATGAACTGGCGGCGGCAGCGGCCTTGCCGGTCTGGAATTTCGACGAAGCGCAAATCATCACCATCATGAAAAGCGGCTTGAGCAACCGGGGCTTGCACGCCAGCATGGTGGCCCCGGCCGGCGCCGCGCACCCCTACATCCTGCAGCGCAATGCGGCCGGCCAGCTGGTCTCGAGCCTGGTGGCGCCGCAAGACCCCGGCCTGCTGGTGGAAAAGCGCGAGATGGTGGTGGAAGGGCAAAGCATCGGCGCCATCACGCTGTATGCGTCGCCCGCGCCGCTGATGGCGGAACTGCGCCAGCGCAGCGCCGCCATTGCCGGCATGATCGTGGTGCTGGACGCGGCGCTGGTGGCCGGCCTGTACCTGCTGCTGTGGCACGTGATGCTCAAGCCGGTGCGCGCCATCGGCCGCTATGCGGAACTGGTGCGGGCCGGACTGAACGCGGACGCCACCATGCCGCGCGCCTGGTATTCCGGCGAACTGAAAGGCTTGTACGGCGCCATCCGGCAAATGGTGGATCTGCTGCAGCACCGCTATGAAGCCATGCACGCCAGCGAACAGCGGCTCTTGATCGCCACCCGCGCGGCCGGCATCGGCATCTGGGATTGGGACCTGGAATCGGGCGTGGCCGACTGGGATGACCAGATGTACCGGCTGTATGGCGTGCGGCGCGAAGACGTCCGCTCGCCGGTGCAGCTGTGGCGCGACATGCTGCATCCGGACGACGTGGCCGACAGCGAGGCGCAATTGCAGCGCGTGCTCGATGGCGGGGCCGCCGAGTCGGCGCACCAGTTCCGCATCGTGTGGCGGGACGGTTCGGTGCGCCATATCCAGACCGATGCGCTGGTGCTGCGCGCACCGGACGGCCGCCCGCTGCGCATGGTGGGCGTCAACCACGACATCACGGCGCACAAGCTGGCGCAGCACGAACTCGAACGGCACCGCCACCACCTGGAAGAACTGGTGGGCGAGCGCACCCGCGCGCTGTCGGTGGCGGTGGCGCAGGCGCAGGCCGCCAACCAGGCCAAGAGCGTGTTCCTGGCCAACATGAGCCATGAATTGCGCACGCCGCTGCATTCGGTGATCGGCTTTTCCCGCCTGCTGGCCGACGCGCCGCACATGCAGCCGGAAGACCGCCGCAATCTCGGCATCATCCATGGCTCCGGCGAGCACCTGCTGGCGCTCATCAACGACATCCTCGAACTGTCGCGCATCGAGGCCGGCCGCGCGCAGCTGCAGGCCGACGTGGTGCTGTTGCCGGAAATGGTGCAGGACGTGTCGGACATGGTCAGCGTGCGCGCGGCACAGGCCGGGCTGGCGCTGATCGTCGACAGTAGCGGCTTGCCGCCGCGCGTGCGCATCGACGGCACCAAGCTGCGCCAGGTGCTGCTGAACCTGATGACCAATGCCGTGAAATTCACGCGCGCCGGCCAGGTCCGGCTGGAAACGCGCGCGGCCCGCAATGAAACCGGCGGCTGGCTGCTGTCGTTTGCCGTCACCGACACCGGGCCCGGCATCGCGCCTGCCGACCAGTTGCGCATCTTCGAACCGTTCGTGCAAGCCAACAGCGGCGGGCCGGGCGGCCATGGCGGCGCCATCGAGGGCACGGGACTGGGCCTGGCGATCTCGCGCGAATTCGTGCAATTGATGGGCGGGGTGCTGACGGTGCAGTCGACGCCGGGACAGGGCTCCACGTTCCGCTTTGCGGTGCCGGCCGAGACCGTCCACGCCGGAACCGGCATGCCGGCCCCGCCGGACGGCGCCCATGGCCACGGCGCCCTGCCGGCGCCGCCGCGGGCTGCAGCCGGTCCAGCTGCGCCGCTGTCGGCCGCGCAGCTGGACCGGTTGCATCCCGCGGTGCGGCGCGCCTTGCGGGAAGCCGTGCTGCAGCTGAACCTGCAGGAAGTGCGCGACCTGCTGGCGCCGCTGCCGGAAGAGCTGGACGACGTGGTGGCCGGCATCGAAGCCATGCTGCAGCAATATGCGTACCCCCAGCTGTGCGCCCTGCTGGACGGGCAGGATTTCGACGTGCGGGAGCAGGCCGGATGAACCACGCCGCCAGCGAAGGGGAAATCCTGGTGGTGGAAGACACCCCGGCCTCGCTCACGCTGTTGAGCGAATTGCTGGGCAATGCCGGTTACCAGGTGCGCCAGGCGCCCGATGGCGAACTGGCGCTGTGGAGCGCGCAGGCGCGGCCGCCCGAACTGATCCTGCTCGACATCCGCATGCCCGGCATCGATGGCTATGAAGTCTGCCGGCGGCTGAAGGCCGATGCGCGCCTGTGCGACATCCCGGTGATTTTCCTGTCGGCGCAATACGATACCGACGACAAGGTGCGCGGTTTCCAGGCCGGCGCGGTGGACTTCATTGCCAAGCCTTACCAGTCCGAGGAAGTGCTGGCGCGCACCCGCGCCCACATCCGCCTGGCGCGCACCAAGGCCGCGCTGGAAGCCAGCAATGGCGAACTGTCGCGCGCGCTGGCGGAATTGACGGCGGCGCGCCGGGAAATCGCGCGCTCGGAACGGCTGGCGGCGCTGGGCGCGCTGGTGGCCGGGATTGCCCATGAATTGAACACGCCGATCGGTAATTCGGTGCTGGCCGCCAGCGCGCTGGAAGACCGCGCGCGCGAATTTTTCGCCGGCGTCGACCAGGGCTTGCGCCGCTCGGAGCTGGAGCGCTTTGGCGCCGACACTTGCAAGGCCACCGGCCTGATGCTGCGCAACCTGCACCGCGCGGCGGACCTGATCGCCTGCTTCAAGCAGGTGGCGGTCGACCAGGCCGGCTCCGAGCGCCGCGTCTTCGAATTGGGCGCGCTGGTCGACGGCATGGCGCGCACGCTGGCGCCGTCGCTGCGCGACGCCGGCGTGACCTTGGCCATCGACGCCGCGCCCGGCATCGCCATGGACAGTTATCCGGGTGCGCTGTGCCAGGTATTGACGCACCTGGCGCGCAACGTCCTGGTACATGCATTTGCCCCGGGCGCGGGCGGCGCGGTCGGGATCCGGGTGTGGCCCGACGGGGCGGCCGCGCGCCTGGAGTTCGCCGACAATGGCGCCGGCATCGCGGACGAGCACCGGGGCCGCGTGTTCGAACCGTTCTACACCACCCGCATGGGCGAAGGTACCGGCGGCTTGGGATTGCACGTGGTGCACAGCCTGGTCGTCAATGTGCTGGGCGGGATCATCGACGTGGACAGCGGCGGCGCGCGGCCCGGCACCCGCTTCGAGATCCGCCTGCCGCTGCGCGCGCCGGTGCTTGGGGCGGCGCAGAATATGTGATAGCGTTGCACAGTTTGAGCGGGAGCATGGGCGGAGCGCGGCGAAAGGAAGCAATGCGGCAGGGACAGGCGACAGGACAGGCGGGTACCCAGGCGAGTGCGCAGGCGGGTGCGCAGGCGGACAGCGGCGGGGCCGGCGCCGGGATCAATGCCGGCATGAATTCAGGCATGAATTCAGGCGTGAATCCCGACATGAATCCCGGCATGCACTCCGCGGACCCCGGCGCGGCTGGCGCGGGGACGGGTTCGGCGGCCGGCGACGGCGCGGAACCGGCCCGCGCCGGCAAAGGCGAAATCTTGATCGTGGACGACACCGCGGCCTCGCTCAAGCTGTTGAGCGACCTGTTGACGGGCGCAGGCTATCACGTGCGCCAGGCGCCCAACGGCGAACTGGCGCTGTGGACCGCGCAATCGCGCCCGCCGGAACTGATCCTGCTCGACGTGCGCATGCCCGGCATCGATGGCTATGAAGTGTGCCGCCGCCTGAAGGCGCTGCCGGAATTGCAGGACGTGCCGGTGATCTTCCTGTCGGCGCAGCACGATACCGACGACCGCCTGCGCGGCTTTGCGCTGGGCGGCGTGGACTTCATCGCGAAACCGTTCCAGGCCGAGGAAATCCTGGCCCGCACCGACGCCCAGGTGCGCCTGCGGCGCGCGCAGCAGGCGCTGGCGGCCGAGCGCGCGCACTTGGAGCAGCGCGTGATGAAGCGCACGGCGGAACTGGCGGCGCTGGCCATGTCGCTGGAAGCCGAAGTGCGGCGCCGGCGCGCCAATGAAGATGCGCTGCGCCTGGCCGGGCAAGTGTTTGCCGCCAGCCGCGACGCCGTCATCATCCTCGACACCGAGCGCCGTATCGTGGCGGTCAACCCGGCGTTCACCCGCATTACCGGCTACGGCGCCGACGAAGTCCTTGGCCAGCCCGCTGCCATGATGCGCATTGCCCAGGGCGGCGCGCCCGCGCTGGACGGCTTGCGCCAGTCGCTCGACGCGGCCGGCCACTGGTCGGGCGAAGTCACGGCGCAGCGCAAGGCCGGCGGCGCCTGCACCGGGATGCTCAGCGTGTCGGCGGTGTTCGATGGCAAGGGCGCGGTGGAAAACTATATCGCCGCCTTCATCGACATGACCGAGCGCAAGGCCGAGCAATACCTGATCGATTTCCTGTCCTGCCACGACGCGCTGACGGGCTTGCCGAACCGCGCGCAGGCGCGCGGCCGCTTCGACGAGTTGCTGGCGGCCCGCGGCGCCGGCCAGTGCGTGGCCGTGCTGTGCCTGGACCTGGACCGCTTCAAGAGCGTCAACGATGCGTGCGGCGCGGCGCTCGGCGACGAAACGCTGAAGGCGGTGGCGCGCCTGCTGCGCGGGTGCGTCGGCGAGGCCGGCATGGTGTCGCGCCAGGGCGGCGACGAATTCCTGATCCTGCTGGCCGATGACGCGCACTGCGGCGGCGCGAAAGCCGTGGCGGAATGCATCCTGGCCGACTTGCGGCGCGACCTGCAGGTCGAGGGCCGCCCGGTGGCGCTCACCACCAGCATCGGCATCGCCACCGCCCCCAGCCATGGCGCCACGCTCGATGAAGTGGTGCAGCATGCGGAAATGGCGCTGTTGCGCGCCAAGCAGCAGGGGCGCGACGGTTATGCGTTCTTCACCGAGGGCATGGACGCCGACATGCGGCGCCGCCTGGCGCTGCAGGGCCAGCTGCGCGGCGCCGTCGGGCGCGGCGAGTTCAGCGTGCATTACCAGCCGCAGGTGTGCCTGCAAAGCGGCGCCTTGAACGGCGCGGAAGCGCTGCTGCGCTGGCATAACGAGGCGCTGGGCCACGTCTCGCCGGCGCAATTCATCCCCGTGGCCGAGGAAGTGGGCCTGATCAATGCGATCGGCGCGTGGGTGCTCGATACCGTGTGCGCGCAAATCCGCGCCTGGCAAGACCAGGGCCTGGGCGCGCTCAAGGTGGCGGTCAACCTGTCGGCCAGCCAGTTCGCGCATCCGGAAACCGTGCCGCTGGTGGAACAGACCTTGCAGCGCCACGGCGTGGCGCCGTCGTGCCTGGGCATCGAAATCACCGAAGGGTCCGTGATGGGCGACCCGGACCAGTCGGTGGCGGCGCTGCGCCGCCTGAAGTCCATTGGCGTCGGCATTTCACTCGACGATTTCGGCACCGGCTATTCGTCGCTGGCTTACCTGAAGCGGTTCCCGATCGACGTGCTGAAGATCGACAAGTCGTTCGTCGACGACGTGGCGCACGCGGCCAGCGACGCCGCCATTGCGCTGTCGGTGATCTCGCTGGCGCACAACCTGAACATGCGGGTGGTGGCGGAGGGCGTGGAAACGCCAGGCCAGGCCCGCTTCCTTGCCTCGCACGGCTGTGATGCGATGCAGGGTTATCTGTACAGCCGCCCGCTGACCGTGGACGGCTTCACTTCGCTGCTGCGCCACCCGCGCACCCTGCAGCTTCACGACCAATAGGACCCCTCATGAAGAAAACCAGCGCCGCCATCGCGGCAGCCCTGCTGTGCGCGGCCACCAGCGCCGTGATGCCCGCCGCGGCCACCGCCGCCACCGCACCATCAACTGCAACGTCAACCGCGGTAAAGCCCGCCGGCGCCGCCACCCGCGCGGCCGACGCGAAATTCAAGGCCATCTATACCGCGGAATGGAAATGGCGCCTGCAACAACGGCTGGAAGACGAGGAAGACGACGTGCACGCCGTCAGCGCCACCCTGCCGAAAGTGGACGCCGCCACCCAACAGGCGCGCCTGGCGTACTGGCAGGGCGTGATGAAAAAACTCGACGGCGTGACGCCCGCCGCGCTGTCGGAAGGCGAGCGCATCAATTACCTGGTGTACCGCGCCCAGATCGCGGCGCTGATCGACAACCAGCGCTTCCGCGAATATGAAAAGCCGCTCAACGCGGATTCCTCGTTCTGGTCCAACATGGCCAGCGAAGCGCGCAAGACGTTCCGCACACTCGAAGAGTACCGCAACTACGTGGCGCAGCTGAACGACGTGCCGCGCTATTTCCGCGAAGAGATGGCCAACATGCGGGCCGGCCTGAAGCGCGGCTTCACGCCGCCGAAAATCACGCTGCAGGGCCGCGACGGGTCGCTGACGGCCGTGACGGAAGAAAAGGATCTCACCAGGCTGGTCTTCTATAAACCGTTTACCGACATGCCGGCCGCGATCCCGGCGGCCGAACAGGAGAAATTGCGCGCCGCCGCGCTGGCCGCCATCCGCGACGCCGTGGTGCCGGCGCACGCGGAATTGCTGGCATTCATGCGCAACGAATACGTGCCGGGCGCGCGCGAGCCGCTGGCCGCCACCAGCCTGCCCGACGGCAAGGCGTACTATCAGTCGAAGATCACGGAATTCACCACCACCGCGCTGTCGGCCGACGAGATCCACGAGATCGGCTTGAAGGAAATGGCGAAAATTCGCGCGGAGATGCTGGACGTGATGAAGCAGGTCAAGTTCGACGGCGGCTTGCCGGCCTTCCTGCAATTGCTGCGCACCGATCCGCGCTTCTACGCGAAAACGCCGGAAGAATTGCTGATGCGCGCAGCGTACATCGCCAAGCGCTTCGACGGCAAGGTGGGTGACTATTTCGGCTACCTGCCGCGCAAGCGCTTCGCCATCATTCCAGTGCCGCCGGAACAGGCGCCGTATTACACGTCCGGCCGCGGCGGCCCCGGCGTGTACCTGGTCAATACCTACAATTTGCCGTCGCGCGCGCTGTACAGCCTGCCCGCGCTGACGCTGCACGAATCCGCGCCGGGCCATGCATTCCAGATGCCGATCGCGCTGGAAATCAAGGGCCGTCCGGAATTCCGCAAGGCGTACATTTCCGCCTATGGCGAAGGCTGGGCGCTGTACACCGAACGCCTGGGCGTGGAAATGGGCATGTATGAAACGCCGTACGAACACTTCGGCATGCTGAGCTACCAGGCCTGGCGTGCGTCGCGCCTGGTGGTCGATACCGGCATTCACGCCAAGGGCTGGAGCCGCGAGCAGGCGCAAGCCTACCTGCGCGACAATACCGCGCTGTCGAACCACGAAGTCGAAACCGAAGTGGACCGCTACATTTCCTGGCCGGGCCAGGCGCTGTCGTATTACCTGGGCCAGATGGCGATCATGGAGGCGCGCCAGCGCGCGGAAAAAGCGCTGGGCGCGAAATTCGACATCCGCCACTTCCACGACACCGTGCTGAACCTGGGCTCGGTGCCGCTGCCGGTACTGCAGGCGCGCATCGACGCGTTCATCGCGGACGGCGGCAAGAGCCCGTACCCGAAGGACGAGTAAGCGGGACGGGCGCCGGCCGGATTCCGCCTGGATTGAGCCTGGATCCAGCCTGGATTCAGCCTGGATTGAGCCCGGATTCAGCCCTGGGTCACTTCCGGGTTCAGCAGTGTGATGATGGCCAGCGCCCACCAGACGACGCCAAGCGCTATCCAGCCGAGGTTGGCGCGCGACAGGCGGTCGTTCGATGCGCCTTCCGGGTCGCCGCTGGCGGCATTGATTGCGCGCTGGAAGGGCAGCAGCGTGACGATCACGCCGCCGATCATCAGCATGAAAAACAGTTCCATCGGCATGTCGCCGGCTTTTTCGGGCCGGGTGGCGCGGATGTATGTGGTGAGTTGCACGCCCGCGAAGCCGCCCGCCATTAACCCGAGGCGGGCTGGCGGGGGCGAGCCGCGCGCCTGCAGCGTGTCGCGCAGCAGCGCTGCCAGCCGATGCACGAAGAACAGCGAAAACAGGCCGCGCAACACTGGCCAGGTACGGGCGCCCGTGCTGGCGTTGATTTCGCGCCAGTTACGATAAAACCAGTACGGGATGTAATACCCATAGGTGGCGATGGTCATGATGAGGAACTTGCGCAGCGAGACCACGTAAAAACGCGCGGAAGCCGCCGCGGGTGTGGCCACCTCGGCGCGGGGGGCGGAGTAGAGGTTGTCGTCCATGGTGGAATGTCGTAATAAAAGTACAAATATTACAACATTTCAAATATTGCATCCCGAGTGTCCATCCGTGCGCCGTTCACTGCGCACGCATCCGCTTCGTCACCGCATGATCGGACCGCCACCTGGCGCCGCGGGATCAGTGCGCTGGCGCGGCAAAGTAGGCGCGCACGTCGGCTACGCGGCCGCCGACTTTTTCTATGGCCTCGGCCAGCCGTTCGCGCGGCACGCCGAGTTCGCGGGTCCAGTATTCGAGTTCGGATTCCTCCAGCACATTGATGCGGTCGTTGGGCTGGGGGCCGGGTTCCAGTACGTTGTCATGCATGGTTTGCCTCCGTTGTGCAGGGCTACAGTATGCGCGCGCCTGCGCCGCCGTCGGTGCGGTGCGCCACCGAAGGCGCTTGCGAATGCTTCGTCAATGGTCGGGCCAAAAGCGGTCGAACAGCGGTTTCACGCTGGTGCCGTGCACCAGGATCGACAGCATGATGGTGACCAGCGTGATGTCGATCAGCGTACTGGCCAGCACCGCCGGCAGGCCGTGGTTGACGGCAAACATCAGGTAATACACGGAACCGATGCCGCGCACGCCGAACCAGGCGGCAATGCCCTTGACGCGGCCGCGCACGCCGGCGCCGGCCAGGCCCAGGTAGACGCTGACGGGCCGCGCCACGGCAAACAGGAACAACGCCGTGGTCCAGGTGCGCCAGTCCCACGTGTACAGGGAAATCGCCGCGCCCAGCAGCAGCACCAGGGTCAGTTCCGACAGTCGCTCCAGGTGCTCCTTGAAGATCAGCGATTCGCCCGAGACGGTCAGCGGCGCCGCGGCCGGGGCAGCCGCGGCCGTTCCCGGCGGCGTCCCGGAAGCGCTCGTCGGCGCCCCCGCCTCGGCCACCCATGGCGCGGCGGGGGCGGTGGCTCCCGCATCGGCTGCGGCGGCGGAGGCCATGGCCGCCGGGTTGGCGTTGGCCGGAGCTGCGCCTGAAGCCGTTGCGCCGATTTCGTGAGCCGGGCCTGTCGCGGCGGTGCGCAACGATTCCGGCGATTTCAGCAAGCCGTGGCGGTCGCGCGGCATGCCGGCCAGCGTCAGCTCGGTCTGGCGCAGCGCCACGCCGGCAAAGAACACGGCCAAAAAGCCCCACGCGTGCAGCCAGACGCTGACGCCATACACCACGGCAATCAAGCCCAGGCCCACGAAATCGTCGAGCACTTCATGGCGCGGATCGGTGCCGCGCAGCGCCCAACTGGCGCGCGCCAGCAGCGCGCCGCCGGCAATGCCGATGGCGATCGCGACGCAGGTGGCGTATACCACGTCGACCACGGCCCAGCGCCAGCCGAAGTCGCCCAGCTCGTACAGGCCCAGCAGGCCCAGCCCCAGCATCACCAGCGGGAAGGCGCTGCCGTCGTTCATGCCGGCTTCGCAGGTCAGCGCAAAGCGCAATTTGTCGTTGTCGCCGGCGTGGCGCACCTGCACGTCGGTGGCCAGCACCGGGTCGGTCGGGGCCAGGATCGCGCCCAGCAGGATGGCCGCGCCGGGTGGCAAGTCCAGCACCCACCACGCAAACCCCGCCACCAGCGCCACCGAGACCGCCATCGACAGCCACGCCAGCCGGATCGACGCCTGCCAGCGCTGCCAGGTGAATGGCACCGGCATTTTCACGCCGGCGGAAAACAGGGAAATCAGTACCGCCAGTTCCGCCATGACTTCCAGCAGCGGCGCCTGCGCCAGCGGGTTGACGGTAAACACCCCCAGTACGGCCGGTCCCAGCACCAGGCCGACACCGAGATAGACGATGGCCGACGTGACGGGCAGCCGCGCCAGCGTGGTGGCCGCCAGTCCGCGCGCGAGCATCAGGCAGCCAATCAGCATAAACCATTGGTAAGCAGTCATGCCCGCAGACTATACGCGTCGCTGGGTTGAACCCGCGTCACATTTCCGCCAGGCATGCGCCGCCTGCGCCACACTGGTGCACGAATCCGTGGACGCGTCCATTGTGGTGCGCGACACTGTGGGAAACGCGCCCCATGGCGCGGCAGGTGCTGGCACGTCTTTTGCAAAACCTTGACTGACATCGACCGACCACAGGGGCGCCATGCCGGACAGCAGTGAGCACAGTAACCGCAGTGACGCGCCGCGCGGGAACCTTGCCGTAGCCGGCTGGGAAGCCAGCCTGTCGCTGGCGTATACGCGCGACGGCGGCGCCACCCGGCTCACGGGGCGGCGCCATCATGGGCCGTTGCGGGTGCAGAAAGCGCTGTACCCGGAAGGGCCGGGCGTGTGCCACACCATCGTGATCCACCCTCCGGGCGGCGTGGTGGGCGGCGACCGGCTGGCGCTGGACGCCGACGTGCAGGCGGGCGGCCACGCGGTCTTGACCACGCCGGGCGCGGCCAAGTGGTACCGCGCCAACGGCAAGGCGTCGGCCCAGCAGGTGCGGCTGTCGGCCGGCGCGGGCGCGGCCGTGGAATGGCTGCCGCAGGAAAGCATTTTCTATGACGATGCGCACGTGCAGCTGGAGCACGCCGTGCAGCTGGCCGACGACGCCAGTTACCTGGGCTGCGAAATCCTCTGCCTGGGCCGGCGCGCGTCCGGCGAATCGTTCAATACCGGGCGCATCGGCCAGCGCACCAGCATCCGCCGCGGCGGCAGGCTGCTGTGGTGGGAGCAGGGCGTGGTGACGCCGGCCACGGCGGCCAGCCCGCTTGGGCTGGCCGGCCATACCGTGTGCGCCACGCTGCTGGCGGCCGGCACGCTGGCCGGCGCCGACCTGCTGCCGTCGCTGCGCGCACTGGGGCCCCACGTCCAGGCCACCATGGCCGGCAGGCATGTGCTGGCGGTGCGCCACCTCGGCCACGACAGCGAAGCCGCGCGCGAAGCCATGCTGGCCGCGCTGCACCTGGTGCGCCCGGCGCTGCTGGGCCGCCCGGCCCATACGCCGCGCAGCTGGCGCACATGACGGCCCCCCGACGACAAGAGCACCGACAGGAGACACGATGGATCTGACCCCCCGTGAAAAAGACAAGCTGCTGATCTTCACCGCCGCCCTGGTGGCGGAACGGCGGCGCGCGCGCGGCCTCAAGCTGAACCATCCGGAAGCGGTGGCGCTGATCACGGCCGCCATCATGGAAGGCGCGCGCGACGGCAAGAGCGTGGCCGAACTGATGGACGAGGGCACGCGCATCCTGGCGCGCGCCGACGTGATGGAAGGCGTGCCGGAAATGATCCCCGACATCCAGGTCGAAGCGACCTTCCCCGATGGCAGCAAGCTCGTCACCGTGCACCACCCGATACCCTGAGGAGAACACCATGATTCCCGGTGAAACCATACTGGAAGAAGGCGAAATCGGCCTCAACAGCGGCCGCGACACGGCCACCATCACGGTCGCCAACCGCGGCGACCGGCCGGTGCAGGTGGGCTCGCATTTCCACTTTTTCGAAGTCAACCCGGCGCTCGACTTCGAGCGCTGGCGCGCCTACGGCATGCGGCTCAACATCGCGGCCGGCACCGCCGTGCGGTTCGAACCGGGCCAGCAGCGCACCGTGGAACTGGTCAAGCTGGCCGGCGCGCGCGAAGTGCACGGCTTCAATGGCGCGATCAATGGCAAGCTGGCCGATTCCGGCCAGGAAGGGTGATCATGGCGACCATCCCACGCGCCGCGTATGCGGAAATGTACGGCCCCACCGTCGGCGACCGCATCCGGCTGGCCGACACGGAACTGTTCATTGAAATCGAACGCGATTACGCGCTGTATGGCGAGGAAGTCAAATTCGGCGGCGGCAAGGTGATCCGCGACGGCATGGGGCAGTCGCAGCGTCCCCATGCCCAGGTCATGGATACCGTCATCACCAATGCCGTCATCCTCGACCACTGGGGCATCGTCAAGGCCGACATCGGCCTCAAGGACGGGCGCATCGCCGGCATCGGCAAGGCCGGCAACCCGGACATCCAGCCCGGCGTGACCCTGGTGATCGGCGCCGCCACGGAAATCATCGCCGGTGAAGGCATGATCGTGACGGCCGGCGGCGTCGATACCCATATCCACTTCATCTGCCCGCAACAGAGCGATGAAGCCTTGATGAGCGGGGTGACCACCATGATCGGCGGCGGCACCGGGCCGGCGGTCGGCACGGCCGCCACCACCTGTACGCCGGGGCCGTGGCACATCCACGCGATGCTGGCCGCGGCCGATGCGTTTCCCATGAACCTGGGCTTCCTCGGCAAGGGCAACGTGAGCCAGCCGCTGCCGCTGGAAGAACAGATCGCGGCCGGCGCCATCGGCCTGAAGCTGCATGAAGACTGGGGCAGCACCCCGGCCGCGATCGACAATTGCCTGGCGGTGGCGGACCGCTGCGACGTGCAGGTGGCGATCCACAGCGACACGCTCAACGAGGCGGGCTTCCTCGAACACACGCTGGCCGCGTTCAAGGACCGCACCATCCACACCTTCCATACCGAAGGCGCGGGCGGCGGCCATGCGCCGGACATCATCGCCGCGGTCGGCCAGGCCAATGTGCTGCCATCGTCCACCAACCCGACCCGCCCGTATACGGTCAATACGCTGGACGAACACCTCGACATGCTGATGGTGTGCCACCACCTCGACGCCGCCATTGCCGAAGACGTGGCGTTCGCCGAATCGCGCATCCGGCGCGAAACCATCGCGGCCGAGGACATCCTGCACGACATCGGCGCGATATCCATGATGTCGTCCGATTCCCAGGCCATGGGGCGGGTCGGCGAAGTGATCTTGCGCACCTGGCAGACCGCGCACAAGATGAAGGTGCAGCGCGGCCCGCTGCCAGAAGACAGCGGGCGCAACGACAATTTCCGCGCCCGGCGCTATATCGCGAAATACACCATCAATCCCGCCATCACGCATGGCGTGTCGCACGTGGTTGGCTCGCTGGAACCGGGCAAGCTGGCCGACATCGTGCTGTGGAAGCCGGCCTTCTTTGGGGTCAAGCCCTCGATGATCCTGAAGGGCGGCATGATCGCGGCGGCGCAGATGGGCGACCCGAACGCCTCGATCCCGACCCCGCAGCCGGTGCACTACCGGCCCATGTTCGGCGCGTTCGCCGGCGGGCTGAAAAAATCCGTGACGTTCGTGTCGCAGGCCGCGTTTGACGCCGGCGTGGCCGCGCATCTGGGATTGAACAAGCCGGTCATGGCCGTGAAAGGCATGCGCGCGCTGCGCAAGCGCGACATGGTGCACAACGGCCTGACGCCGGTGATGGAAGTCGATCCGGAGACCTATGAAGTGCGGGCCGATGGCCGCCTGCTGACGTGCGAGCCGGCCGCCGTGCTGCCGATGGCGCAGCGCTATTTTCTGTTTTGAAGGCCGGGGCGCACCGAGGGCCTGGTGCAACGGCTGTTTGGGAGGAATGACAACGATGTTGACACTGCATACGAAATTGCCGCGCGACGCCGGCGTGGCCGCGGCCGCGCGGCTGGTGCTGCCGTATGAATTGCGTGAGAAATGCCGCCTGCGCGTAGTGCTGTCCGATGGCCGCGAAGCGGCGGTTTATACCGCGCGCGGCACCGTGCTGCGCGACGGCGACGTGCTGGTCGGCGAAGACCGCGCGCTGGCGGTGCAAGTGGTGGCCGCGTGCGAACCCGTCTACAAGGTCACGTGTACCGATCCCCACACGCTGCTGCGCTGCGCCTTCCACCTGGGGAACCGCCATACGCAGGCGCAGCTGGGCGATGGGTTCCTGCGCATCCGCGCCGATCCGGTCTTGAAGGACATGCTGGCCGGGCTGGGCGCGAAGGTGGCCGAGGAAAGCGCGCCGTTCGAGCCGGAAGCCGGGGCGTATGGCGGCGGGCACGGGCACGGCCATGACCATGGTCATGGCCACGGACCGGGAAACCCGCTGGCGCCGGTGCCGGTGCGGCAAAAAATCCACCGGCCGTCCGACCCGCCGGATGCCGCCGCGGGGGCGCCGTGATGCAGGCCGCCACGCTGCTGCACCTGCTGCAATTTGCCAGCCCCGCGCTGCCGATCGGCGCCTACAGTTATTCGCAGGGACTGGAGGCGGCGCTGGAAGCGGGCCACGTGAGCGACGCGGCCAGCGCGCACGCATGGATCGCGCGCCAGCTGGGTGAAGTGGTGGCGCAATGGGACGCGCCGGTGTGCTGGCGCCTGATGCACGCGTTTCAACGGCGCGACGGCGATGCCGTGGCACTCTGGAGCGGGCGCTACCTGGCCTCGCGCGATACGGCGGAATTTCGCGCGGAAAGCCTGCAGATGGGCTATTCGCTGGCGCGCCTGATGGCCGAACTTGGCATTGCCGACAGCGCGCTGGCCGCCCTGATGCCGCCCGAGGCCGACACCACGCTGCCGGTGGCGTACGCGTGCGCGGTGGCGGCGCTGGCGATTCCGCCGCGCGAAGCGCTGCTGGCCATGCTGTTCGCGTGGGTGGAAAACCAGGTGCTGGTGTGCGTGAAATCCGTGCCACTGGGGCAGGTGGCGGGGCAGCGCATGCTGCTGTCGCTGCGCACCGCCATCGAAGCGGCCGCGCTGCACGCGCAACAGGTGGACGACGACGCCATGGGCAACTGGGCGCCCGCGCTGTCGCTGCTGTCGATGCGCCACGAAACCCAGTACAGCCGCCTGTACCGATCATAACCTAAGGACTTTTTATGACACCTTCCAATCCCCTGCGGGTCGGCATCGGCGGCCCGGTCGGCTCCGGCAAGACCGCACTGTGTGAAATGCTGTGCAAAGGCATGCGCGACCGGTATGACATGGCCGTCATCACCAACGATATCTATACGCGCGAAGACATGGAAATCCTGTTGCGCGCAGGCGCCTTGCCTGCCGAGCGCCTGATGGGCGTGGAGACCGGCGGCTGTCCGCACACCGCGATCCGCGAAGACGCGTCGATCAACCTGGAAGCGATTGCGCGCATGCAGGCCGATTTTCCCGACCTTGACCTGATCCTGGTGGAATCGGGCGGCGACAACCTGGCCGCCACGTTCAGCCCGGAATTGTCGGACTTGACGATTTACGTGATCGACGTGGCGGGCGGCGAAAAAATCCCGCGCAAGGGCGGTCCCGGCATTACGCGTTCGGACTTGCTGATCATTAACAAGACCGACCTGGCGCCCCATGTCGGCGCCAACCTCGACATCATGGCGCGCGATGCGCAGCGCATGCGCGGCGAACGGCCCTTCCTGTTCACCAACCTGCGCAGCGGCGACGGCGTACCGGCCGTGATTGATTTCATCCGCAAGCAAGGCTTGCTCGACCTGGAGGAACAAGCATGAAGGCCCGTCATGGACAAGTTATGACCGCGCTGCTGCTGGCCATGATGGCCACATCGGCGCTGGCCCATCCCGGCGCCGATGGCGCTGTCGCCGCCAGCGTATTGGGCAGCGCGCTTGGCGGCACGTCCGGCGGCATGGTCGATGGCGTGCCCGGCGGCGCGCTGCTTGCCGGCCTGCTGCATCCGCTGACAGGGCTGGACCACATGCTGGCGCTGGCCGCGGCCGGCCTGTGGAGCGCGCGCCAGGCGGCGCAGGGCCCGGGTGCCGGGCGGTGGGCCGTGTTTGCGCCGGCCGTGCTGCTGGCCATGCTGGCGGGCGCGGTGGCCGGCATGGCGGGCCTGACCGTGCCGGGACTGGAAACCGGCCTTGCCGCCACGGTGGCCGCCAGCGGCCTGCTGGTGGCGGCATCGGCCGTGCGCTTGCCGCCGGTATGGGCCATGGCGCTGTTTGGCGCATTTTCCGCCCTGCATGGCAACGCGCACGGGCTGGAGTTACCTGTCGCAGCCACGGCCGGCTACATGGCCGGCAGCGCCTTGCTGTTGCAGGCCGGGCGCATCCTTGGCGCCCAGGCGCCGGAACGCCTTGCGCGCGCCACCGGCGCCGGGGTGGCCGCGGCCGGGTTGCTGATGCTGGCTTAACCGGGCGCTGCAAAGCAGCGGGGACAGGTGCGCCGTGTTGTCACACCCTGGGGTCAGGCACCGGGTGTGACATGTTTGACCTGGATCGTGTTTGTCACCCCTGGGGTCAGGCACCGGGGTATGACATGTTTGACCTCGATCGTGTTTGTCACCCTCTGGAAGGCAGCGGGGCGGGGGCGCGGCTTGTTGCCTTATTCCGGCTTCTTCGCTGCAAACACGATGGGCGCCGCATCTTCCGGGTGCAGGCCGTGGTGGCCTTCGAAGCCGGCGCGGATGGCGGCCAGGTCGGTGGCTTCGTCGCCAGTTAAAAATACATGGTCGCGCACGGCCAGGATCTTGTTCGGGTAATCGATGTACACCAGGCACAGCGGCACCCTGGCCGCCAGCGCCAGGTGGTAAAAACCGCTTTTCCAGTGCGGCCGGTAACCGCGCGTGCCTTCCGGCGTGATGCCGACCCAGTACCAGTCGGCCGCGTGCATGCGTTCGGCCTGGCGCTGGATCATGCCGGTCTTCGCGCTGCGGTCCACCGGTTCGCCGCCCATGGCGACAAACCAGCGCCCCAGCACGGGAATCTTGAACAGCGAATCCTTGGCCAGCCAGCGGAATGGCAGATTCAAGGCCCATTTGCCAAGGATGCCGACGATGAAATCCCAGTTCGACGTGTGCGGATAAATCACGCAAATGCCGCGCGGCCCCGGCAGGGGGCGGTACAGCATGCGCCAGCCGAACAGGTTCAGCAGGCGCAGCGCCAGGCGTTGTCCGGCGCCAGGCAGGTCAGCTAGCTTCAGTTCGTCTTGCATGGTGTACTCCAACAGAAAAATGCGTCCGGGATTCTATCGTTGCCACCAGGCTAGAACAAGCGCCGGGCGGCGACTGTGGTGTTTCTGCAAGTTTCTTGTTTCTCCGTTATCGTATCGGTTGGTGCGATTCCGATAACGTTAAATAAGGGACACATGATGTTGAAAAGCCTGACCAAGACTTGCGTTGCCATTGCCGCCGCCGTTGCTTGCACCGCCGCGTCTGCCGCCGCGCCCATGGTGAAAAGCCAGGGCCCCGGCTACTACCGCATGATGCTCGGTGATTTTGAAGTCACCGTGCTGAACGATGGTACTGTTGAATTGCCTGTCGATAAGATTTTGCACCAGCCTGCCGCGAAAACCCAGAAGGCGCTGGAAAAATCGTTCGTGAAAGCGCCGCTGGAAACGTCGGTCAATGCTTTCCTCGTCAATACCGGCAGCAAGCTGGTCTTGATCGATACCGGCGCGGCCGGCCTGTTCGGCCCGACCCTCGGCAAATTGGCGGCCAGCCTGCAGGCGGCCGGCTATACGCCTGAGCAGGTCGATGAAATCTATATCACGCACTTGCACGGCGACCACGTGGGCGGCCTGGCCAAGGATGGCAAGGCGTACTTCCCGAATGCGATCGTGCGGGCCGACAAGCACGACACCGACTACTGGCTCAGCAAGGTCAACATGGAAAAAGCCCCGGCCGATGCCAAGGGCTTCTTCCAGGGCGCGATGATGTCGATCGGCCCCTATAGCGATATGGGTAAATTGCAGCCGTTCGAAGGCGATACCGACCTGGTGCCCGGCATCCGGGCCGTGGGCAGCCATGGCCATACGCCGGGCCATACCACCTATGTGGTGGAAAGCAAGGGCCAGAAGCTGGTATTGATCGGCGACTTGATGCACGTGCAAGCGGTGCAGTTCGACGACCCGTCCGTGACGATCCAGTTCGATTCGGACGCCAAAGCCGCGCTGGCGCAGCGCAAGGCGGCCTTTGCGGAAGCGGCCAAGCAGGGTTACCTGATCGGCGCGGCGCACTTGCAATTCCCCGGCATGGGGCATTTGCGTGCGCAGGGCAAGGGGTATACGTTCGTGCCGGTGAATTACACTGTACCGAAGTAACAGGGTAAGGGCCCGCTGCGGCGGGTGGGTGGATGACGGCGGCCAGGCCGGCGTCATCCACCCGGTCCGGCCTGTCAGCCCAGCGCCGGATAATCCGTATAACCTTCCGCGGTCGGCGCATAGAAGGTTTCCGGTTTGGCCGCGTTCAGCGGCGCGCCTTCGCGCAGGCGGCGCGGCAAGTCGGGGTTGGCGATGAAGTCCTTGCCCCAGGCGACGGCGTCGGCCTGGCCGGCGGCAATGATGCGTTCCGCGGTCGGCTTGTCCATCTTTTCATTGGCAATGTAAATGCCGCCGAATTCCTTCTTGATCAGCGGGCCCAGGCTATCGGCGCCGACGGCTTCGCGCGCGCAAATGAAGGCGATGCCGCGCTTGCCGAGCTCGCGCGCCACGTAGCCGAAGGTTTCCGCCGGATTCGAGTCGCCCATGTCGTGCGCGTCGCGGCGCGGCGCCAGGTGCACGCCGACGCGGCCCGCGCCCCACACCTCGATGGCGGCGTCGGTGACTTCCAGCAGCAGGCGCGCGCGGTTTTCAACCGGGCCGCCATAGGCATCGGTGCGGTGGTTGGTGCTGTCTTGCAGGAACTGGTCGAGCAGGTAGCCATTGGCGCCATGGATTTCCACGCCGTCGAACCCGGCCAGCTTGGCGTTTTCCGCGCCCTTGCGGTAGGCCGCCACGATGCCGGGGATTTCATGGGTTTCCAGCGCGCGCGGCACCGGGTACGGGCGTTGCGGGCGCAGCAGGCTGACGTGGCCTTTGGCGGCAATCGCGCTCGGCGCCACAGGCAGCTCGCCGTTGAGGAACGAGGGGTCGGAAATGCGGCCCACATGCCACAGTTGCAGGAAGATCTTGCCGCCGGCCGCGTGCACGGCGTCCGTCACGACTTTCCAGCCCGCCACCTGTTCATCGGACCAGATGCCCGGCGTATCGGCATAGCCGACGCCTTGCGGCGACACCGCCGTGGCTTCCGACAAGATCAGGCCGGCCGATGCGCGCTGCACGTAGTATTCCGCCATCAGCGCATTCGGTACGCGCTCACCGCCAATGGCGCGCGAACGGGTCAGCGGCGCCATGATGACGCGGTTGTTCAGGGTCAGGTCGCCGATTTTCAGGGGTTCAAACAGGTTTGCCATGGTGTTTTCCTTTTATAGTCCGTCGTTCATTTGTTCGATGAAGGCCTGGATCACGGCATCGTTGCGCTTGAAAAAATTCCACTGCCCGACCCGCTGCACCGTCACCAGTCCCGCCTTTTGCAACGTGGCGAGGTGGGCCGACACAGTCGACTGCGACAGGCCGGTGCGCTGGTCGATCAGGCTGGCGCACACGCCGAACGTCAGCGGGTGCGCCTGGTCGGCGAAATACGCGTCCGGCTGCTTCAGCCAGGCCAGGATCTGGCGCCGTACCGGGTTGGCCAGCGCCTTGTGGATGGCGTCGATATCCATGTTCATGTCAGCATTCATCGAAAACTTCCGATGTCCATATCGTTAAAATCCGATGTGGACATCGATATACTACGATATAAAAGAAAAGCGTGCACAGGCCGCTTCAAAACCTGTCATTAAATCAACATCAGGACCAGCCCCAGCACGGCCGGCACGGTCTGGACAAACAGGATCCGCGTCGATACCGTGGCCGCGCCCCATACGCCGGCCACCGCCACGCAGGACAGGCCGAACAAGGTGAAGGCGCGGGCGAGCGCCGGGTCCGGATGCAGCAGGCCCAGCGCCAGCGCCGCCACCAGGAAGCCGTTATAACACCCCTGGTTCGACATGGCGGGCTGCACGATAGCAGCTTTTTCCTCGGTCAGGCCAAACACGCGGCGGCCGCGCGTGCGGAACAGGACGGTTTCGAGCAGCACGATATACACGTGGATCAGCATCACCACCACGGTGACGATTTTCGCGGCAAGCAGCATGGTCAGGTTCCCTTTATATGTGAATAATCAACAAATGATATACTTTCCGCCTTTGCCCGCGGGGACGGCCCCGCTTGATTAGAGGCTGTTATCGGTGGGGACGGCCCTGCCAGGAGCGTGACGTGGCGTGGATATGGCTTTTCATTGCAGGCTTGCTGGAAGTGGGCTGGGCAGTGGGTTTGAAATACACCGAAGGATTTTCCAGGCCCATCCCGTCCGTACTGACCCTGGCGTCGATGGCCGGCAGCGTCGGCTTGCTGGGGGTGGCGCTGAAAGACTTGCCGCTGGGGACTGCCTACGCGGTTTGGACCGGCATCGGCACCATCGGCACGGCGGTGTTCGGAATGCTGGTGTTGGGCGAACCGGCCGGCGCGTTGCGCCTGGCCTGCATCGCGCTGATCACGTGCGGCATCCTGGGGTTGAAGCTGGCCCATTAAGCTGGCCCATTAAGGGAGCGGGACCGTGGACCAGCGCTCGTAAATGCGGTTCAGCTCGCCACTTTTCTGCAGTTTTTGCAGCGCCTGCTGCATCAGGTGCGCGGCCACCGGACTGGCCTTCCTGCTGATCCAGAAGTAGATCGGCTCTTCCTTCAACACGGCCGGCACCATGCGGATCTTGTCCTGCAGGCGCTGCTCGCGGATCAGCCACACCAGGGTCAACTCATTGATGTAGACAAACCGGCCGTGCCCGCCGAGGATCTTGCGCAAATTCGTCACGTTGTCGCCGGTGCTGTCATCGACTTCCAGGCCAAGCTGGCGCAACTGTTCGGAATATGCGGCGCCGCGCGAGGTGGTGATCAGCGGCTTGAGTTTCACCAGGTCGTCGATGGACTCGACCACGGCCGTGTCGGCCGTGGTGGCGGCCAGCCGGTGCTTGACGGTATACAGCCGCGCCGCCTGCACCGCGATCTTGCGCCGCCGTTCCGAATCAAGCAAGGCGCAGGCCGCCTGCACGGCGCCGCTTTCCAGGCCCTGTTCAATCACAGGCACCGAGCGGAAATCATCGTGGCCCGTGAATTTCAGCCGGGGTTCCGCTTTTTCCATCGCGGCCAGGATGTCGGGGCAGATGCCCTCGAGGCCACCGCTGTCTTTCGCCACCCACTTGGGCGGGATGCTTTCCTGCCCCAGCGTGCGCACGACGATGGTTTGCGCGCGGGCCGGAATGGCCAGGCACACGATCAGGACACCAGCAGACAGCAGGCGGGGCAGGGGCATGTTGTTCTCCTGCAAGCAATTGTAGCCTTGCAGGATGCCTACCGCCAGCGTTGTTTTAGCGTTGTTTTAACGGTGTTTCTTTACGACTGCGTCAAAAGGCGCCGTTGGGTTTGGCCAGGTAAAACCACTCGGCGTTTGGCTTGGCGTTCACGTCCGGGAACAGCACGTAACCGTCGAAGCCCGCCGTGACCGGCGTGCCGTCGGCGCGGCGGCCGATTTCATCGCCCTTGGCCACCTGGTCGAAGCTGGACCATACCTTGACGAACGCATCGTCCGGGTGCAGGCGGTCGATGACTTCCACCATCGACAGGTATTCCGTGTCGGCCGGCGCCATCGGCTGCGGCGCCGGCGCGTCGACCAGGCCCAGGTGCGCCAGCGTATTCATGATGGCGCGGTACGCCACGTCGGGCGCCTGCGGGTCGGCGTGCTGGCCGCACTCGAGCGTCAGCGCGTAGCCGCCGGTGGAGCGCATGTATTCCGTGGTGCCGACGCCATAGCGCAGCACGGTTTCCACTTGCGCATCGTCGCGCAGGCGGCGCTGCACGCCGGCGCCATAGGTCGCCATCCAGCCGTCGACGAAGCGGCGCACGCCGAGGATGCGGGCCATCGCGCGCTCTTTTTCCTCATGCTGGAATGGCTGCAGTGCGCCATCGTTGTTGCGCGGGCCGACCATTACGAACGGCTGGCTTTGCGCATTGAACGAGTGCAGGTCCAGCAGCACGTCGTGTTGCGCCAGCAGGGGGCACAGCCAGTTGGCGATGCGGTCCTCGAAATCCTGCGGGTCGGGGTTCGGGAACAGGTTGCGGTTCAGGTTGCGGTCGCCGGAGCGCTGGTTTTTCTGGTACGCCAGCGGGTTGGTGACGGGCACGAAGGTGACGCTGCCGGCCGCGATGTGCAGCGCGCCGCTGTCGAGCTGTTCCATGACCTTCAGGATGCCCTTGGTGCCGCAGGTTTCATTGCCGTGCACGGCGCCCAGGATAATGAGTTTCGGGCCATGGCCCTGGCCGGTATAATTGACAGATTTGAATTGCAGTGCGCTGGCGGCAGTCATGTTGGTTCTCCAAAGAATGGGCGCTATTCTAACGGGGAACTGGCCGGCCGCGCTGGCGCCGCCCCATATGACCGCCATTGTTCCCGCCGCGCCGCGGCGCATCCACGGCCTCGACACGCTGCGCGCGCTGGCCATCGTGCTGGTATTCGCCAACCACCACCTGTTGTTCGTCAGCCGGGAGTCGCCATTCGGCTGGCTGGGCGAGATCGGCTGGATCGGCGTGGATTTGTTCTTCGGCTTGTCCGGCTACCTGATCGGCAACCAGATCCTTGCCGCCATGCGTAGCACGGCCGGCTTTTCACTGCCGGTGTTTTATGCGCGCCGCTTCCTGCGCACCCTGCCGGTTTTTTACGTGGTGCTGGCGCTGTATGCGCTGTGGCCCTGGTTCCGCCACGGCCTGTCGATGCCGCCGGTGTGGGAATTCCTGACCTTCACGCAAAATATCAACCTGACGCCGGGCACGGCGTTTTCCCATGCGTGGTCGCTGTGCGTGGAAGAACAGTTCTATGTGCTGTTGCCGGCCGTGGCGTTGTTGCTGGCGCGCACGCGCCGCCCGCTGGCGCTGGGCTGGGCCGTCCTGGCTGGCGCGTGGGTCGCGGGGGCGGTCATCCGCTCGGCGCTGTGGAATGACGGGATGGCCGAGGGCGGGTTCGAGTTTTACACGCGCATTTACTATGCATCGTGGTGCCGCTTCGATGAATTGCTGGCCGGCGTGGCGCTGGCGCTGCTGAAGAACCACCACCCGTTGCTGTGGGCGCGGCTGACGGCGCACGGCCATGCCACGCTGGCGCTGGGCGCCACCCTGTGCGCCGTGGCGTGCCGCCTGTTCTACGATGACCACTATGGGTATGGCGTGACGGTGGCCGGCTACCCGCTGCTGGCGCTGGCGGTGTTCCTGTTGCTGGCAGCGGCGCTCAGTCCCGACTCGCTGCTGGCGCGCGTCCGCATTCCCGGCGCGCAGTCGCTGGCGCTGTGGTCGTACGCGATTTACCTGCTGCACAAGCAGCTGTGCATTTTATTGAAACCCGAATTGACGGACCTGGGCCTGACGCCGCAATCGCTGGCGTCGACCGCCGTGATGGCGGCGGCCAGCATCGCGGCCGGCTGGCTGCTGTATGCCGCGGTCGAGACCCCGTTCATGCGCTGGCGCGACCGCCGCTTCCCACCCGCCGCGCCGCGCACGCCCGGCGAGCCGACACGGCTGGCCGCCTGACGCCTGGCCCGCCCTGTCACACCCCGGTGCCTGACCCCAGGGGGTGACAAACACGATATATGTCAACGATGTCACACCCTGGTGCCTGACCCCAGGGGGTGACAAACACGATATATGTCAACGATGTCACACCCTGGTGCCTGACCCCAGGGG
>CBIHOX010000079.1:0-25959 GCA_966211685.1 uncultured Pseudoduganella sp.
CGCCGGTCAAGGTGGTGACGGTGTTTGGCGGCGTGTCGGCCAATCCGCAAATGATGGCGCTGCGCGGCGGCGCCGACATCGTGGTGGCCACGCCGGGCCGGCTGCTGGACCTGGTGGAACACAACGCCGTCAAGCTGGACCAGGTCGCCACGCTGGTGCTCGATGAAGCCGACCGCCTGCTCGACATGGGCTTCGCCGATGAAGTCAGCCGCATCCTGGCGCTGCTGCCGGCGCGGCGCCAGAACCTGTTCTTTTCCGCCACGTTCCCGCCCGCCGTGCAGGCGCTGGCGCAAGCGCTGCTGCACGACCCGGTGCGCGCCGACGTGCAGGCCACGCCGGAGAACCGGCCGGACATCACCCAGCGCGCCATCGTGGTGGACGATGCGCGCCGGGTGCAATTGCTGCGCCACCTGATCCGCGAACACGGGTGGGAGCGCGTCATGGTGTTCGTCGCCACCAAATATGCGGCCGACCACGTGGCCGACAAATTGCGCCGCAACGGCATCCACGCCGAAGCGTTCCACGCGGACCACAGCCAGGGCGCCCGCACGGCCATGCTGGCCGACTTCAAGGTGTCGCACATCCGCGTGCTGGTGGCCACCGACGTGGCGGCGCGCGGCATCGATATCGCGCAATTGCCGGTGGTGGTGAATTTCGACTTGCCGCGCTCGCCGGCCGACTACACGCACCGCATCGGCCGCACCGGCAGGGCCGGCGCCAGCGGCCTGGCCGTGAGCTTCGTCAGCGCGGCCAGCGAGGCGCATTTCCGGCTGATTGAAAAACGCCAGAATCTGCGCGTGGCGCGCGAACACGTCGCCGGCTTCGAACCGGCGCAAACCGCGGCGCCCGCGGTGCATCCCGCCACCGACACCGTCAACGGCGGCATCAAGGGTAAACGCAAGAGCAAGAAAGACAAGTTGCGGGAAGCGGCGGCCGCTGCCGCCAAGGACCAGGGCTGACCGGCAAGGCCGCCCCGGTTCACCGGCGCCGGCTGTAGGGCGGATCGTGATCCGCCATGCCTGTGTGGCGCTGGCGCAAGCGTTCATCAGGGCAGCCAATGCGCGCAGCCGGCATCATGGCCCGTCCATGGCGCCTGGGCATCGCCGGGCGTGCACCGTTCCGGCAGCGGCGCCGGCGGCCGGCAGGCCATCGAGCCACCGGGCCGCCACGCCGCCAGGTGATCAACGCGGCGGATTCGCGCTGTCCGCCACCAGCGCCATGCGCCGCCGCACCTGCGCGGCGGCTTGCAGGTCGCCGGCCTGCTCGGCGCGCAGCGCCTGCGCCTGCAGCCACGCCAGCAACGGGCGGCGCCAGCCCTGGTCGGAAGCGGTTTCCACGGCGGCCGTCAGCACGGCCGGCGTGGCATGGCCCGCGCGCAGCGCGGCGCCGGCCGCAACCAGGCGCGACAGGGGATCGGCAATGGCCGCCACCGCGGCGGCGGCCGCCACGTCGTTGCCGGCCGCCAGCGCGCCGGCCACGGCGCGGTGCTGTTCCGGCAGCAGCGCCGCCTGGGCGGGGCGGCCGGCCAGGTAAGCGAGGTACGCCAGGTCCGCCGCGGAAGCATCGGCGCGCAAGTGTTCGATCGCCGTACAATCGTCCAATACCAGCGACGCCACGTGCGCGGCGCACTGCGCCAGCTCGATGCGTATCGCCAGCGCCACCTTGCCGGTGCTGCCGACTTCCTGCCGTGCGCGCGCCAGTTCGGTGCGCGCCACGCTGTCCTTGCCCGACAGGTAAGCGCCGGTGGCGCGTTCCTGCGCGCTGTGCGCATTCAATTGCCAATCCGGCACCTTCGGCCCGCTGCTGCACGCGGCCAGCACCGCGGCAACCCATACAGCCATCCATCCATGCAACCGTGCAGTCATGGCAGCTTGATCTCCGCATCACGTTTGAAGGGCCACTTGCGGTTGATCTCGTTGATCAATTGCTCGATGCGCCGCAAGTTGGTGTCGACGTCGGCCCGCAGCGCGCCCAGGTCTTGCGTGGCCACGCGCGCGTTGGCGCCGACCGCTTGCGCCTCGGCCAGCACCGCGTCCATTTTCTTCAGGCTGGCGCGGGCGTCCACCAGCAAGCCCTTGAGTTCCACCACGGCGGCCTGGGCGTCGGTCATCACGCCCTGCCTGCCGAATACCTGTTTGTCCGCATGGCCCACCAGGCTGTCCGCTTTCAGGATCAGTGCATTGGCGTTGCGCAGCAATTGCTGGGCCTTCTGGTCTTCGCCGGCCAGCAAGCCCATGGCGCCGCCGGGGCCGTTCAGGCGGCCCGTCACGCCCTGCACGTTGCGCAGGGTCAGGTCGAGCGCGGAATCGGTGGCGGTCAGGTTGTTCAGGTTGGCCAGCAGGTCGCGCGCCGCCGTCAGCAGTTGCGGCACCTGGCCGGCCATGTCGCCCACCAGCAGGTCGCGCGAGGCGCCGTCGGGCAGCGGCGGATCGGCGGGAATGCCGGTGAAGGCGCGCAGCTTGGCGCCACCCACCAGGCCGCGTTCCAGCGTGAACACGCTGGAGGTGCGCAGCCAGTGTGCATCCTTTTGCGTCACGTCCACCAGGATGCGGGCCTTGCCATCCTGCCCCAGTTCGATGCGTTGCACGCGGCCGATGGGAAAGCCGGCAAAGGTCAGGTCCATGCCGACGCCGACGCCGTCCGAATCGTCGGCCCGCAACACCAGCCGCTGCGTGGCGTCGAACGCGCCGCGCGCATACAGCAAGTACACGGCCAGCCCGGCCACCAGCACCAGCATCAGCCCGAGCAGCAGCGCAGCCTTTAATTCCGCATGGCGCAGCGAGGCCGGCGCCGTGGGTGCTTCCATCTGTTCCATGAATTCCTCAGTAATAATTGCCCATCAGCGAAGCCGCCTCGATCAGCAGCAGCACGGAAAACATGCGCACCATGTCGGACAGGCCATGCACGTGGCGCAGCCGCTCGCTGGCGCCGAAATACGCGGATGCCAGCGGGATCATGCCGACCGCGAAGCTGAAGAACACGATTTTCAAGACCAGGATCATCGATACCGCCGGATTGAAAATCTGCCCCACCACCCGCGTGTAGCCCTGCAGCGCATAGGGCGTGAAGCCGTAGATCGACAGGTAGGCCAGCACCAGGGTCAGAACGCAGCTGACCGCGCCCAGCAGCCACACGGCAAACATGCCGGCCATCGCACGCGGGAAGAATTCGCGCTGCAAGCCGCTGATGCCGCGCCACTGCGCATCGCTGCCGGCGGCCGCGGCCAGATTGGCCGGCGCGGCGGCGGCCGCCGCTTCGGCGGTTTCGCCGAGCGTCGGCTCGGCGCGGCCGGCGCCGCCTTGCGCGCTCCCCGGGGCTCCCAGGCTTGCCGCGCGTCCCGTATCCGGCGCGCTTCCCGCGCCTTCCGTGCGCGCCATGCCTTCGGCGCCCGGCGCGCCGCGGCCGTCACCGGCCGCCCCGGCCATGCCGACCGGCGCGCCATCGGGCGGCATGCGCGCGCCGTGCGCGGCCGGAAAGCCGCCGTCGCGGCGCCGCGTTTCCGCCAGGGCTTGCGCGAACGCGACGCCGGCCGGCAGGGTGTTGCGCAGCGCGACGAACAGCGCCACCGTCAAGGGAATCAATTCCAGCACCAGTACCCGCACCACCATTTCCAGCGCATAGCGCGACAAGCCGTAGCTGGCCGACGTCACCACCACGATGCGGATGATGACCAGGCTGATGAAGGTCGTCATCAATGAAAACCAGAGCAGGTGGGGCGCGCTGCCCAGCACGATTTCGCGCGCCAGGACCGGCCGCGCGCGGCGGTTGTAGCTCGATGGCGCCAGCGCCAGCGTCGCCACCAGCACCCCGAAGTGCAGCAATTGCCACCAGCTGACCAGCCAGTCCAGCGCCCAGCGCTGCATCTCGCGCAGCGGCGCGAACAGTGCGGGCCCGGCGGGCAGGGGAGGACGGGACGATGGAATGGTCATGATGACAATGGTAGCATCCACGTCTCGCGGCCGCAGAACGATACGGGACAAACTGCCTGGGTGAAAAAGTAACGCTCCCTGGTGAAATTCGTACTGGTGGCGCCAACAGAAGTGATGTAGCGTGGAAAGTTCCTGATCTGCAACTTTGTCACAACGGTGCACTTGCCTGTAATGCCATCGTCCAGGTGGCGTGCCGCCACGCGCTAGCGTTATCGCAGGAAGTAGTGTAGTGTGGAAACTTTCCTATTTTACAATTAATCAAGATGAAATCCTTTCCAGCGCGACTGATTGCCGCTGCCGCCATGCTGGCCTGTTCCGTGGCCGGACGCGCCGCCGTCAACATGAACGACCCGGTGCCGCCCGCCGCGGATATCAAGACGGGTAAGCTGGCGAACGGCTTGACGTATTACATCAAGAAAAACGGCAAACCGGAAAAGCGGCTGGAATTGCGCCTGGTGGTGCGCGCCGGGTCCGTGCTGGAAGACGAGGACCAGCGCGGCCTGGCGCATTTCGTGGAACACATGGCGTTCAACGGCACCACGCACTTCAAGCGCAACGACCTGATCTCCTACCTGCAGTCGATCGGCGTGAAGTTCGGCAATGACTTGAATGCCTATACCGCGTTCGATGAAACCGTCTACATGCTGCCGATCCCCACCGACAAGAAGGAAAACGTGGAAACCGGCTTCCAGGTACTGGAAGACTGGGCCCATGGCGTGAAATTCGAGGACGACGCGATCGACGGCGAACGCAATATCGTGCTGGAGGAAATGCGCGCGCGCGGCGGCGTCGAAAAGCGCATGCAGCAGGCCACGCTGCCGAAAATGCTCAATGGCTCGCTGTATGCGGACCGGCTGCCGATCGGCAAGGAAGAAGTGCTGAAGAACTTCAAGTACGACGCCGTCAAGCGTTTCTATCGCGACTGGTACCGGCCCGACCTGATGGCCGTGGTGGCGGTGGGCGACATCGAGCCGGCCGAGGCGCAAAAGCTGATCGAGCGCCACTTCGGGCACCTGAAGAATCCGGCCAACCCGCGTCCGCGCGTGACGCCGGCCATCCCGCCGCGCGCGCAATCCGAAGCGCTGGTGGTGACCGACAGGGAAGCGGCCGCCAACGCGGTGGTGATCCGCTACATGATCCGCAAGGACCCGGTGCGCGCCACCTATGCCGATACCCGCTCGGAATTGCTGGAAATGCTGGTCAGCGTGATGCTGGGGCAGCGCGTGCAGGAATTGACGCAGCAGGCCGAGCCGCCGTTCGTCGGCGGCCAGGCCGGCATGTCGCCAGTGGTGACGGGGTATCGCACCTTCGCCGCCACCGCCGTGCTGGGCAAGGGCGGCGCGAAGCCCGCCATCGATGCGCTGGTGCAGGAAATCGAGCGCGCGCGCCGCTATGGATTCAGCGAACAGGAACTGGAGCGCTCCCGCAAGATGGTGCTGCGTTTCATGGAACAGTTTTACCAGGAGCGCGACAAGACCGACTCCGGCCATTACGTCAATAACCTGGTGAAGACGTTCGTGACCTCGCGCCCGGTCGGTCCCGGCATTGCCGACATGTATGCGCTGGTCAAGGAATGGGTGCCGGCCATCACACTGGCTGAAGTCAATACGCTGGCGGCCGGCCTGTTGCCGTCGCATGAACAGAAACTCGTGGTCTACCAGGGCAACGACAAGGCCGAGCCGCCGGCGCCCAAGGATACCGAATTGCTGGCCCTGGCCGAAGCCGCGGAAAACCGCACGGTGGCGCGCCATGAGGAAAAAGCACTGGCCGCCAAGCTCATGGAGCAGCCGCCCAAGCCCGGCGCCATCGTGGCGGAAACCGTGGACAAGCCGCTGGGCACCACGGAATTGCGCCTGTCGAACGGCGTGCGCGTGGTGCTCAAGCCGACCGATTTCAAGAACGACCAGGTGCTGATGGCGGCGTTCCGTCCGGGCGGCCAGTCGCTGTACGGCGGCGACGACCTCTTCAACGCGCGCTACGCCAGCACCATCGCGTGGAGCATGGGGATGAAATATGCGCCGTTCGACATGATGAAAATGCTGGCCGGTAAAAATGTGTCGGCATCGTCATGGGTGGGCGCGCTGGGCGAAGGCTTGCGCGGCGGTTCGGGCAGCACCGACGTGGAAACCATGCTGCAGATGGTGCACCTTGCGTTCACACAGCCGCGCCGCGATGAAGCCCTGTTCCGCTCGTTCATCGGCAAGCAGCGCGACCTGGCCCGCACCTCGATGTCGAACCCGGACGTGGTGTTTTCCGACGCCACCATCGCCACGCTGTACAACAACGATCCGCGGGTGGCGCGTCCGGCCCGGGTGGAAGACTTCGACCATGTGCAGCTGGACCGCGCCATGGCGATTTACCGCGAACGCTTCGCCAGCGCGCGCGATTTCACGTTCACGATCGTCGGCAGCTTTGACGTGCCTGCCATGAAACAGCTGGTCGCCACCTACCTGGGCAGCCTGCCGGTGACGGATGCGCCGGTGGCGTACAAGGATAACGGCGTGCGTCCGGTGCGCGGCGTGGTGAAGAAGGACGTCTACAAAGGCGCGGAAAACAAGAGCGTGGTGACGCTGACCTTCACCGGCGAGGCGCCATATTCCGAGCAGGCCGCGCTGAGCCAGCATGCGCTGGCCGAAGTGTTGAACATCAAGATCAATGAAGTGCTGCGCGAAAAGCTGGGGCTGATTTATGGCGGCGGCGTGGGCGCCTCGCTCAACAAGATCCCGTACGGGCATTACGCGGTCTCGGTCAACCTGCCGTGCGCGCCGGAAAACACCGGCAAGGTGGCCGACGCCATGCTCGAGTTGGTGCGCGCCATCCAGCAGCAGGGACCGGAAGCGGCCGACCTGGCCAAGGTCAAGGAAAACTGGTCGGTCAACAACCGGCGCGCTTTGCGTGAAAACGGCCACTGGCTGAGCCAGCTGGACGGCGCCTACGCCAATGGCCTGGACCCGTCGCTGATCCTGACCTTCAACCAGCGCGCCGCCGCGCTCACGCCGGCCGACGTGCAGGCCGCCGCCCAGCGCTACTTCGACTTCGGCAATTACGTGCAGATGGTGCTGTACCCGGAAGCGAAGCAGGCGGCCAACTAAGCCAGGCGCCGGGCGGCCGCCGGCCCGCCGTGACGCCATTCCAGCCATGCCGGCCTGTCCGGCGTGGCCGCTAAGCCGGCTGGTGGCACACCACGCACAGCTTGTTGCCATCGGGGTCGCGGAAATACGCGCCGTAGTAATTGGCGTGGTAGTGCGGCCGCAAGCCCGGTTCCCCCTCGCTGGCGCCGCCGTGCGCCAGCGCCGCGGCATACGCGGCATCGACCGCCGCGCGCGACGGCGCCTGCAGCGCCACCATCTGGCCATTGCCGCACGACGCTTCGCCCGCATAGGGGCGACCCACCACGAACAGCGGACGCGGCGCGTCGGCCGGCATCCACGCGGCCCATGGACGGCTGCCGTCCTTGAATTTCAATGGCAGGCCGAGGCTTTCCATCACAGGCGCGTAAAACGCGTAAGCCCGCTCGAAATCGCCGACTCCAATATAAACATGCGACAGCATTGGTATCTCCGTCAAAGGATGTGGCGTAAAATATAACAAATATTTGACGGAGACCGGTATGCCGCAGGAAGTCATGGCAGGGCAGGCCGACGGCGTGGCGGCGCCCGTCCGCACCATCGCGCAATTGCCGGGGCCCAAGGGCGTTCCCATCCTCGGCAATGCGCGCCAGATCGCGCCGCGGCAATTCCACCGCACGCTGGAACAGTGGGCGCGCGAATACAACGGCACCTACAAATTCCGCGTGGCCCGGCGCACGTTCGTGGTGGTGTCCGACCGCGATGCGATCGCCAATATCCTGCGCGACCGCCCGGTCGCGTTCCGCCGCTCGTCGCGCACCGCGCGCATGCTCGAGGAAGCCGGCACGCGCGGCCTGTTCACGGCCGAAGGCGAGGAATGGCGCCGCCAGCGCAAGCTCGGCATGCGTGCGCTGACGCCGGAAGTGGTGCACCGCTATTTCCCCAACCTCGTCTCGATGACCGAACGCCTGCTGGCGCGCTGGAACGCGGCGCTGGCGGCGGGACGTGACGTCGACGTGCTGCGCGACTTGAAGGCGTATACGCTGGATGTGACGATCGGCCTGGCGATGGGTCAGGATATCAATACGCTGGAGCATGAAGACAACCCGCTGCAGCGCGACATTGAATTCCTGTTCAGCATGGTGGCGCGCCGCCTGACGTCGCCTTTTGCCTACTGGCGCCTGTTCAAGACGAAGGTCGACCGCGACGCCGATGCCGCGCACCGGCGCATCCAGGGCGCCGTCACCGGCTTCATCGCGCAAACGCGGGCGCGGCTCGAGCAGGATCCGTCGCTGCGCACCCGCCCGTCGAACATGCTCGAGGCGCTGGTGGCGGCGCGCGACGAACCGGATTCCGGTTTTACCGATGCGGAAGTCATCGGCAACGCCATCACCATGGTGTTTGCCGGCGAAGACACGACCTCCAATACCATTGCATGGCTGCTGCACCTGCTGTCGCAAAACCCGCAGGCGGCGGCCGAGGCGGGCCGCGAAGCCCTGCAACGGATGGGCGCCGACCGCGTCGTGCGCGATTTCCGCCTGCTCGACAGTTTTGCCTATGCCGATGCCGCCACGCGCGAAGCCATGCGCCTGAAACCCGTGGCGCCCTTCATGGCGGCCGAACCCAACTTCGATACCGTGGTCGATGGCGTGGCCATGCCGGCCGGTACCATCGTCTTCCTGATGCTGCGCCATGCGGCCGAACGCGGCAACGATTTCGACCATCCGGAGCGGTTCGAGCCGCAGCGCTGGCTGGACGGCCAGGGTGGCGAATCGGCCAGCGATCCGGGGCGCAAGCTGTTCCCGTTCGGCGGCGGCCCGCGCTTCTGCCCCGGGCGCTACCTGGCCATGGCGGAAATCAAGATGGTGATGGCCATGATCCTGCGCAACTTTACGATGTCGGTCAAACCCGGCGCGCCGCCCGTCGAAGAGCGTTTCACGTTCACCATGACGCCGAGCGCGCTGCCGTTGCTGCTGCATCCCCGGCAGGGATGAGGGAACGTAAGTTTTATGCAACAGTGGCCGTGTTTTGCTGGCGGTAAATGATCGTCACACGATAAAAAACTGCTAGCCTTGCGAATTCGGCAAGCGCCGAACCAACGATAAAAAATTCGCAGGGGACTTGTATGTTGAAAAAAATCGCCATCGGCATCGTTGCCGTCGTGGTCATCATCCTGGGGCTGGCGATGGCCCAGCCCAATTCGTTTGCGGTGTCGCGCAGCATTGCCATCAATGCGCCGGCGGAAAAGATCTATCCGCTGGTGAGCGATTTCCACCAGTGGAGCCTGTGGTCCCCATGGGAACACCTGGACCCCGGCATGAAGCGCACGTTTGCGGGCCCGGTTGCCGGCAAGGGCGCGGTTTACAGCTGGGAAGGCAATGACGCGGTCGGCGCCGGGCGCATGGAAATCACCGGCGCGCAGCCGCCGTCGCAGGTGGAGATCAAGCTGGATTTCCTGAAACCCATCGAATCGCAAAACAGTACGGTCTTTACGCTGCAGCCGGGCGCGGGCGGCACCAGGGTCGTGTGGACCATGTCCGGTCCCAGTTCGTTCATGACCAAGCTGATGGGCGTGTTCGTGTCGATGGACAAGATGGTGGGCCCGGACTTTGAAAAAGGCTTGGCCAGCCTGAAAACCGCGGCGGAAAAGTAAGGCGGCGCACAGACGTCAGCCATGGCGCGTGCGATCGTGCGGACAGGTCTATACTGACTGTTCGTGCATCCCGGGGAGGTCTCTCATGAATGTCTTTACCCGCATCGCGCTGGCGTGCGCCTTGGCCGGAGCCGCCGCGAGCGCGGCGGCCGCCCCGGTCCGGGCCGATCATCCGATCGTCGGCACGTGGCTGTTCGTGCTGCCCGATGGCTCGTGCCGCGAAGTCTACCGCATGCGCGCCGACGGCACGGCGCTCATCACCAGCGCGGCCGAAGTGGTGGAAACCGAATTCGACATCGACGACCAGCCCGACGAAAACGGGTTTTACAAGGCGCTCGACAAGATCATCAAGGACAACGGCAAGCATGACTGCACCGGCCAGGTGTCCGAAGTCGGCCATTCGGTGTCGAGCTTCATCCTGTTCCACCCGTCCGGCAACATGTTCCTGATGTGTCTGCAGCGCAGCATGGACGCATGCCTGGGGCCGTTCATCCGCGAAAAAGGCAGCGAAACCTGAGCGCGTGCACCTTGCGCCCCGTGGCGCCGGCCCAGGCCGGCTTGCCCGGCGGGTCAAGTCCGCCGGCGCGGCACGGCCCGGTCAGACCGGGTTGGCTTCGCGCCACGCGCCGGGATTCATGCCGGCCCAGTCGCGGAAGGCGTGGTTGAACGCGCTTTGCTCCTGGTAGCCAAGCAGGAACGCAATATCCACCAGGGACAGGCCCGGCTGGCGCAGGTAATCCTGCGCCAGGGCATAGCGGGTCTGGTCCAGCACTTGCTGGAAATTCACGCCCGCGTCGGCCAGCTTGCGCTGCAGCGTGCGCGGCGACAATCCCAGCTGCTCCGCCACCGGCGCCAGCCGCGCCTGGCCTTGCGCCAGTCCGCGCATGATGGCGGCCCGCACTTGGCCGGCAATGCCGGCATCGGCCTGGGCGCGTTGCCTGAGCAATTGTTCGGCGTGCTGTTGCAGTACCGGGTACAGCAGCGGGTCGGCATTCGGCACCGGCCACGACAGCATTTGCGCATCGAACGCCGCCACGTTGGCCGGCGCATTGAAGCGCGGCGGCGCGCCGAACACGCGCACGTATTCGCCGTGCAGCGCGGGATCGCCGCCATCGTGCATCAGCGCCAGGTCGGCGGGCGGCAGCGGGGCGCCGGCCAGCCAGTTGCCGAATACGCGGATGCCGGCAAACACGCTGTCGGCCAGGTGGCGCGACGCGGCCGGATAGCGGCTGTGCCACGTATAGCGCGCCACGGCGCCATCGACTGCCAGCGCCGAGCGGCCCAGGTCGTGCGCCAGCTGTTCATAGCGCAGCGTCTGTTCCAGCGCATGGCCGAAATCGCGGCAGCTCAGCAGCACGAGGCCATACACGCTGTAGGTGCCGAGCTTGACGCGTTCGCCCACGTGCAGGCCGAAATGGTGGTCGTCGGCCAGCGTGGCGGCAATGTCGAGCAGGCGCACGTAATCGCCGGCCGGCAGGATGTCCGGCAGCGGTTCCAGGCTGCCGGCGGCCAGGCCGGCCGCCTGTTCCAGCGCGCGCGCCGTCACGCCGCGCGCGGCGGCCGCTTCCAGCAGCGGTTGCAGGTAGGCGCCGGCCACGCGGCCCGCGCTGGCATAATCGAACAAGGCGGTTGTCATGAAAGCGCAATACCCACGAGGCAAATGGATCTAAGCTGGCGCCTGTCTTCTGGCAGGGAGCGCCAGTATAGCAAGTCAAGTGGAGAAGAAGCGATGCGACGTTGGAATGGCTGGGGTGACGATACAAACCATTTTGCGCTGGCGCCCGATGCGCTGGCGTTCCTGGCGCAGCGCATCGGCGCCGGCCGCAGCGTGGCCGACGCCAGCCTGGAACAGGTGTGCGCCCAGGTCGCGCCATCGCGGCTGCCGCCGCACCGGCTGGTCGATACCTGCGCTGAAACGCGGGTGCGCCATGCGCTCGGACAGAGCCTGCCGGACTGGCTGAAATTGCGCTATGGCCGCATCGGCGCGGCGCCCGACGGCGTGGCGTTCCCGGAAAGCGCGGACGACGTGCGCGAATTGCTGCTTTATGCGCAGCGCTACCGCGTGGCGCTGATCCCGCACGGCGGCGGCACCAGCGTGGCCGGCCACCTGACCGTGGCCGACGGCGCGCAGCCGGTGCTGTCGGTCAGCACCACCCGCATGTGCCGCCTGCTGCAGCTGGACCGCGAAGCGCAGCTGGCCACCTTTGGCGCCGGCGTGTTCGGGCCCGACCTGGAAGCGCAATTGCGCGCCCATGGCTATACGCTGGGCCACTTCCCGCAATCGTTCGAATACTCGACCCTGGGCGGCTGGGTCGTGACGCGCTCGTCCGGCCAGCAATCGCTGCGCTATGGCCGCATCGAACAGTTGTTTGCCGGCGGCGTGGTGGAAACGCCGGCCGGGCGGCTCGACATTCCGGCGTTCCCGGCGTCGGCGGCCGGCACCGATTTGCGGGAAATCGTGCTCGGTTCCGAGGGGCGCATCGGCATCCTGACGGAAGCGACGGTGCGGATCACGCCGGCGCCGGAATATGAAGCGTTCCACGCGGTGTTTTTCGCCGGCTGGCAGGCTGCCGAACAGGCGGTGCGCGAACTGGCGCAGGCGCGCCTCGGCCTGTCGATGCTGCGCCTGTCCAACGGGGTGGAAACCGAGACCATGCTGGCGCTGGCCGGCCACAAGAAGCTCATCGGCGCCCTGGAAGCGTACCTGGCGCTGCGCGGCTGCGGCGACGGCAAATGCATGCTGATGATCGGCGCCAGCGGCGCGAAGGGCCAGGCGCGCGCCGCCATGGCGCAGGCGCTGGCCATGGCGCGGCGGCGCGGCGGCGTGCACATCGGCCGCAAGATGGGCGACAAGTGGAAGCAGAACCGCTTCCGCAACGTCTACCTGCGCAACGCCGCGTGGGAGCACGGCTACGTGATCGATACGGTGGAAACCGCGGTGGACTGGCCGCGCGTGGAAGCGACCATGCTGGCGGTGGAAGGCGCGGCGCGCCAGGCGCTGGCCGCGCACGGGGAACAGGTGCACACCTATACCCACCTGTCGCACCTGTATGCGCAGGGCGCCAGCGTCTATACCACGTTCGTGTACCGGCTGGCCGGCAACTTCGACGACGACATGGCGCGCTGGCGCGCATTGAAGGGCGCGGTCAGCCAGGCCATCGTCGATTGCGGCGGCACCATCAGCCACCAGCATGGCGTCGGCAGCGACCACGCCCCCTACCTGGCGGCGGAAAAAGGCGCGGCAGGCCTGGCCGCCATGGCGGCGATCTTCCGCCACTTCGACCCGCACGGTGTGATGAACCCGGGCAAGCTGCTGCCGGAGGCGCAATTCAAATCGCAGCCACAGCCGCAGCCGCAATCGCAGGCGCAATCCCAGCCACGCGGGATGGCCGCGTGAACTGCCATACCTCGTACAACCCGCATGGCTCCCCGGGCGGCGCGCCGCTTGCGCAGGGCGGGCAGGGGACGGCGGGCGGGCACTGCGAACCCGGTGCGCGCAGCGGCCAGGGTGGCTATGTTGCGCAGGGCGAACAGGCTGAACAGAGCGGACAGGACGGAGCGGATGCGCTGTGGCGTCCCGGCGGGCGCGCCGCGCTGGCCGGCGTGCTGGACCGCAAATGGGACGTGCTGGTGGTCGGCGGCGGCATCACGGGCGCCGGCATCCTGCTGGAAGCGGCGCGGCGCGGGCTGTCGGCGCTGCTGGTGGAACAGCGCGATTTCGCCTGGGGCACGTCGAGCCGTTCGTCCAAGCTGGTGCATGGGGGCTTGCGCTACCTGAAGGAGGGCAAGTACGCGCTGACGCGGGAGTCCGTGCGCGAACGCGAAGCGCTGCTGCGCGACGCGGCCGGGCTGGTGGAGCCGCAAAGCTTTGCGTTCGGCGACTACCCGGGTCGCAAGCCGGGCCGCGCCGCGTTCCTGGCCGGACTGGCGCTGTATGACTTCATGGCCGGCAAGCGCCGCCGCCAGCGCCACTACCTGGCGCGCGATGAATTCCTGCGCCTGGCGCCAAACATCGACGATGCGGGCTTGCGTGGCGGCATGTGCTACACGGACGCCAAGACCGACGACGCGCGGCTGGTGCTGCGCGTGCTGCAGGAAGCGAGGGCGCTGGGCGGGGTGGCGGTCAATTACCTGTCGGTGCAGCGACTGCTGCGCGAAGGCGGCACGGCGTGCGGGGCCATCGTGCGCGATGAGTTGGGCGGCGAGGCGGGCGGCGAGGCGGGCGGCGAAACGGGCGGCGAGGCGGGCGGCGAAACGGGCGGCGAAACGGAGCGAGAAGCTGGCGGCGACATGCGCGGCGAAATGAATGGCAAAATGAGCGGCGAGGCGGGCAGCGCAATGCGCGGCGCGCATTATGAAGTGCGCGCCCGGGTCGTCATCAGCGCCACCGGCGCCTGGGCCGACCGGCTGCGCGCGCCCGCGACAGGACACGGCAATCCGCCGCGTGACGGCGTTGCCGCGCCAGGCCACAAGCCCGGCGCGGCATACGGCCAGCGCCTGCGGCCATTGCGCGGCAGCCACCTGGTGTTGCCGCACTGGCGCCTGCCGCTGGCGCAGGCGGTCAGCCTGATGCACCCGGCCGACGGGCGTCCCGTGTTCGCGTTCCCGTGGGAAGGCGTGACGCTGGTGGGAACCACCGACGTCGACCATCGCGCCGACATGGCGCGGGAAGCGGCCATCACGCGCGCCGAATTCGATTACCTGCTGGCGGCGCTGCGCAGCCAGTTCCCCCAGCTGGCGCTGGGCGAAGACGACATCGTCGCCACCTACGCCGGGGTGCGCCCGGTGATCGACAGCGGCCAGGCCGACCCGTCGAAGGAAACCCGCGAACACGCGCTGTGGCTGGAAGACGGACTGTTGACGGTCACCGGCGGCAAGCTGACCACGTTCCGCGTGATTGCGCTCGATGCGCTGCGCAAGGCGGCGCCGCTGCTGCCGCAATGGCGCGCCAGCCTCGAACCGCGCCCGGTATTCGGCGCCGCGGCGCGCCTGCCTCACGTGCCTGGACTGGCGCCGGGGCAGGGCGAACGCCTGCCGGGCCGCTATGGCGCGCTGGCGATGGACGTCATCGCGTGCGCGCGGGAGGGTGAACTGGCGGAAATCCCCGGCACGGCCAGCATCTGGGCGCAATTGCGCTGGGCCGCGCGGCATGAATCGGTGCAGCGGCTCGACGACCTGCTGCTGCGCCGCCTGCGCATCGGCCTGCAGCTGCGCGGCGGCGGCGCGTCGGTCCTGCCGCGCGTGCGCGCCATCTGCCAGCCGGAGCTGGGCTGGAGCGACGCGCGCTGGGAGGCCGAGCAGGCAGCCTACCTGGCGCTGTGGCGCAGTCATTACAGCGTCCCGCAAGCCTGAGGCCCACTGACAGCCCGTTCGCCGTATCATCATTGAAAAACCACGAGATCGACCATGCCAGGCCCTTATCTGCTTTCCATCGACAATGGCACCCAGAGCGTGCGCGCGCTGCTGTTCGACCTGCAGGGCAACCTGGCGGCGAAAACCCAGGTGCACCTGCAGGCGTATTACTCGGAACATCCGGGCTGGGCCGAGCACGACGCGGAAGGGTACTGGCGCGCGGTCGGCGTGGCGTGCCAGCGACTGTGGGCGGCGCACCCGGAAGCGCGCGCGCACGTCAAGGGCGTGGCCGTCACCACGCAGCGCGGCACCGTCATCAATGTCGGGCGCGACGGCAAGCCGCTGCGCCCGGCCATCACGTGGCTGGACCAGCGCCGCACCGACACGGTGCCGCCGATCGGCGCGCTGTGGAAGGCCGGGTTCAAGCTGGCCGGCGTGGAAGGCACCATCAATTACTTCCGGCGCGAAGCGGAATTGAACTGGATCGCCGCGCACCAGCCGGACATCTGGCGCGCCACCGATAAAGTGCTGCTGCTGTCGGGCTACCTCAATTACAAGCTGTGTGGCCGCATGGCCGACTCCACCGGCTCGCAGGTGGCGTACATGCCGTTCGACTACAAGCGCCACCGCTGGGCCGGCGCGCGCGACTGGAAATGGCAGGCGCTGGCCGTGCGTCCCGACATGCTGCCGGAACTGGTGCCGCCCGGCGCCATCCTGGGCGCCGTCACGGCGGAGGCGGAACGGGCCACCGGCGTCCCGCAAGGCATTCCACTGGTGGCGGCGGCCGCCGACAAGGCGTGCGAAGTGATCGGCGCCGGTTGCCTGGAACCGCACATCGGATGCCTGAGCTACGGCACCACGGCCACCATCAACACCACCAACACCAAATATATCGAAGTCACGCCGTTCATTCCGCCGTACCCGGCCGCCATCCCGGGCGCCTACAGCACCGAAGTGCAGATCTTCCGCGGCTTCTGGATGGTCAACTGGTTCAAGGAACAGTTCGGCGACCGCGAACAGGCCGTGGCCATGGAAACCGGCGAGCCGCCCGAGGCGCTGTTCGACCGGCTGGTCAACGCGGTGCCGCCCGGTTCCATGGGGCTGATGCTGCAGCCTTACTGGAGCCCCGGCATCAAGGTGCCGGGCCCGGAAGCCAAGGGCGCGATGATCGGCTTTGGCGACGTGCACACGCGCGCCCACATGTACCGCGCCATCCTCGAGGGCCTGGCGTATGCGCTGCGCGAAGGCAAGGAGCGCATCGAAAAGCGCGGCGGCGTGCCGATCACGGAATTGCGCATTGCCGGCGGCGGTTCGCAAAGCGACGCGGCCATGCAGCTGTCGGCCGACATTTTCGGCCTGCCGGCGGCGCGCGCGCACGTCTATGAAACGTCCGGCCTGGGCGCGGCCATCGCGGCGGCGGCCGGCCTGGGGCTGCATGCGGACTTCGGCGCGGCGATCCGCGCCATGACGCGCCCTGGCCGTGTATTCCAGCCGGATCCTCGGCACAGCCGCACCTACGAACAGCTGTACCAGCGCGTGTACTTGAAGATGTACAAGCGCCTGCAGCCGATGTATGCGGAAATCGCCGACATCACCGGCTACCCGGAGCGGTGCTGACGGGCCCGGCTGTGCATAAGTCGCGCTGCCGATAATTTGGGCAGCATAACTTTATTGTTTAAAAACAAGGTCTTAAGGCAGGGTGTTGGGGTTTCTTAACAACTTTGTCCACAGAAACTGTTAACAATTCACGCCACTGTCACACTCCGGTGCCTGACCCCGGGGTGTGACATGTTTGATATAAATCGTGTTTGTCATCCTCCGGTGCCTGACCCCAGGTGTGACATGTGGATAAGTTGTGCTGATTAAAAATTAATCAGTATAAGTTTTCCTTTTGAAAACAGCGACTTGAACGGGGCGTGGGGCGCTTGTTAACAAGCTTGTCCACAGAATTTGTTAACAAGCGGAAGTCAGTGGCTGGCCAGTGCGGAAATCTCCGCCGCGCCGATGGCGGCCGGGCTGGCACGGCTGGAGCGCACCTGGTTGCGGCCGTTTTCCTTGGCCACGTACATGGCGCGGTCGGCCGCGATGAACAGGGCTTCGATATTTTCCATCTGGTGCGGGTGGATGGTCGCGACGCCCACGCTGACCGTGATCCAGGGCGACGTGATCGAGCGCGGGTGCGGCAGCTGGAGCGCTTCGACGTGGTTGCGGATCGATTCGGCCAGCGCGAAGGCCGCGTCGGCGTCGGTTTCCGCGAACAGCAGCACGAATTCCTCGCCGCCGTAGCGTGCCGCCAGGTCGGTGGCGCGCAGCGCATGTGCATTGATGGCTTGCGCCACCTGTTGCAGGCACATGTCGCCGGCCGCGTGGCCCAGGCTATCGTTGTAGAGCTTGAAGTGGTCGACGTCGAGCACCACCAGCGACAGCGGGGCGCCGCTGCGGATCGCGCGCTGCCATTCCTTTTCCAGGAACGAGTCGAAATGGCGGCGGTTGGCAATTTTCGTCAGCGGATCGATCATGGCCGCGCGGTGCAGGGCGTCTTCCGACATCTTGTGGTGCGTGATGTCATGCAGCAGGCCGATGAACAGCGGCTGGCGCGAATACATCGGCGTCAGGGTCAAGTCCATGCAGACCGAGGCGCCGTGCCGGTGGCGGATGATGACTTCGCGCGTGCCGTGGCTGTGCGCGGTTTGCGGATTGGCCGCGTAGCGGGCGAAATAGTCGAGGTATTCCTGCGCCACCAGCGGATTCAGCAGGTCGTGCAGCGTCTTGCCGGCCAGTTCGCCCTCTTCGTAGCCCAGGTAATGGTCGCAGGCGGGATTGGTGAATTGCACCCGGCCGCTGGGCTCGATGATGAGCAAGCCTTCGGCCATGCTGTTGACGATGGTGCGCAGGCGGTCGGCCTGTTCCTGCTGGGTTTCCGTGCGGCTGCGCAGCTGCAGCTGGGCGCGGACCCGGGCGCATACTTCGGGCATGCGCAACGGCTTGCCGATATAGTCGGCGCCGCCGGTCTCGAAACCGGCCACCACATCGGCCGTGTCGTTGCGGGCGCTCATGAAGATGACCGGGATGTGCTGGGTCAGCGCGTGCGATTTCAGCTGGCGGCAGGTTTCCAGCCCGTCGATGCCGGGCATGACCACGTCGAGCAGGATCAGGTCGGGATGGACGCGTTTGGCGATCTGTACCGCGCGCTCGCCCGAGGTCGCGACGTAGGTCTGGTAACCCTGTTCCACCATCAATTTGCGCAGGACACTGATACTGGCCGGCGCGTCGTCGACAATCAGGATTGCGGCTTCACGCCGCGGCACGTAGCTGGCACCGCCTGTAATCATGGGTCTCGCTCTGGGGTCGAAGTGACTGTCTGTTCAAATCATACCGCCAGGGCCAGCGAATTTGTAAAAAAACATGCCTGTTGGCATGGCGTTTCCGGGCTGTTGGCGCAGATAACGCGATGTTGCCGTTAAAATCCCTGTAATCGTTGGTAGTTGTGCCAAATGGCAAAATTTAGCCCGTTGCAAAACGACAACAGCAACAGTGAATTAAGTATGTCCAGGACAGGTTGGTGGTCTCCGCCAACCTGTCCGCTGCCGTTACAGCTTGGCGGCAATCAGTTTGCCGAGGATTTCAATGCCGGCGCGGATGCGTTCCGGCGGCACCGTGACGAACGACAGGCGCAGCGTATTGGTCTCCGGCGCGTTCGCGTAGAACGGCGAACCCGGCACGAACGCGACCTTGTGCTTGATGGCTTCATCCAGCAGCGCCATGGCGTCGATGTGCTTGGGCAGGGTCACCCAGATGAACATGCCGCCTTCCGGACGGGTCCACGTCACCTGTTGCGGGAAATGCTGGTCCATCGCGTCCAGCATGACCTGGCACTGGTCGCCGTACAGTTGGCGGATGGTCGGAATGTGCTGGTCCAGGAAGCCTTCCTTGACCACGTGGTGCACCACCATCTGCGTCAGTTGCGAGGTGTGCAGGTCGGCCGCCTGCTTGGCCAATTCCAGGCGGCGGATCAGGCCCAGCGGCGCCACCACGTAACCGAGGCGGATGCCCGGCGTCAGCACTTTCGAGAACGAGCCCATGTAGATGACGCCGTCCGGGTTCATGGCCACCATTTTCGGCAGCGGGGCGCCTTTATAGCTGAGCGCGCCGTACGGGTCGTCTTCGATCAGCGGCAGGCCCAGGCGGGCGCAGGTTTCCACCAGTTGCTGGCGGCGCTCGATCGACAGCGTGCGGCCGGTCGGATTCTGGAAATTCGGCAGCGCGTACAGCAGGCGCGCGCCGGCGGCCAGCCCGTCCAGCGATTCCGGCACCAGGCCGTGCTCGTCGGTCTGCACCGACACGAATTCCGGGCGGTACACGGAAAACGCTTGCAGCGCACCCAGGTACGATGGCGTTTCCACCAGCACCTTGCTGCCTTCATCGATCAACACCTTGCCCAGCAAGTCCAGCGCCTGCTGCGAACCCGACACCATCAGCACCTGTTCCGGCACGATCTTCGCGCCGCCTTCGGACAGGCGGTCGGCGATCCACTGGCGCAGCGGCAGGTAGCCGTCGGTCGGGCCGTATTGCAGCGCGACCTTGCCGGAATCGGTCAGCACCTTGTCGAACGCTTGCTTCATCATGTCGACCGGGAAGGTGGCCGGCGACGGCAGGCCGCCGGCAAAGGATATGATTTCCGGCTGCTGGGTGATTTTCAGTATCTCGCGGATAAACGAGCTCTGCAGCTGTGCGGCGCGTTCGGAAAAGCGCCACTGGATCGGGTTCGGGTTTTCGATTTTCATGTTGGTCTCTTGTTGTGGTTGGGGCGCCGGTGCGGGCCGGGCGTCCGTTTCTCAGAAGGCGCGCTTGTGGCGGCCGCTGGCAGCGGCGCCGGGTGGACGCCGCCGTTGTATTCAGCGGTACCTGACACCTTCGGTATCAGGCGCCATTCATCATGCGATTTCCGCGACCATCTCGATTTCAACGCACGCGCCCAGCGGGATTTGCGCCACGCCGAAGGCGGCGCGGGCGTGCTTGCCCGCATCGCCAAAGACTTCGCCGATCAGTTCCGACGCGCCATTGGTCACCAGGTGGTGGTCGGTGTAATCGGGGGTGGAATTGACCAGGCTGGTCAGTTTCACGATGCGCTTGACGCGGGTCAGGTCGCCGTTGCAGGCCGCCTGCAGGGTGCCGATCATGGCAATGGCCACGCCGCGCGCGGCCTGGGCGCCTTCCTCGGTACTGATGTTCTTGCCCAGTTGGCCAGCCCACACGGTACCGTCCGGCTTTTTCGCGATGTGGCCGGACAGGTACACCAGGTTGCCGGTCTGTACGTACATGACGTAGGCGGCGACCGGTGCGGCCGGTGCGGTCAGGGTGATATCAAGCGCTTTGAGTTTTTCGTATACAGACATGGTCATTCCTGTGGAGTGTTAAATCTGGGAAGCCGTTATTGTACGTCTTTCCATGGCTGTATCCGCGTCCGCCGGCCCGTAGCAACTACGGAAATTACCGCCAAAGCAAACAGAATATTGCTCAAACTGATGGTTTCACTTAAAACTAATGCCGCGCCGGCCATGGTAAGGAACGGTTGCAGCAATTGCACCTGGCCTACCCGCGCCACCCCGCCCAGCGCCATGCCGCGGTACCAGAAGAAAAAGCCGATGTACATGGAAAATACCGACACGTAGGCAAAGCCCAGCCACGGTTGCCAGCCGGCGCCGGCCAGGATTGCGCTGTCGCGCCAGGCCAGCCAGCCCACTACCGGCAGCAGGGCCGGGGCCGCCAACACCAGCGCCCAGCTGATCACGAATTCGCCGCCCAGGGTCTTCGACAGCCGGCCGCCTTCGGCATAGCCGACGGCGCCGAGCAGGACGGCGGCAAACACCGCCAGGTCGGCCAGGTGGAAGGCGCCGCCGGCCTGCAGCAGGGCAAAACCCGCCACCAGCGCGGTGCCGATGGCCGCCATGGCCCAGAACGCGGGCGACGGTTTTTCATGGCCGCGCAGCGCGGCATAGGCCGCCGTCGCCAGCGGCAACACGCCGACCAGCACGGCGCCGTGCGAAGCCGGCAGCGTGCGCATGGCCATCGACGTCAGCCACGGGAAACCCACCACGCAACCGAGCGCCACCAGCGCCAGCGGGCGCCAGGCCGAACGCGGCGGCCAGCCGGCGCGGCGCACCACCAGCCAGGTCGCCGCCAGCAGCGCGGCCGCCAGCCCCCGTCCCAGCGCGACGAAGGCCGGGTCGAACGCGGCCACGGCAAGGCGCGTGAACGGCAGGGTCAGGCTGAATATCGCCACCCCCGCCAGGCCCAGCAGCATACCGGCGGTTTCATCGCTGGGCCGGGGCAGGCGGCGTGAGGTGGTGGCAGTAACAGTGGCAGGGTGCATGGCTTGCTTTCATGACAGGGGCGATGGGCTTATACTAGAAGAAATCACCAATACAGTGCCAATACACTTGTGCACTTAACCTACAGAACTGTATAGCTGATATGGCCAATACACCACCGTCCCCGCCGTCCCCGCAGCCGTCCGCCCGCCGCTCACGGCCGCACGCATCGGCACACTCTGCGCCGCACTCGCCGCCGCACTCATCGCCGGGGACGCCACCGCCGCCGCCATCGCGGTCGCTGCCGCCGTTCCCGTTGATTGCACTGCTGTCGCGCGAATCGGGCGAATCGCTGGCCGACCAGATCGTGCGCTCGGTGGCGGCGCGCATCGACGACAAAGTGTTGCGCAGCGGCGCCCGCATGCCGTCGATCCGCGCTTTCGCGCAGGCGCACGGCGTGTCGCCGTTTACCGTGGTGGCCAGTTATGACCGGCTGGTCGCGCGCGGCTACCTCGAGTCGCGCCGCGGCGCCGGCTTTTATGTGAAAGAGCGGACACCCGTGGCGCGCAGCGTACCGGACCCGGCCGCCAGCCGCGACGCCGGCAGCGGCGCCATGGACGTCACGTGGCTGGTGCGTAACATGTTCCGCCAGACGCCATACCAGCAAATGCCGGGCACCGGCGTGCTGCCGCCGGACTGGCTCGACGGCGCCGCCATTGCCAATGCGCTGCGCGCCATCAGCCGCCAGCATCCGGGAACGCTGGTCACTTACGGGGTGCCGCAAGGCTTCCTGCCGCTGCGCCAGCAATTGCAGGCCAAGCTGGCCGGGGTGGAAATCGGCGCCGCGCCGGAACAGATCGTGACCACGGCCGGCGTGACGCAGGCGCTGGACATGGTGGCGCGCGAATTCACGCAGCCGGGCGACACCATCCTGGTCGACGACCCCGCGTGGTTTTTGATGTTCGGCTCGTTTGCCGCCCTCGGCGCGCGCGTGGTCGGTGTGCCGCGCCTGGCCGACGGACCGGACCTGGAAGCGCTGGCGCAACTGGCGGCCCGCCACAAGCCCAGGCTGTACGTGATCACCTCCGTGCTGCACAACCCGAGTTCCACCTCGCTGTCGGCGGCCAAGGCGTTCCAGGTCTTGCGCCTGGCCGAGGAACACGGTTTCATCGTGGTGGAAGACGATATCTATTGCGACCTCCATCCGGGGCCGGCGGTGCAGCCCGTCACCCGGCTGGCCGCGTTGGACCAGCTGCGGCGCGTGATTTACCTGGGCGGCTTTTCCAAGGCGCTGGCAGCCAACCTGCGGGTCGGCTTCATCGCCACCTCGCACGAGCGGGCCCAGCTGCTGGCCGACCGCAAGATGCTGCAAACGCTGACCACCAGTGAAATCGGTGAACGCGTGGTGTACAAGGTGCTGTCCGAAGGGGCCTTCCGCAAGCATACCGACCGTATCCGCGCCCGGCTCGATGCCTTGCGCAGCCGCACCCTGCGGCAAATGGAGCGGGTCGGGCTCAACGTGGACGCGGCGCCGGCGGCCGGCATGTTCGTCTGGGCCGACGCGGGCCGCGACACCAATGTGCTGGCCGCGCAAGCGATGGCGCAAGACTTGCTGCTGGCGCCGGGCAGCCTGTTTTCGCCCAGCCAGCTGCCGTCGTCGTGCATGCGGCTCAATATCGCGGCCATGCAGGAACCTGCGGTGTGGCGCTTCCTGGAAAAAATGCTGCAAAACTAGTAGTAGAATACGAAGTTTCTTTACATCACTTTTTGATGGAACCTGCCACCGTCTACCTGCTGGGCGCCCTGATGATGCTGGCCAATGGCGGCGTGCTGGGCTTGATGCACCGGGATTTCCCCCCGGCGCTGCGGCCGGCCGCCGTGACCTGGCGCATCGGCACCCTGCTGCACGCGTGCGGCTGCCTGATGTTCATGGTGCAGGATTCGCTGCCGCACGGCTTCGTGCTGCCGCTGGCCAACGGCTTGGTGATGCTGGGATTTACCTGTTACTGGGGCGCGCTGTGCCAGTTTTACGGCGCCCCGCGCACGCTGCTGCAACTGGCGCCGGTGACGGCCGGCGTGGCCGGCGTCTACTGGTATGCCGGCGTGGCGCCCGACCCGCTGGGGCGCCTGGTGGTGGTGTCGCTGGTATGGGTGGCGCTGCTGGTGCTGTGCCTGCGGCACTTGCTGCGGCAAGGGCGGCGCGACCGCGCGCTGAGCCGGCAAGTCATGGCGGCCATATTCCTGACCCTGCTGGTGTGCGTGGTGTTCCGCCTCGGCTGGTTCCTGACGGCCGGCATGGCGCCCACCTATTCCGGCCTCGATGGCGGCCTGTGGATGAACATGGCGTCGTCGGTGGTGCTGTCGATCATGCCGGTGATCGGCACCACGGCCTTCCTGCTGATGTGTTCCGAGCGCATCCGCCGCCAGTGGGAGCGCGCCGCGTCGACCGATTACCTGACCGGACTGGCCAACCGCCGCACCCTGGCCGATGCGGGTGCGCAGCGCTTCGACACCGCGCTGGGCCAGGGACGCGGCTTCGGGCTGGGCGTCATCGACATCGACCATTTCAAATCCATCAACGACCGCTACGGCCACGATGTCGGCGACGCCGCGCTGAAACACGTGGCGGCGCGGCTGGAACTGGCGTGCCGTGAAGGAGAGTTGCCCGCGCGCCAGGGCGGTGAGGAATTCGTGGTGCTGTTCAATGACGTGGCGCGCGACAGCGCGGTGGCGGCCGGCGAGCGCCTGCGCCAGGCCGTGGCCGACGCGCCGTTCGTGGCGGGCGACCTGCGGTTGCCGGTCACGGTATCGATCGGTGTGGCGGTGCGCCAGCCGGACGACACGGAATTCGATTGCGTGTTGCGGCGGGCCGACGCCGCGCTGTATGCCGCCAAGCAGGGCGGCCGCAACCGCGTCGAGTGCGCGGCGCCCGATGCACGCATGCCTGCCGCGCCGATGGCGGGCGCGCCGGCCTGACCAGCTGTTGACCTGCGTGTACCGGCCGACCGGTGTTCCCGCCGGCCTGCCTCTGGAATGCGTGGCGCCCGGCACGGCAGTTTACCTGCCAGTTGTGTCTGCACGGCTCACACAATGTCACAAAATTATAAAAATAAAAATATAGACCATCGAACAACGCAAACGCTGGTTCCAGCGCTAGACTAGGCGGCTTCTCTATGTTCAAACACGACGGCCCACGATGCGGGCCGTTGCATTTCCATGGGAGTTCGCATGCCTACACTTCATCGTCTTGCCGCCGCGGCCCTTCTGGCTTGCGGCACGCTGGCCCATGCGGGGCCGGCGTACCAGGTCAACGTGGTCCTCGACACGTATTACTACGGTTCCATCCGCGCCCTCAACAACCGGGGCGACGCGGTGGGCGACATCGACAGCCATGGCCCGCTGCCGACCATTTATTACGATGGCACGGCCAGGGAACTGGTGCCGATGCGGCGTGGCAGCAACCTTTGGCTCGACACCCTCGGCGGCATGAACAACCATGGCGTGGTGGCGCTGACCAATGCCGACCGCAGCGGCACCGGGCCCTATACATATGAAGCCCAGCTGTTCGATGGCGCCACCCAGCAATACACCGCCTTGCAAAAACCGGGCGGCCAGGGGGCGAGCGGGGCAAGGAGCATCAATGACGCCGGGGTCGTGGTGGGGTATGCCGAATACGACGTGGGCGGCAGCCGCGCCAGGCACGCCACCGCCTGGATCCAGGGCATCCCGACCGACCTGGGGGCGCTCGGCGCGCAAAGCGAAGCCAGCGACGTCAATACGCAAGGCACCGTGGTGGGCGCCACTGGCATGGCCGATGGAACCACCAGCGCGTTCATCTACCAGGGCGGGCAAATGGTGGCGCTGGGAACGCTGGGCGGCGCATCGAGCTGGGCGCGCGCGGTCAACGACAGCAACGTGGTGGTAGGCGCCAGCATCACCGGCGGCTCGGCCGAACCGACCGCTTTTATTTACCAGCACGGCGTGATGACGGACCTGGGCGCGGGCGCCGGCAGCGAAGCGTTCGACATCAACGCGGCCGGCGCGGTGGTCGGCGCCGTCGGCCACCGGGGCTTTCTCTACGCCGGCGGCGCGTTGACGTTCCTTGACCAGTTGCTCGATCCCGCCGGTGGCTGGACCGTGCGCGAAGCCAACGCCATCAACGACCTGGGGCAGATCGGCGCCACTGTCTGTGGCGGCCCCGACAACGCGTGCGTTGCCGCGATCCTGAACCCGGTGCCTGAACCGGCCACGTACGGCATGTTGTTGGCCGGGCTGGCGCTGGTAGGCGCAGCCGTACGGCGCCGCAGCCTTTTTTAAAGGCGCTGTCTGCGAAATTCGTGGAACCTTCTTTTGCGTCTCCAGTCCAAGGAATCAAACCTTGTGCCTGGAGGCTTGTCATGGAACCCCACGCTTTCGCAGCGCTGCTGTCCCAGCTGGCCAGCCTGACCGCGTGCCGCTGCTGCACGGCGTCGCCGAGGCCGATGAGATGTTCTTGCTGGAATCGCACAAGGGCTCGCGCCATCTCGACCGTTCCCCGCGCCGGCGCGGCGGACATGCGCAGTTGCGCGGCATTTCCCATGAACAGGTCTGTATCCTGGTGGCGCGCGACCGCAATGGCCGCACCCTGGATTTCGTGACAGGACGCG
>CBIHOX010000080.1:0-25752 GCA_966211685.1 uncultured Pseudoduganella sp.
GGCCGCATGAGCACGCGCCGCATCGTTGCCGCCACCCTGGCCGGCCACTTTGCCGCCGCGTTTGCCGCGCTGGGCATGCCGCCGTTTTACGACCGCATCCTGCGCGACACGTTGCGCTGCGACGCGGCCTGGCTGGCCGGCTGGTTTTTCGTGATTCCCACCCTGCTGGCGGCCCTGTCCAACCCATGGTGGGGGGCGCTGGCGGACCGCTACGGCAAGAAGCGCCTGCTGTTGCGCGCCCATCTCGGCCTGGCGGCCAGCTTCTGGCTGACCAGCCTGGCCGACGACGTATGGCAATTCGGCGCGGCGCTGGCGCTGCAGGGCGTGCTGGGCGGCACCTTTGCCGCCTCCAACGCATACCTGGCCACGGTGGTCAGCGGCCACCGCCTGACCCGCCTGCTGACCCTGATGCAAGGCTCGGCCCGCGCGGCCCTGTTTGCAGGCCCGGCGCTGATGGGCGTCCTGGCCCAGGACGGCCAGCCCTTGCTGATGTACCGCTACCTCGCGCTGCTGCCGCTGATGTCGGCGCTGCTGGTGTGGCGGTTGCCGGCGGGCGGGGCGCCGGGTGTTGCAGGTGCGCCTGGGGTGCTGACAGTGCCGGCAACGCCGGCAGGTCAGGCCGCTTCGGGCTCGGCCGTATCGCTCCGGCTACCTGTGCCGGCTGCGCCGCGCACGCCAGCGGCAGCGGTGGAGCCGGCGCCATCGGCAAGCCAGGCTGATCCGGCTGAAGCCGCCCGATTGCCGGCATCGTCCACCGGCCGCGCCGGAACGACCCTGGCGCAGGACGTGGCCGGCGCGTCGGCCGAACCCGGCGCGGTACCGGCCATGCACGTCTACGCGCTGCAATTCATCTTTATCTTCGGCACGGTGATCACGTTCCCGTACTTCGTGCCGTTCGCCGAACACACACAGGCCGGCTTGCCGGCCGCGGCGCCGGGATTGCTGTTCGGCCTGCCGCACCTGGTGTACCTGGTGTGCGCGCTGCCGATGTCGGCGCGGCTGGGCCGGCGCGGCTTGCTGGCGACCCTGCTGGCCAGCCAGGCGTTGTTGCTGGCGGCCTTGCTGGGCCAGGCGTGGAGCCAGGGCCTGGCGGCGCTGGCCGGCTGGCGCATCGCGATGGGCGTGGCCATGACGGCCAGCTATATCGCGCTGCACGGCCTGGTTGCCGCCATCACCGACGCCGGCAACGCCGGGCGCCGTTTCGGTTCGCTGGAAGCCAGTACCAAATGGGGCGCGGTGGCAGCCGGCCTGGCCGCCGGCGCCGCGGCGGCGCGGTGGGGCCTGCACGCGCCCTTCCTGGTGGGCGCCGCCGCCACCGCAGCCAGCGGCATCCAGCTTGTGTCACTCATGGCCCGGCCACGCCGGGTCCCTTACCAACAGCCAGCGCGCAGCACCGATTGACCATGCGGCCAGCCACCCCTGCTATTGGAGAAGTCATGTCGGATTTATCGTTGCACCAACGCCCGGCGCTGTCGGCCGCCTATTGCGCGGCCGCGCAGCGCAGCCTGGAAACGCTGCTCAACTGCTATTGCCGCGAAGTCGCGATTCCCGAAGGCCAGGCCAGCGTCGGCCCGCTGTTCGGCCACAACGACTGGCCACTCGCGCTGCGCTGCGCGCTGGCCAGCGGCCACGCGCTGCACATCCTGCTGCCGCGCCTGGACACCCGGGTCGTGATCGCCGTGCGGCACGATTCGCCGACCGGCAATTACCGCTACCTGTCGCCGCTGTATGGCAAGAGCGCCGGGCGCGGCTGGGCGCAGCTCGACTGGCGCGCGCTGGCCGACCTGGTCATCCGCGACCTGGCGGCAAAGACCGGCCAGCCGTACAACCATGAATTGCTGGCACAGGTCGAAGACAGCGTGCAGGTGACGGCGGCCATTTTGGAAGCGCCATGGGCCAACGCCATGCCATCCGATCCGCTGCAGGCGTACCTCGATTCGGAACAGTCGCTGACGTACGGCCATCCCTTCCACCCCGCGCCGAAAAGCCGCCAGGGCTTTTCCGCCGAGGACTTGCGCCGCTATTCGCCGGAATTGCGGGGCGGCTTCCAGCTGCATTATTTTGCCGTGCGGCGCGACGCCGTGTGCCAGCAATCGACGCTGTCGCAGGCGTGCAGCGACGTGCTGGCCGCGCATGCGCCGCGCGGCCTGGCGGTGGACGACGGCTACCTGCTGGTGCCGGCCCACCCGTGGCAGGCGCGCTGGCTGCTCGACAAGCCGCTGATCGCCGCCGCCATGCGCGATGGCCGGATCCGCCACCTGGGCGCGCAGGGCGAACTGTTTTATCCGACCTCCTCGGTGCGCACGCTGTACCAGCCGGGCAATCCCTACTTCTACAAATTCTCGCTGCACGTGCGCCTGACCAATTGCGTGCGCAAGAACGCGGTCTATGAACTCGAAGGCGCGCTGCAGGTGAACCGCATCATGCGCCGCGTGCTGCCGGAATTGCGCAAGCTGTTCCCGGGCGCGGCCATCATGGAAGAACCGGCGTTCCTGTCGGTCGATTTGCGGCAGGAGGGAGGCGCCGGCGACGATGTGCATGATGACGCCGCCAGCCGCGAGATCACGGAAGGCTTTGGCCTGATCCTGCGCCGCGGCTTCGATGACGGCAACCTGCTTGCGGGCGCCACGCCGCTGCTGGCCGGCGCGCTGTTCGGCAACCATGTGCTGGGCGAGGCGAGGCTGGCGGCGCTGTTGCGGCAACTGGCGCAGCACGAAGGGCTGGCGCCGCAGGCCGCCATGGAAGCGTGGTTTTCCCGCTATGTGGAGCAAGTGCTGTATCCGGTGCTGTATTGCTATTTCGCGCACGGCGTCGTGTTTGAACCGCATTTGCAAAACGTCGTGATCGGGCTGGCCGGCCACAGCCCGGCGCAAGTGTTCCTGCGCGATTTCGAAGGCGTGAAACTGGTGGCGGAACGCCATCCGGCCGACACCCTGCCCGGCATCAGCCAGCGCGCGCGGGAAGCGCTGTGGTATGGCGCGGAAGCCGGCTGGAACCGCATTGCGTACTGCCTGTTCGTCAACAACTTCTGCGAAGCCATCCATCAACTGGCGGCCGGCCAGCCTGCGGCCGAACGGCGGCTGTGGTACGTGGTGCGCCATCACCTGCAGCGCTACCAGCGCGAATACGGTTGCGCCGCCTCGGCGCAGCGCATTGCCGCCGTGCTGGGCGGCCAGCCGCTGCCGGCCAAGTGCAACCTGAGCAACCGCTTCCTCAAGCAGGCCGACCGCGCGGCCGGTTACGCGCCGTTTGCGAATCCTTTCGCCGGGAGCGCCGCATGAAGCTCGACTGGGACCGCGTGACGGCCGCCGCGCGCCAGGCGCAGGCGGCGGCCGGTGGGCCGTGGAGCGCCTACCTGTATGACTTGCCGGCGCTGGCGCGCCATGCGGCGCAATTGCGCGCCGGGCTGCCGGGCCAGTGCGATTTCTTTTATGCGGTGAAGGCCAATTCCGACGTGCCGCTGCTGCAAACGCTGGCGCCGCACGTCGACGGTTTCGAAGCGTCGTCCGGCGGCGAAATCGCGTGGCTGCGCGAACACTTTCCAGACACGCCGCTGATCTTCAGCGGCCCCGGCAAGCTCGATGCGGAACTGTCACTGGCCATCGAACACGGCGTGACGGTGCACGTCGAAAGCCCGCATGAACTGGAACGGCTGGCCGCGCTGGCGCGCGGCCGCGCGCGGCCGGTACCGCTGCTGCTGCGCGTGAACCCGCCGCTGGCGGAACTGGCCAACACCACGCTGGTCATGGGCGGCAAGCCGACGCAATTCGGCATCGCGCTCGAACACTTGCCGGCCTGCCTCGATCAACTGCGGCAGGAACCGGCGCTGGCGCTGCAGGGGTTCCACTTTCACCTGCTGTCGCACCAGCTCGACGCCGGCAACCATCTGCAATTGCTGGCCGCCTACCTGCGGCAAACCCGCGCGTGGTGCGCGCAATATGGCGTGCAGGTGGCGCACATCAACGTGGGCGGCGGCATCGGCGTCAACTACCGCGACGTCACGCGGCAATTCGACTGGCCGCGCTTCAGCGAGGGCCTGGCACGGCTGCTGGAAACCGAAGCGGCCGAACACGGCGCCGTGCCGCGCCTGCGCTTTGAACTGGGGCGCTACGTCAGCGCCTTTTGCGGCTATTACGCGACCGAAGTGATCGACATCAAGCACGCCGGCGAGCGCACCTTCGTGGTGGTGCGCGGCGGCACCCACCAGTTCCGCACGCCGTATGCGCAGGGCCACAGCCATCCGTTCCGCGTGCTGCCGGTGGAAGCCTGGGACCGTCCCTATGCGCGCCCCGCCGTGACCGCGCGCACGGTGACCGTGGCCGGCCAGCTGTGCACGCCGAAAGACGTGCTGGCCACCGATGCCCCGGTCGAACACGTGCGCGTGGGCGACGTGCTGCTGTTCCCGTACGCGGGCGCCTATGCATGGCACATCTCGCACCACGATTTCCTGCGCCACCCGCATCCGCAACACATTTATTTACCCTGACCTTTAAGAAAGAGCACGAGTCATGCCATTTCATTCCCTCCAGCCCCGCGTCCTCGCCATCGCAGTCGCGGCCCTCTTTACCCACAAGGCCAATGCCGCCGCCGAAGCCGAACTGGCGCCCGTCATCGTCAGGGCGTCGGCCGGCGCCGACGCGGTGCACGGCAGCGCCAGCGCCGCGGCCAAGCTCGACGTGCCGCTGCGCGACGTACCGCAGGCGGTGCAGGTGGTCGACCAGGCGCTGATCCGCGACCAGGGGGTGCTGGACATGAAGGACGTGCTGCGCAACGTCAGCGGCGTAGCGCCGGCCCAGGGCGAGGGTCGGCGCGACCAGTTTTATATCCGCGGCTTCGACGCCACGCGCGATACGCTGGTCGACGGCATGCGCGACGACAGCCTGTATTTCCGCGACCTGGGCAACGTCGAGCGCGTCGAAGTGCTGAAAGGCCCGGCCGCGGTGCTGTATGGGCGCGGCTCGGCCGGCGGCGCCATCAACCGCGTGACGAAAAAACCCGTGGCCCAGCCGGTGCGCGAAGCCGCGCTGACCTTGGGCCAGGACCGCCTGCGCCGGCTCGACGTCGACCTGGGCGGTGCGCTGGCCGCCAACGCCTCGTTCCGCCTGACCGGCGCGGCCGAAGCCGGCGACAGTTACCGCGACGTGGTGCATTCGCGCCGCACCGTGCTGGCGCCCTCGGTGGCGTGGGCCCTGGGCGGCAACACCTCGTTCCTGCTGCAGGCCGAATGGCTGCACCAGGAACGCACGCCGGACCGCGGCGTCCCTTCACTGGACGGCGCGCCGGCGCCGGTCCCGGTGGGCAATTTCTATGGCGAGCGCCATGACTACGCCACCACCGACGGCCGCAACGTTCGTTTCAGCGTGGAACATGTGGCCAACGAAAAACTCACCATCCGCAACAACTTCCAGTACTCGTCGCTGGACCTGGACGCCATCAACACCCGCACCCTGGGTTTGACGGCAGGCAATACCCAGGTACGGCGCCAGATCACGTACTTCCCGCAAGACCAGGCCAATTACCTGAACCAGACCGAGGCCGTGTACCTGCTCGATGGCGGCGCCGTGCAGCATACCCTGCTGGCCGGCCTGGAACTGGGCCACCAGCAGGCAAGCCGGGTGGTGCGGGCCGCCGCCACCACGCCGGTCAGTTTGCTGGCGCCGCGGCAGGTATTGGCGGCGCCCGACCTGGCCGCGCTGCCGAAGACCATCGACTCGGCCTACCGTGGCCAGACCGCCGCGCTGTATGCGCAGGATTTGATGGCGTTCGGCGCCCACTGGAAAGCGCTGGCCGGCGTGCGCTTCGACCGCTTCCGCCAGGCGCAGGACGACCACCGCAGCGGCCTGGCGCAGCGGCGCACCGATACCGTGTGGAGCCCGCGCATCGGCGTGGTGTACCAGCCCGATGCGGTGCACGCGCTGTACGGCAATCTCAGCCGGTCTTTCTTGCCGGTAGGTAACGACCTGTTTTATAACAGCCAGGATATGGCGTCCATCAAGCCGCTTGAATCGCTGCAGCGCGAAATCGGCGCCAAGAGCAGCTGGCTGGGCGGCCGCCTGGCCTCGACGCTGGCGCTGTACCAGATCACGCAACGCAACGGCGTGACCCGCGACCCGTCCGATCCGGCCGGCCTGCGCCAGGTGCAGACCGGCGAACAGCAAAGCAAAGGTTTCGAAGCCGACCTGTCGGGTTCCCTGCAGCCGGGCTGGAAAATCAACGCCAGTTATACCTTGAACCATGCGCGCATTACGCAATCGAACAACTTCCCTGTAGGCAACCGTCCGGCCAATATCCCCAAGCACGCGGCCAGCCTGTGGACCAGCCACGAACTGGGCCACGGTTTCACCCTGGGCGGCGGCGCCTTCTACGCGGGCCAGCGCTACGCCACCGAAGACAATACCGTGCGGCTGCCAGCGTACGTGCGCTTCGACGCCATGGCTGGCTATGAAGGGAAGAACTGGACTGCCGGCCTGCACCTGCATAACCTGGCCAACCGTGTGTATTTCGATTCGGCCAACAACAACGTGCAATTGCAGCCGGGCGCGCCGCGCAGTGTGTCGGTTTATCTGCGTGTGAAAATGTAAAGGCTGGTCCCGGCCCCGGCCCGGGGCCGGGCGGCACGCGGCGGGAATGGACAGCCGGGCGGCCATGCTATAATCGCCCCCTTCGATTTTTACCCGCCTGCTTGATGTCTTCCGTTCCTACGCCCACCGCCGTCAAAGATTACCTGATCGGCCTGCAGCAACGCATCGTCGACGCGCTCGAAGCGCTGGACGGCAAGGCGTTCCTGCGCGATGAATGGCAGCGTCCAGAAGGCGGCGGCGGGATTTCACGGCTGGTCGAGGAAGGCAACGTGATCGAACGCGGCGGCTGCAATTTCTCGCACGTGACGTGCGCGAAATTGCCGCCTTCGGCCGCGGCGGCCCGCCCGGAACTGGGCGGCCAGCCATGGGAAGCCATGGGCGTGTCGCTGGTGCTGCACCCGCGCAATCCGTATGCGCCGACCGTGCACATGAACGTGCGCTTTTTCACCACCACCACGGCAGACGGCACGCCGGTCTGGTGGTTTGGCGGCGGCATGGATTTGACCCCGTATTACGGCAATGTGGACGATGCGAAACATTTCCACGCCACGTGCCGCGCGGCGCTCGATCCATATGGCGCCGACCTGCACCCGCGCTTCAAGCGCTGGTGCGACGAGTATTTTTACCTGAAACACCGCAAGGAAGCGCGCGGCGTGGGCGGCATCTTCTTCGATGACTTCAACGCCACCGGTTTCGAGCAAAGCTTTGCCATGGTGCGCAGCGTGGGCGACGCCTTCCTGACCGCGTACCTGCCGATCCTGGAACGCCGCAAGGACACCCCATACGGTGAACGCGAGCGTGATTTCCAGGCTTACCGCCGCGGCCGCTATGTGGAATTCAACCTGGTGTTCGACCGTGGCACCCTGTTCGGCCTGCAATCGGGCGGCCGCACCGAAGCGATCCTGATGTCGATGCCGCCCATCGTGAAATGGCGCTACGACTGGCATCCCGCGCCAGGCAGCCCGGAAGCCGCGCTGTACACGGACTTCCTGCCGCACCGCGACTGGCTGGCGTAACGGTGCACGGCGCGGAGCATACGGCACGCTGCATTGCCCTGCTGGGCGGCACTTTCGATCCGGTCCACCTGGGCCATGTGGCGCTGGCGTCGCACTGGATGCGGGTGCTGGGCGCCGATGCGTTGCGCGTGCTGCCCGCCCTGCCCTGGCAAAAAGCATCGCTGGGCGCCAGCCCGGAACAGCGGGCCGAGATGGCGCAACTGGCGTTTGCCGGCCAGCCTTACCCGGTCGTGATCGACCGCAGGGAAATCGAACGCGGCACGCCGACCTTCACGGTCGAGACACTGCGCCAGTTGCGCTCGGAATTGGGAAACGAGGTGTCGCTGGCGTTCCTGATGGGCGCCGACCAGTTGCAGAAACTCGATACATGGCGCGACTGGCGCGCCCTGTTCAGCCTGGCGCACCTGTGCGTGGCGGCCCGTCCCGGCTTTGCGCTGGACCAGTTGCCGCCGGCGGTACAGGAAGCATTACATGGCCGCATGGCCACCCCGGAACGGGTACGCACCACGCCGGCAGGCTGCATTTGCCTGGCGCCCGATCTGGCACTGGACATGTCGTCCACAGGCATTCGTGCCGCATTACAACGGGGGGAGCAGCCAGACTCGCTTATCTCCCGGGTGGTGCTAGACTATATTGAACAACATAATCTTTACGAATAATTTACCAATAATAATGGATATCAAAAAACTGCAAACCACCGTCGTCGGCGCCCTGGAAGACGTCAAGGGCCAGGACATCGTACTGTTCGACACCACCCACCTGACCAGCCTGTTTGACCGCATTGCGATCGTCTCCGGTACCTCGAACCGCCAGACCAAAGCCCTGGCTGCGTCGGTGCGCGACAAGGTGAAGGAAGCCGGCGGCGACGTGGTGGGCATGGAAGGCGAAGACACCGGCGAATGGGTGCTGGTCGACCTCGGCGACATGATCGTGCACATCATGCAGGCGCCGATCCGCGCTTACTACCGCCTGGAAGAAATCTGGGGCGACAAGCCGGTGAAACTGGGCGCGGCCAAGCGCAAGTCGACCAAGGAAGCGGCTGACGCCGAACCGAAGAAAACCAGCAGCCACCTGGCCGCCGGCAAGAAGGAAAAAGCCGCGGAACCGGTGATTGAAAAGAAAGTCGCGGCGCGCAAGCCTGGCGTGGCCAAGGCCAAGCCTGCCGAGGGCGACGTGGTGGCGAAAAAGCCGGCCGCGCGCAAGTCCGCCGCCAAGAAAGCCGCCGAACCGGTGATCCCGGAAGGCATGGTGGTCCCGGAAGGCAAAAAGGTCAAAGTGTCGGCCACCAAGACCCTGATTGCCTCGACCAAGGCCAACAAGGAAGAAAAAGCCAAGTCCGCCGCCAAGGCCAAGGCCGCCGCCGAAGCCCCGGCGAAAACCGTGATCAAGCGCATCCGCAAGGCCGCCGCCGAGTAACAGCACGACGAGTCAGCCTGTATGCAGTTGATCATTGCCGCGGTCGGCCACAAAATGCCGGCCTGGATCGAAAGCGGCTATGCCGAGTACGTGAAGCGCATGCCGCCGGAATTGCGCATCGTGCTGAAGGAAATCAAGCCGGTCGAGCGTTCCGGCAGCAAGACCGCCGCCACCGCGATGGCGCTGGAACGCGAACGCATCGAAGCGGCGCTGCCGAAATCGGTGCGCATCATCGCGCTCGATGAACGCGGCAAGGATGTCACCAGCGTCGGCCTGTCGCAGATGCTGGAAACGTGGCAGCAGGATGGCCGCGATACGGCTTTCCTGATCGGCGGCGCCGACGGGCTCGATCCCGCGCTGAAGGCGCGCGCCGAAGGCATGATCCGGATTTCCAGCCTCACGCTGCCGCACGGGATGGTGCGCGTGATGCTGGCCGAACAGCTGTACCGGGCGTGGACCATCACGCAAAACCATCCTTATCACCGGGTATGACATGAAACAGGTCGAAAAGAAAATTTACCTGGCCTCGAAGAGCCCGCGCCGCCGTGAATTGCTGCGCCAGATCGGCGTGGACTTCGAACTGCTGCTGCTGCGCAGCGACGGCCCGCGCGGCGCCGACGTCACCGAGGAAGTCAACCCGAACGAAAACGCCTATGACTACGTGGGCCGTGTGGCGCTGGAAAAAGCCGAATGCGCATGGAACATGCTGCAGCGCCGCCACCTGGTGCCGCGCCCCGTGCTGGCGGCCGACACCACCGTCACCATCGATGGCGCCATCCTCGGCAAGCCCGCCAACACGGCCGAAGCCATCGCCATGCTGGAAAAACTGTCGGGCCGCACGCACCAGGTCATGACGGCCATCGCGGTGCGCCACAACAGGTTCGAAGCGCAAGTCACGCAAGTATCGGAAGTGCGCTTCGGCGAACTGTCGCCGGCCTCCATCCAGGCCTACTGCGCCACCGGCGAACCGTACGACAAGGCGGGCGGCTACGGCATCCAGGGCCTGGCTTCGGTATTCATCGAACACATCGAAGGCAGCCATTCCGGCATCATGGGCTTGCCCATCTATGAAACCGCCAAACTGTTGCGCCAGGCGGGCTTGCCGCTGCCATAATGCTTGCCGCGATGCTGCCGGATTACGGCTGCGCCTAATCCGGCCTACGGTCGGATATCGGTATGTTGCACAACGTAGGGCTACATCGCTGGCTGTAGGCCGGATTAGCGGACAGCGTCCGCGTAATCCGGCAGCATTTGGTAACAGGTTGCAATGTGTGTATGATCGTCCTTCAAGAAAGTTGGCGGCATACATAACATGAACGAAGACATACTGATTAACATCACCCCGCAGGAGACGCGGGTTGCGCTGATCGTGCAGGGCGCAGTGCAGGAATTGCATATCGAGCGCACCCTGACCCGTGGCCTGGCAGGCAACGTTTATTCCGGCAAGGTGGTGCGCGTGCTGCCCGGCATGCAGTCTGCCTTCATCGACATCGGCCTGGAACGTGCGGCATTCCTGCACGTGGCCGACATCTGGGAAGCCAGGCCGCACGACGGCCAGAACGCCGCCCCCACCCCGATAGAAAAAATCCTGTTCGACGGCCAGGTCTTGACGGTACAGGTCATCAAGGACCCGATCGGCACCAAGGGCGCCCGCCTGTCGACGCAAATCTCGATCGCCGGCCGCATGCTGGTGTACCTGCCGCAGGATTCGCACATCGGCATTTCGCAAAAGATCGAAAAGGAAGCCGAGCGCGAACAATTGCGCGCGCGCCTGCAAAGCCTGTTGCCGCCCGAGGAAAAAGGCGGCTACATCGTGCGCACGCAGGCCGAGGAATCCACCGACGCCGACCTGGCGGCCGACATCGAATACCTGCGCAAGACCTGGGCCGCCATCACGCACGGCGCCCGCACCCTGCCCGCCACCAGCCTGCTGCACCAGGACTTGAACCTGGCCCAGCGCGTGCTGCGCGACTTCGTGCACGATGAAACCGCCAGCATCCAGGTCGATTCGCGCGAAAACTTCATCAACCTGACCGAATTCGGCAAGACGTATACGCCAAGCGTGCTGCCGCGCCTGCACCATTACACCGGCGAGCGCCCGCTGTTCGACCTGTACGGCGTGGAAGAGGAAATCCTGCGCGCGCTGGGCCGCCGCGTGGACTTGAAGTCCGGCGGCTACCTGATCGTCGACCAGACCGAAGCCATGACCACCATCGACGTCAACACGGGCGGCTTCGTGGGCGGGCGCAATTTCGCCGACACCATCTTCAAGACCAACCTGGAAGCCGCGCATGCGATCGCGCGCCAGCTGCGCCTGCGCAACCTGGGCGGCATCATCATCCTCGACTTCATCGACATGGAAAACCCGGAGCACCGCAACGCGGTGCTGGCCGAGTTGAAGAAGACGCTGTCGCGCGACCGCACCAAGGTGTCGGTGTCGGGCTTCTCGGCGCTGGGTTTGGTGGAAATGACGCGCAAGCGCACCCGCGAATCGCTGGCCCATATCCTGTGCGAACCGTGCCCGGCGTGCGCCGGCAAGGGCCAGGTGAAAACCTCGCGTACGATCTGCTATGAAATCCTGCGCGAGCTGCTGCGCGAAGCCAAGCAATTCAACCCGCGCGAATTCCGCATCCTGGCGTCGCAGGAAGTGGTGGACCTGTTCCTGGAAGAGGAATCGCAGCACTTGGCCATGCTGGGCGATTTCATCGGCAAGAAGATTTCACTGCAGGTGGAGAATTCTTATCATCAGGAGCAGTATGACGTGATTTTGATGTGACATTGCGCCGCTAATACCTTCGGCAACGCGGTTAGCGCCTTGTCTTGCGCAGCTTGCGCAGCTTACGGAGCTTGCCGGGTTTGCGATGATGCCGCTTCGGTTTCAACCGGGGAACCGTCACATCGACCCGTACATCCGTCTGGATAACGCTGGCTGGTTTGGCCGTTTCGTTTTGTCGGATCTCTTCGCTTGCATCGGCGCCTTGCATGGCTTCCAGTTGCGAAGCCCTGGACGGCGCACGGCGCGGCATTCATCGGCGCGCACCCAATCCTTGAAGCCGGGGAAGCGCAGCCAGACGGCCTTCCACGCATTGCGGTTGCCGCTGCCCTGCAGATTGGCAAAGGCCGACGGCGACAGGCTGAATTCATCGTACTTGATCTGCGAACCTTTCACCACCGCGTAATACGGTTCGCGCCCGAAGCTGGCGCGCAGCACCGTACCTTCCGGCAGGAAGACCTGCTTCCACTGGTAGCCACGGGCCGCATCCACCGGTGGCGCCGGCGCGTGTTCCGGCTGCGGCTGCATGGCGGCCGCCATCGCATCGCAGATCGCGCCTTCGATTTCAATGGAACTCCAGAACAGCCCCGTATGTTCGCTGAACGCCTTCAGCAATTCCCAGGGCATATAGATCGTGCGGTGCAGGTGGGACATGGTGGACCTCCCTCGAAAAAATCGGGTTTTACGATCGGCTGCTAACGAACACGAACCAATACGGGCTTGCACTATCCCGTACTAAAACTTTGACCAACGCCGGACAGATTGGTTCCGCAATGAGTGCGGATGGATCGCAGAGTTGGATAGAAAGGGAAAGCGCGGGATCGTCGTGGTTAGCGCGTTTTAGTAAAACCCGAAAATAGCGGGAATATCTCCCCACGCCGCCGGGCCGCCGGCAACCTCTGCAGCCGAGGCGTCGCCCGACGTACTGCCGAAAATCATTAGTGCCATTGGGTGTTTTAATAACGACAGCCCCTGCCGGCCTTGATAATGTTACGCCGCACCCACTATCCTGGAAATACCATGCTCAGCAGACGCGACTTCCTGAAAAGCGCCGGCGCCCTTGCCGCCACCTCGGCCTTTGGCCAGTCCGCCGCCTATGCGGCCGCCGCGCAGGCCCGGCCCGCCTCGGCGCCGGGGCGCTCCGTGGTGTCGCTCAACAAGGGATGGCGCTTCCATGAGGGCGACATTGCATTCCCGGTCATCCGCGGCCATGGCTGGACTTACGCCAACGCCAAGGCCGGCAGCGCCAGCGGCGCCGCGTCGCCCAATTTCGACGATACCGAATGGACCAGCGTGGTGCTGCCGCACGATTTCGCCAGCGCGCAAGTGCCTGAGCAAAGCGCCAATGTGGCGCAGGGCTACCGCAAGCGCGGCATCGGCTGGTACCGCACCCTGATCCGGCTCGACGAAGCCGACCACGGCAAGCACATCGAACTGCAGCTGGACGGCATTTCCACGCTGGCCACGGTGTGGTTCAACGGCACCCAGGTGGCGCACGTCTGGAGCGGCTACAACTCGGTGTATATCGACCTGACCCCGTTCGCCACCTATGGCGAAGCGCTCAATTCGCTGGTGATCCGCGCCGACGCCGATACCATGCAGGGATGGTGGTATGAAGGCGCCGGCATTTACCGCAATACCTGGCTGGTCAAGCGCGAACAGGTGCACATCGTCACCGACGGCGTGTTCGCCCACCCGGTGCAAGCCGACGGCCAGTGGCGCATTCCGCTCGAAGTCACGCTGTACAACATCCGCAACAGCGCGCAACAGGTGCAGGTCGAGAGCGTGCTGCTCGACCCTGCCGGCCATACCGTGGCGCGCTTCAGCGCGCCGGCCGACGTCGGCGTGCTGGCGCGCCAGGTCGTCACGGGCGACATGCGCGTGACCGTGCCCATGCTGTGGAGCCTGGAGCAACGCAACCTGTACAGCGTGCGCACCCGCGTGCTGCAGGGTGGCCGGGTGCTCGACGAAGTCACCACCCGCTGCGGCTTCCGCACCCAGCGCTTCGATGCGGAACGCGGCTTTTTCCTCAACGGCCAGCACGTCAAGCTGCAGGGCGTGTGCATCCACCAGGACCACGCCGGCGTCGGAGTGGCGGTGCCGTATGGCGTGCTCGATTACCGCATGCGCCGCCTGAAGGAACTCGGCGTCAACGCGATCCGCTGTTCGCACAACGCGCAGGACAAGCGCTTCTATGAATTGTGCGACGAGATGGGTTTCCTGGTCATGGATGAAAACCGCATGTTCAATCCGTCGCCGGAACACCTGGACGAATTGAGCTGGCTGGTGCGCTGCCACCGCAACCACCCGTCCATCATCCTGTGGTCGGTGTTCAATGAAGAACCCGTGCAGGGCACCGAACAGGGTTACGAAATGGTGCGGCGCATGGTGGCCGCCGTGCGCGCGCTCGATACGTCGCGCCCCACCACCGCGGCCATGAACGCCGGCCAGTTCGAGCCCGCCAACGCCGGCCAGGCGGTCGACGTGGTCGGCTTCAATTACCAGCACCCGTCCTACGATGCGTTCCACAAGGCGTTTCCGACCGTGCCGATGACGTCGTCGGAAGACACGTCGGCCTTCCAGACGCGCGGCGCCTACCTGACCGATCCGGCCAGGCACATCATCGCCAACTATGACGACGATGGCGCCGACTGGGGTTCCACCCACCGCGTCGGCTGGAAAGCCGTGGCCGAGCGGCCGTTCGTGGCCGGCGCGTTCGTGTGGACCGGCTTCGATTACCACGGTGAACCCACGCCGCACGAATGGCCTTCGAATTCCTCGTTCTTCGGCATCATGGACTTGTGCGGCTTTGAAAAGAATGCGTTCTGGCTGCACCAGGCGCAGTGGCGCAAGGAACCGGTGCTGCAGCTGGCGCCGCACTGGAACTGGGCCGGCAAGGAAGGCCAGCCCATCACAGTGATGGCGCTGCACAACATGGATGAAGTGGAAGTGTTCCTGAACGGCCGCTCATACGGACGCCAGAAGGGCGACATCTACGAAATGAACCGCTGGCAGGTGCCTTACGCGCCCGGCAAGCTGTCGGCGGTGGGCTACCGCGGCGGCAAGGTGGCCAAGCGCTTCGAGGTGGAAACCGCCGGCGAACCGGTCGCGCTCAAGCTCACGCCGGACCGCCCTTACATGCTGGGCGACGGCCTCGATGCGCAACCGTTCAAGGTCGAAGCGCTCGACGCGCGCGGCCGCCACGTGCCGCTGGCGCAGCACCAGATCGTCTTCAAGGCCGACGGCGCCGACATCATCGGCCTGGGCAACGGCGACCCGAATGACGTCAGCAGCGAAAAAGGCGATACGCGCGCGCTGTTCAACGGGCTGGCCCAGGTCATCGTGCAGACCCGCGAAGGCAGCGCCGGCGTCATCAAGCTGAGCGCCAGCACGCCCGGCCTGAAAAGCGCGCTGCTCGAAGTCGAGGTGCGCAAGGCCCAGCCATGGGCCTACCAGGCCACGTCCGAACCGCTGCAGGGCATCGACGGCTGGCGCTCGTCGCCGCCCAGCGCCACGCCGATCGATCCGGGCCTGCGCCCGGCCGCCACCGACATGAATTCATGGGGCTGGGTCAGCCCCGGCGCCAAGGCCAAGCCGGCCGAGCGCAGCGGCTATGTGCTGTATGCCGCCGAAGGCTGGACTTTTTCCCGCATGCGCAAGCAGGGCGGCATCCTGGAATTCGTCGAAGTGACGGGGCCATGCCAAGTCTTCATCGATGGCAAAAAAATCGGTGAAAAAACCACCGCGGCGCCGGCCCCGCTGCGCCTCCCTTTCCCGCCCGGCCTGCAGAAATTCCGCCTGAGCGTGCTGTGCCCGCTGACGGCCGGCCAGCCGCACGGCCTGAGCGGCGTGGTGCGCGTGCGCGCGGCCTGAGGCGGCTTACTGCGGCGGCCCCGGCCGCCCGCCAGTTCCTCAAATATGGTAATCGGCCGCCGGCTGCGGCGGCCCGGCGTCGCCGTCGCCATCCTTGCACACCCGGTTGCGCCCGGCCAGCTTGGCCGCGTACAGCGCCTTGTCCGCCAACTCCATCAGCATGGCCGGCGTATCGCCGCCTCGCCGCGGCGCCATGGCCGCCACCCCGGCGCTGATGGTGACGATGCCGTGCGGGCTGGCCGCATGGGGCAGCAGCATGTCGGCCACGGCGCGCCGCACGCGCTCGGCAACGGCTGTGGCGCCGGCCAGGTCGGTATTGGGCAGCAGGATGCCGATTTCCTCGCCGCCGTAGCGGGCCGCCAGGTCGCCGGGACGTTTCGGCGTCACCATGCGGATGGTCTTGCTGATGGCGCGCAGGGAATCGTCGCCGGCCGCGTGGCCATACAGGTCGTTGTACTGCTTGAAGCAATCGACGTCGATCATGATGAACGCCAGCGTCGAGCCGGCGCGCATGGCGCGGCTGAATTCATTGCCGAGGGTGACGTCGAACTGGCGGCGGTTGGCCAGGCCCGTCAAGCCATCCTGCAGCGCCAGCTTTTCCAGCGTGCCATTCAGGCTGGCCAGCGCGTCGCGCGCCTGCGTCAATTCCTTTTCCGCCTGCAGCCGCAACTGGATCTGGCCGATCAGCCGGCGTCCGAACAGCGCCAACAGGCCGGCCAGCACCAGCACACCGACCGAATGCAGCAGCGTGTCGCGCCGCCACCCTTCCAGCAATTCATCGCGCGACAGCGCGGCCGACACGAACAGCGGATAGCGCGCCAGCGCGCGGTAGCTGTTCAGGCGCACTTCGTCATCCTGGGTCGAGTGCAGGTAACCGGTGCCGGCGTCGCCCGAACGCACATAGGCGTGGTACAGCGGCGAATTGATGATGGAGGCGCCGATGCGCTTGTCGTCATACGGAGTGCGCAGCACCAGCACGCCGGTGTTGAGGACCAGGCCGACCGCGCCGCGCCGGCCGACGTCGAGGCTCTCGTAGAACTCGCGGAAGTAATCGAGGTCGATGGTGGCCAGCGCCACCCCGGCAAAGCCGCCGTCCTTGTCGTTCAGGCGGCGCGATACCGGCAATACCCATTTGCCGGTGGAGCGGCTCACCACCGGCACGCCGATGTGGGGCCCGCGGTCGGTGTGGTTCAGGTGGTAGACGAAGTATTCGCGGTCCGCGTTGTTCAGGCTGCGGTTCATGGTGGGCCGCGAATTGACCACCCAGCGCCCGGTCGCGTCATACACGAACAAGCCCTGCAACTGCGCCACCCGGCGCACCTGTTCTTCCATCACGGCGTGCATGCGCGCCAGCGCCTGCGGGCCGGCGCCATCGGTTTCCATGCGTTCGACCACGTCGGCCAGCGCGATGTCGGCCGCCTTGATGGTGTCATCGGCATGCTGCGCCATCGAGCGCGCCAGGTTGACCGTGGCGCGTTCGGCCGAAGCCAGCACTTCGCTGCGCGCGTTAATGCTGCGCCAGCCGTCGATCGCCACCAGCGACAGGCAGACGATGGCCACGAACACGGTGGCCCAGAACGTGACGGGGAGCCGTTTCAACATAGGAGTTTGCCGGGGAGATAGCAGACTTATACCGCATTTCCCCGCGCCGCGTGGAGAATTTCAGCCCAATGCCAGCATCGGCTGCAAGGTTTGCCACACTTGCTGCGGCGCGATCTTTTGCATGCAGTCCTGGTGGCCCAGCGGACATTCGCGCTGCTTGCACGGCGCGCACGCCAGCCGCAATGAAATCGACGCGGCCAGGTCGGAAAACGGCGGCGCGTGGCCGGGATCGGTCGGGCCGTAAATCGCGATCACCGGCCGGTTCAGCGCCGAGGCAATGTGCAGCAAGCCGGAATCGTTGCTGACCACCGCGCTGGCATGGGCAATCAGCGCCACCGCCTCGCCCAGCGAGGTGGCGCCGGCCACGTTGAACAAGCCGTCCGGCGCGCCGGCGGCCTGCACCACTTCATTGCAGGTGTCGCGGTCTTTCGGGGAGCCCAGCAGCGCGACCTGGGCGTGCGGCGCGGCCGCCAGCACGGCGCGCGCCAGTTCGCCGAAGTGGCCGGGCGGCCAGCGCTTGGCGGTGCCGAATTCCGCGCCGGGCGCGAACGCCACCAGCGGGCGGCGCGGGTCCAGCCCGGCCTTGGCGCAAGCCGCGTCCACCTGTTCGCCGGTGGCCACCAGTTTCGGGCGCGGCACGGCGGCGCGCTGCGCGGCCGGCAGCGGCGCCACGGCCGGCAGCGCCAGCGCCGCGTAAAACGGCACCATCGGGCGCGGCGGCACGTCATCGTGGTGCATCACGTTGATCAGGCCATAGCGGCTCTCGCCCTTGTAGCCGACCCGGCGCGGGATACCGGCCAGCCAGGGAATCAGCGCGAATTTCAGCGTATTGGGCAAGACATAGGCGTCGGCATAGCCGCGCCGGGCCAACTGGCGCGCATAGCGCCAGCGCTCCTTCAATTGCAGCGCGCCGTGCCTGAATGGCGTGACCATGACGTCGTCGACTTCGGCCATCTGGCGCCACACGGGCGCCACCGGCGGCGGCGCCAGCACGTCGATCGGGCGTTCAGGATGGGCCGCCTTCAGCAGTTGCAGCAGCGGCTGCGCCATCACGGCGTCGCCGATCCAGTTCGGCGAAATCACCAGGGTGCGCGGCGCGCTCATGCCCGCACCTGTGCATCGTCACGGGCGTTCAGACACAGCCCCATCAGCAGGAACACCATTTGCGCATAAAACATGCAGGACATCATGGACCAGAAAATCACTTCCGTCAGGCCAAAGCTGAAGTAACCGATCACCAGCAGCAGGCCGGCCAGCGCCGGGGCGATCACCGAGGGGCTGGCCGATTCGTGGGTGCGGCAGATGCGCAGGAAAAACAGCAGCGGCGCCACCAGCGTGCCGAGCCAGACCAGCAGGCCGGGAATACCGCCAAACACCAGTTGTTGCAGCATATCGTTATGAAAATGTTCCGCATCGAGCACGAACGGTTGCAGCCGGCCCGCCGCCACCAGTTCCTTCAATTCCGTTTCCACCTGTTTCGGCCCCGCGATACGCCATGGATGCTCTTCGATCAGCATCAGCGCGCCCTTCCACAATTCCAGCCGCACGCCCACGTTGGTAAAAGCATAACCACCGGCAAAATACGTCTTGACTTCGCTCACGCCTTCCCTGAAGCGTTCGCGGGCGCCGGTCTGGTCAACGAAGTAAGTACCCACCAGCAAACTGAAGACCAGCAGGGTCACGGCGCGCGCCATGCGCGTGCGCAGGAAATGGCCATAGAACAGGAACAACAGGCCGGCAAACAGCACGGCAATCCATCCGCCGCGTGTGCCGGTCGCCACCGATCCGACCAGCCCGGCCACCGCGCCCAGCGCGGGCCAGACGACCTGGCGGCCGCGGAAATCCAGCACCCCGGCCAGGCACATCATGCCCATGCAGAGTTCGAGGTCGCCGAACGTGATAGAATTGATAAGGCCACCCGGGCGGTCGATACCCAGGCCCCAGCGCTGGTAGCAAATGAACACGGCGCCCATGGCCGTGCCGGCAATCAGCCCGTACCACAGCGCCTTGCGGCTGGGGCGCAGCGCCAGCACCGTCAACAGCACCGTTACGCACGACAGCATGCGGAACGGCTTTTCCAGCGACCGCAAGTGATACTCGGGATGGATCCCCATTACCAGCAACGCAAAGCCAAAGCTCAGCAGCAGTGCTGTCAAAACCCAGCGAATCTCAGTAAGATGACGGACCAGCAATGCCTTGCGCCAGCAAATAATGCCAACAAGCAAAAAGCCAAAGCTGGTCATCCCGACGCCGAATTTGGTGGTGAGCGTCAGCGATGGTAACAGGAAGACAAGACCGAGGGTGAGGTAGGATAAGAAACTGTTAGCGTTGCTTTGAGGGATGTTTTTTTCTGTAAAAGTATTATTCATTAATGTTTTGTAAGCCTATGCTTGCACGATCAATCCGGCAGTAGCGAAGTCATGCATCAAGCATCAAAAATTTCGATCATTATCACCACCTATAACCGGCCGGACGCGTTGGCGGCCGTGCTTGATGCTTGCTTTTGCCAGGACGATAGCAATTTCGAAATCATTATCGCTGATGACGGCTCCACGAACAACACGCGCCAGTGCATCGAAAAAATGATGCTGCGGGCGCCGGTGCCGATGCAGCACGTGTGGCAACCCGATGAAGGCTTCCGCGCGGCGCGCGCCCGCAACCTCGGCATCATGGCGTCCGCCGGCGATTACGTGATTTTCCTCGATGGCGATTGCGTGCCGCGGCCGGACTTCGTCAGCCGCCACCGCAAGCTGGCCCGCCCCGGCTACCTGGTCACCGGCAGCCGCGTGCTGCTGTCGCCCGGTTACACGCTGCGCACGCTGGCCGAGCGGATCGACCTCGGCAAACTGTCGTGGTGGGACAAATTGAAATTGCGCCTGACCGGCGACTTGAACAAATTCCTGCAAACCGTGCTGACCCTGCCGGACTTTTGCCGCAACAGCCGCCGTTTCAGCTGGCGCCGCATCAAGAGTTGCAACCTGGGCGTGTGGCGCGCGGACTTGCTGCGTGTCAACGGTTTTGACGAAAGCTTCCATGGCTGGGGCCACGAAGATTCCGACCTCGTGGTGCGGCTGTTCAATGCCGGCGTGATGCGCAAGGAAGGCGCGTTTGCCACCGAGGTCTACCACCTGTGGCACAAGGAAAACGAACGCGGCATGGAAGACAAGAACCGCAGCACGGTGCTGCAGCGGGCCGCCGACAAGACCACGCAGGCGCTGATCGGGTTGCAGCAGCCGCCGGCGGCGGCCATGCCGGGCGCACGCTACGCCCGCCCATAATCCATCGCTGGCCACGCATCGGGACGGCAGCACGCCGCACCGGCGGCAACGACTGCTTATTCGCCCAGCATGGCAATGCGCACCAGGTCGGCCACGTTGCCGACACCGAGCTTGCTCATCAGGCGCGCCTTGTGCACTTCCACGGTGCGTACGCTGATGCCGAGCTCCGGCGCGATTTCCCGGTTGTGACGGCCCAGCACCACCAGCCGCATGACTTCGCGCTCGCGCGGCGTCAATTCCTTCAACAGGTTACGGCCATCCTCGCGCTGCTGCAATTCCTGGCGTTGGCGCCGCTCGCGTGAAAACGCTTCCTCGATGGCGGCCACCAGCTTGGCGTCGTCGAACGGCTTTTCCAGGAAATCAATGGCGTTGGCCTTGAACGCGGCGCGCGCGGATGACACGTCGCCATGGCCGGTGACGATCACGATGGGAATGCGGTTGCCGATTTCCGCGAGCTTTTGCTGCACTTCCAGGCCATCCATGCCGCCCATGCGGATATCGATCAGCAGGCAGCCGGCCCATTCCGGTTGCCACGCCTGCAGCAGCGCTTCGCCGCTGGAAAACACGGCGGTGCGGTAACCGCGCACGCCCAGCAGCAAACCCAGCGCATCGCGCACCGAGGGGTCATCGTCAACAATAAATACAGTCAAAGCTAGTGGCAAGATTTTCTCCCGTTTCCGACGTCCGCTATTCAGCGTCGAGGGCTGGCAGTATAAATCGGAAAATACCGTAATCGGCAACTTCCGCCCACAATTCCCCGCCGTGCGCTTCCACGATAGCACGGCTCAGCACCAAACCCAGCCCCAATCCGCTGGCCTTGGACGACACAAACGGTTCAAACAGGCGCGACGCCAGCGCGGCCGACACGCCGGTCCCGCTGTCTTCCACGGTCACGCGCAGGCGGCCATCGCTCATCTGTTGCGCCGATACGGTAATGCGACGCTCGCCGGGCGGGCGCGCCGCCACGGAATCGAGTGCATTGGCCACCAGGTTGCGCAATACCAGTTCCAACTGGATGCGGTCGGCCAGCACGGTCTTCTCCGGCGCCGGCGCCATGCTCAGCTCGACGCCCTGTTCGCGGCATTGCGCCTGGAATTGCTGGGGTACGCACGACAACAGCACCCCGGCCTGCACCGGTTCCAGGCGCAAGGCGCCGGTACGGAAAAAGTCGCGCAGCCGGCGCACCACCTCGGTGGCGCGGTTCGATTCCGCCAGCATGCGCTGGATCGCGCTCTTCAGCATGTCGCCGGTTTCGCCGCGGTCCAGCAAATGTTCGCACGCCTTGCCGTACGCGGTCAGCGCGGTGATCGGCTGGTTCAATTCATGCGCCAGCGCGGCCGCCATTTCGCCGGCGGCGGCCAGGCGCAGCGTGTGTTTCAATTCATCGGCCACCTGCTTGCGCTCATCGACAGCGATGCCGATGAAAAAGCCCACCAGCGCCAGCATCGCGTCCAGCATCTGCAATTCCGACACTTCGATGTCAACCGCATTATTCCATTTCACCAGGGTGACGATGGCCAGCTGCACCGTGAACACGATGGCGGCCGCGCCGTACACGCCCTGGCGCGCGGCGGCCCAGATCACGGGCAGGAAGACAAAGTAAAAGTGCTTGAATTCGGAACTGGCGATATAGCCGAACACGGCCCACAGCACCAGGCACGCCAGCGCCAGGCAGCCGACGCTTTCCCAGCGCCACACAGCTTCCCGCAAGCGTTCCCGGCTGTCTTCACTGGCCAGCATCCACAACAGCGGCATCGACACCACCACGCCCACCGCGTCGCCAATGGCAAACCGCCATACCGCCAGCGCCCACTGGCCGGGCGGGATCTGGCCCGACAGCGACAGCACGCAGATATATGCCACGCTGTTGAGCAAAATGCCGGCCGCCACCACCGACAGCCACACCATCAGGCGGCTGCGGCTGTCGATCAGCACACGGATACTGAAATTGCGCCGCAACCCCTCGCCCAGCAAGCCATAGCCCAGGGTCAGCACGGCCGCGCCGAGCACGGTAAACAGCGGCCCGGCCGACATGCCGCGCACCAGCACTTCGCCCGCCAGCAGGGCAATGAACCAGGGCAAGGCGGCGCGGCGCCCGAAGCGCAGCCAGTACACCAGCCCGAGCGCGGTATCCGGATTCCACGGCGTGATGTTCAAGCCATACAGGGGATCGATGTAGGTGGTCCAGTCCAGCAACAGGTACAGCGCTGGGAACCAGTACAGGTGCGTACGCGACAAAGTAGGAATCATAGGGGTTTCACGTAAGCCGTTCCGCGAATTGTGTCGGGACATAATTCCTGTCGATAATATTGCTGATTGTAACGCATTGTTTCCTGCCCAAATTCCCGCCAGGCCTCGTTAACTTACCGGAAACTTTTCACCATGCATCAGATTACCCTCCGTGCCGGCCTGGAACGGAAATCGCTTGCTTCGCGCGTCTGCGCCGCCGTGAAACTCCACGCGCGCGCCCTGGCCGCGCCGCGCCTGACAGCAGGCTGGCTCGACGTGCTCAATTCCCATCCGGCCCTGGCCGGCATCGCGGCGCTCCAGCCGCGCCTGCTGCACAAGATTTACCGCCCTTACCTCAGCAACCGGCTCAGCCGCACCGAGCGGCTGGCCGCGCTGGCCGGCCATTACCGCTTCGTGCTGCAGCACGGCCTGGCGCCGCTGACGGCGCAAGCCATCGGTGGCGGCGTGGAACTGGCTGCGTTTGCCGGCAAGTCCGGCGCGCAATACACCGTGGTGCTGCACGCCATCGTGCCGATGGAACGCGAAGGCGAGCTGGTCCTGCAACTGCGCTGCGGGAATGCGCTGGTGCAATCGGTGGCGTTTTCCTTCCTGCTCGACAATGGCCACCCCAGCGTCGGCATCGGCTGCCTGCAGGGGCCGCAATGCGGCGCCGGCCTGGAACTGGCGCGCAACGCCACGCGCGACCTGCATGGCCTGCGCCCGAAAAACCTGCTGGTGCGCCTGGTGCACCAGCTCGGTTTTGCCTACGGTTGCCGCCAGCTGCTCATGGTGAGCAATGATAACCGTCCCGTGCGCAAACAGTTGCGTAAAGGACGCGTGCATGCGGACTATGACGTGTTTTGGCAGGAAATGGGGGCGGTGCAGCGCGGTGACGGCGACTTTGCGCTGCGCTGCATGCCGCTGCAGCCGCCCGACCTGGCCGCCATGCCGTCGAAAAAACGCGCGGAAGCGCGGCGCCGCCATGATTTGCTGGGCGACGTGGCAGCCATGGTGCTGGCCGGCATGACGCGTCCGCGCACCGCCGCGGCCAGCGTGGCGCCGGTGGCGGTGGACGCCGCCAACACGGCCATCCTGGCGGCGGCCTGACGCTTCCGGGCTGACGGGTCCGCCCGACACAAACGCCGTCCCCGCCGGATGCGCGGTAGAATCCCTGTGCAAGCCTTGTTTAATCCCACAGGAGAAATGCAATGCGTCTTGATATCTACCAACGAGCGGAACACGATGGCATTTTGTCGTATCTGGCGGTGCCGGAAGGAAAACCCATCCCACAGGAAGCAATCAATACCGACTGGCAACCTGCTGTCAGGGCCCTGGAAGTCGACGATGGCGCCAACGCCCTGCCCGAGTACCACATCGAACGGCCAATGCAGCAGATTGGAGATAAAGGGTACGCCATCACCGGCTTGAAGGACATGTAGGCGGCGCACCGCGCCTGTCCAGCCTGCGGCGCCATGTACGGCGGGCGGGCTTCAGCCGGCAGTCCGTGCGCGGACCTGGGCCCGCGCCGGTTTCGCCATCAATATTCGACCGCCACCTCGCGCGCGCCCAGCACCTGTTCCAGCGACAGTTTCAGCGCATCGGACGGCGCCACACGCCAGTCGTCACCCAGTTGCAGCACGCAGTCGACGCCTTGCGGCTTGACGCGCATGGCCACCGGCAAGCCGCCCGCGTCGCGGTGCGGTTCCAGCACTTCGCGCAATTTGCCGGACGTCACCGTGGTCGGCATGGTCCAGCCCATCTGGCGCCCGAACTGGCTGCGCGCGGCAATGATGTCGTACACCTTTTCCGCGGAAATGCGCAAGCCGCCCGAGAAGCGGTCTTCCGACACCTTGCCCACCACGGCCAGGAATTCGTCATCCTTGAACATGCGCTTGTTTTCATCGAATACTTCGCTGTACACGGTGACTTCCACCACGGCGCTCTTGTCGTCCAAGGTGATGATGTAGAGCTTGCCCCGCTGCGTCATTTGCGGCCGGATGCCGGTGATCACGCCGCACAGCATGCGCGGTTCGCGCGACGGTTCGAGTTCGGCCAGCTTGGTGCGCGCGAAGCGGCGCGCTTCCGGCGCATACGAATCGAACATGTGGCCGGACAGGTAAAAGCCCAGCGCGGTCTTTTCCTCGGCCAGCTTTTGCCGGTCGGTGAACGGCGCGGCTTTCACGTATTCCGGTGGCGCCACCAGGTCCGAATCGTCGCCGCCGAACAGGCTGACCTGGTTGGCGGCCTTGGCTTCCTGTTCCGCGCATTCCATCGCGAACGACACCGACGCCAGCAGGATCGCGCGGTCCACGCCCAGGCAATCGAACGCGCCGCTCTTGATCAGCGCTTCGATGGTGCGGCGGTTGATCTGTTTCTTGTCGACGCGCTTGCAGAAGTCGAACAGGCTGGTAAACGGGCCGCCCGCTTCGCGCGCGGCAATGATGGCTTCGATGGCGTTCTGGCCGGCGCCCTTGACGCCGCCCAGGCCATAACGGATCTGCGTGACTTTCTTGCCCGTGACGGACGGCGGCGGGCCGTCCGGACGGAAGCGGTACGACGACTGGTTGACGTCCGGCGGAAGGATGGTCAGGCCGCACACCTCGATCGAATCCTCGACCAGGATCTTGACCTTTTCCGTGTCATCCATGGCCAGCGACATGTTGGCCGCCATGAACGCGGCCGGATGGTGCGCCTTCAGGTACGCGGTGTGGTACGACAGCAGCGCATAGGCCGCGGCGTGCGACTTGTTGAAGCCGTAGCCCGCGAACTTTTCCATCAAGTCGAAGATCTCGTCGGCCTTTTCCGTGGTCAGGCCGCCGACCGCGGCGCCCTTGCGGAAGATCTCGCGGTGTTCCGCCATCTCTTCGGCCTTCTTCTTGCCCATCGCGCGGCGCAGCATGTCCGCGCCGCCCAGCGAGTAGCCGCCGACGATCTGCGCCATCTGCATCACCTGCTCCTGGTAGACCATGATGCCGTAGGTCTCG
>CBIHOX010000081.1:0-25645 GCA_966211685.1 uncultured Pseudoduganella sp.
GGCCCGCCTTGCCCAACCGTCACCGGTAATTCGTCCCATTATTCAAATCAATCACATCGCCATTGATGAATGCCGGTGCTTCCGTGGCAAGCCAGCACACGGCGCCGGCCACTTCCTCGGCCAGGCAAAAGCGCTGGCTGATCGTGGCCGCCTTCAAGCGGTTTTTCCTGTCTTGCGGGATGTTTTTCATCATGTCGGTTTCCACCGGGCCCGGCGCAACCGAGTTGGCTATCACACCCCTCGGGCCGTAAGTTCGCGCGAGCGAACGCATGGCGTTCATGAGGCCGGCCTTGGCAATGCCGTACCAGATGTCGGGATGGCCGATTTCGCCGGCGATCGATCCCATGCTGACGATGCGGCCGCCGCCATTGTTGGCCATCCGCTCGGCCAGGCACGCGCTGAGGCGCACGGTGGAAATCAGGTTCACGTGGAGCGTGTGAAGTATCGCGTCGGCATCGTAATCGTTTGCCGTCATGGCGTTCATCATGCCGGCATTGTTGACCAGGACGTCCGGCGTGCCGATCCGGTCGACGATCCGCAGCGCGCTGCCGTAGTCGGCAATGTCTGTCGTCCACGAGACCAATCCCTCGCGCGGTTGGCTGACGCCGGAGCGGGACAGCACGTGGACTTCGAATCCCTTGCGCAACAGGATGTTGGCGATTTCAAGTCCGATTCCCCGGCTGCCGCCCGTGACAATTGCTTTCATACGTGAAATGAATATAAATGTGAGAGTGGCAAGCATATCAGTTTGCCAATGAGAAAAACTCACATATTGTCACGCAGGCAAAGCGGGCATGCCGCGGTTGGACTGCGGTGCCTGGGCGGGGAATCGATGCGGCGGCTGGCGCAGGGCAGGGCGTCACGGTCCGGATGAAAAGCGTGAAGCGCGCAGCATGATGGGCAAAACCGGTGCGGGCGACGCGCGTTGCCCGCAGCGCGTCAATAAATCGATTCCAGGCTGCGCGGCCCGAAGTATTTTTCGTATTCCTGCGCCGCCGAGGTATCCATCATGCCGGCAATGTAATCGATCACCAGCCGCTCGCGGCTGTCCTTCAGGCAGCGCAATTCCGGCGGCAGCAGGATGTTGTCGCGGTTGTAGTGGCGGTCGGTCAAGACTTCATACAGGCCGCGGATGATTTTCTCGCCGCGCTTTTCATACAGTTGCACGTCCTTCTTGCGCAGGATCGCGCGCCACAGCAGGCTTTTCAAGCCTTTGGCCAGCAGCAGTTTGGAGCGGTAGCCCAGCTGGCCGTCGACCACGGCAATGTCGCGGCACAATTCATGGACGATTTGCGACGTCAATTCCTTGCGCAGCACAATCGAATATTCCTCCGACGATGCATGCTGTTCGCATTTCAGCGCTTCGCTGTGGGCCAGGTCGGCAATGCGGGAAAACATGTCGTAGGCGCCCCGGTACTCCGGGCTGATGCGGAATTCATGGGCGATTTCCCCGACCGTGATGATGCCGAACGACAGCGCATCTTCCACGTCGTGCGCGGCATAGGCGATTTCGTCGGACAAATCCATGATTTGCGCGTCGATGCTCTTGGTGATGGTCACGCCATGCCGTTGCAGCTCGCCCGACAGGAAAGCATGGTCATCGTCGTACAGGAATTTCTTCGGGTTGTCGGCGCGCGTGTGGAAATACTTGGTGATGCCGAACAGCGTGCGCACCGTCAGGTTCAGGCCCGGATAGCCATAGTGGCGCTTTTCCAGCGTGCGCAGGATGCGGAATGCCTGCGCATTGCCTTCGAAGCCGCCCACGTCGGCCGCCAGGCTGTCGAGGATTTTTTCGCCATAATGGCCGAACGGCGGGTTGCCGATGTCGTGCGCCAGCGAACACGTTTCCGTCACCACCGTGCGCTCCAGTCCCAGTTCGGCGGCGATCGAGCGCGCGATCTGCGCCACTTCCAGGCTGTGCGTCAGGCGGTTGCGGTTGAAGCGGTTGGCGTCCACGCCCAGCAGTTGCATCTTGCCCTGCAGGCGGCGGAACGATGCCGCGTACAGCACGCGGGCGTAGTCGCGCATGGCGTCTTCGCGCGCTTCGCTGCGGCCGTCATGCTGGGCGTGCACACGGTATTCAAGGGGGCGGACCAGGGCTTCCTGTTGCCGCGCGAAAGTGATGGTGTCGTCGGAGTACATGGGCGCATTGTAAGCGACGCGCCGCCGGGCGCGCGTGCCAGTGCTATATTGCGCTCCAGGTTTTTCCGTATCGACATTTTTAGCGTCACCGCCGCCCATGCCTCCTGTTTTCCTGTTTGCCGTCGTTGCCGCGTATTTCCTGCTGTTGCTGGCGGTGGCGTGGCGCACGTCGCGCCACGCCACCAATGACAGTTTTTTTATCGGTAACAAGAACAGCAACTGGCTGCTGGTGGCGTTCGGCATGGTGGGCACCACGCTGTCCGGCGTCACGTTCATCAGCGTGCCGGGCGCCGTCGGGCGCGACGGCTTTGGCTACCTGCAAATCACGCTCGGCTATGTGCTGGGCTACCTGGCCGTGGCGTTCGTGCTGCTGCCGCTGTATTACCGCCTGAAGCTGACCTCGATCTACCATTACCTCGGCGTGCGGCTGGGCCGCAATGCTTACCTGAGCGGGGCGGGGTTCTTCATCCTGTCGCGCACCTTGGGCGCCAGCGCGCGGCTGTACCTGGTGGTCAATATCCTGCAGGCCACGCTGCTCGACAGCCTGGGCGTGCCGTTCTGGGCAACGGCGCTGGCCATCCTCGCCATGATCTGGCTGTACACCTTCGAAGGCGGGGTGAAAACCATCGTCTGGACCGATACCCTGCAAACCGCCGGCATGCTGGCCGGCCTGGTGGCGTGCGTGGCGTGGCTGCTGCACGCGCTGGGCACGGACGTGGCGGGCGCACTGGCGCGGATGGATGCGCTAGGCTTGTCGCGCGTGCTGAACCTGGACGTGGACAGTCCCGGCTATTTCTGGAAACAGGTGGTGGCCGGCATGTTCATCACGATTGCCATGACCGGCATGGACCAGGAAATGATGCAGAAGAATATCTCGGTGCGCACCTTGGCCGGTGCACAGAAAAACATGGTCCTGCTGACGGCGATCCTGGCCGGCGTGCTGGCGTTGTTCCTGTTCCTGGGCGGCTTGCTGTACCTGTATGCGCCGGCGGCCGGTGTGGCGGCGCGCGGCGACCAGCTGTTTCCCGCCGTCGTCATGGGCCATATGCCGGCCGCGCTGCAACTGGTGTTTTTCATTGCCCTGGTGTCGGCGCTGTTTCCCAGCGCCGATGGCGCCATCACCGCGCTGACGTCGTCGTTCTGCCTCGACGTGCTGGGCATCGGACGCGGCGGGGCCGGGGCGCGTCAGGTGCCCGGGGTGAGTGAGGTGCATGAGGCCCCCAAGGTACAAGAGGCGCATGAGGTACGCGTGCGGCGGCGGGTGCACGCCGGTTTTTGCCTGCTGTTCCTGGCGCTGGTGCTGGTCTTCAAATCGATCGCCAGTCCCAGCATGATCGGCGTGATTTTAAAGCTGGCCGGCTATACCTATGGACCGCTGCTGGGCCTGTTCGCATTCGGCATCCTGACGCGGCGCGCCGTGCATGACCGGCTGGTGCCGCCCGTGGTGCTGGCCGGGCCGGTCCTGTGCTGGGGTATCGACCAGTGGCAGGGTGCGCTGTTCGGGCCGTACCGGATCGGCCTGGAATTGTTGGTGGTCAATGGTTTGCTGGTAATGGGCGGGCTGTTCCTGATCTCGCGGCCGGACGGCCCCCCGGCGGAGGCGGCCCGGGTGGTAAATCAGCCCGGTATCCGGTAAAGTGTTGCCAGAAATTAAATTTCAACAAGGAGTAACGATGTCACGATCCATCTTTTCCGCTGTGCGCAAAGGGTTTGGTTTTGCCTGGCGCGCACTGGATGCCGGCCGCCGGGCCATTTTCAACGTGCTGTTCCTGATCGTGCTGCTGGCGCTGGCGTGGGGCTTCATCTTTGGCGGCGTCAAGCCGCTGGGCGACAAGACCACGCTGGTGCTGGAGTTGAAGGGCGATCTGGTGGAGCAATCAGCCAGCAACGTGCGCGAAGCGCTGATGGCCAACGTGAAGGGCGGCGACGTGCGCCGCACCGTGGTCCTGCGCGACGTGCTGAACGTGCTGGACGCCGCGGCCAAGGACCCTCACGTGGGCAGCGCCCTGCTGTTGCTGGACGACCTCGATGGCGGCGGCCTGGCCAGCCTGCGCGAAGTGGCGCGCGCGGTCGAGCGCTTCAAGGCGTCCGGCAAGAAAGTCGTTGCCTGGGGCAATGGCTACAGCCAGAAACAATACCTGGTGGCGGCGCACGCCAATGAAGTGTACGTGCACCCGATGGGCGGCGTGCTGCTGGAAGGCTTCGGCCGCCACCGCAATTACTACCGCGACGCGCTGGACAAGGTCGGCGTGACCATCAACCTGATGAAAGTCGGCACCTACAAGAGCTTTGCCGAGCCGTTCATCGCCAACGGCCCGTCGCAGGCCGCGCAGGAAGCGGAAGCCTACGTGCAGAATGCGCTGTGGGCCAACTATACCGATGAAATCGAAAAGTCGCGCAAGATGCAGCCGGGCCAGGTCATGAAGACCATCGATGACTTGCCGGCCCTGTTTGAAAAAGTCGGCGGCGATCTCGGCAAGTTCTCGCTGCAGGCCAAGCTGGTGGACGGCTTGAAGACCCGCGATGAAATCCGCCAGATGATGGTCGAACGCGGCGCGCCCGATGCGCAGGGCAAGTCGTTCCGCCAAGTCGGCTTCGACGAATACGCGGCGCGCGTGCGCCCGAAAGTCATGGGCGACGCGGTCGGTGTCGTGATGGCGGTCGGCGAGATCACCGACGGCGTTGCACCGGCCGGCCAGATCGGCGGCATTTCCACCTCGAACCTGATCCGCGCCGCGCGCGAAGACAAGAACATCAAGGCCGTGGTGCTGCGCGTGGATTCGCCCGGCGGCAGTGCGTTCGCTTCCGAATTGATCCGGCGCGAACTGGAATTGACGCGCGCGGCCGGCAAGCCGGTGATCGTTTCGATGGGCAACGTGGCGGCGTCCGGCGGCTACTGGATTTCCATGTCGGCCGATGAAGTCATTGCCGAACCCAATACCATCACCGGCTCGATCGGCGTGTTCGCCATCCTGCCGACCGCGGAAAAAGTCATCGACAAGCTCGGCATCCATACCGGCGGCGTGACCACCACCTGGCTGGCCGGCGCAGGCAATCCGCTGCGTCCGCTGGACCCGCGTTTCGCCCAGCTGATCCAGACCAGCGTCAACCACATCTACAGCGACTTCACCACCCGTGCGGCGGCCGCGCGCAAGACCACGCCGGAAAAAATCGACGAAGTGGCGCAGGGCCGCATCTGGACCGGCGCGCAAGCCAAGGAGCGCGGCCTGGTGGACCGTCTCGGCACCTATGAGGACGCATTGAAAGCGGCCGCCGCCCGCGCCAAGCTGGGCCCGGACCACCGCATAGCTTATATCGAGCGTGAAGTGTCGAAGTTCGACAAGTTGCTGGAACTGTTTGGCGGCTCGGTCGGACACGCGGCAGCCGAAGCGCTGGCGCCGTATGTCAAGGCGTCGGTTGCGTCGACCGGCATGCCGCTGGGCGCGGCGGCGGAAACCGCGAAGGACTTGAACTGGCTGAACGACGTGGCGGCGCAGCGCAAGCCGTTCGCCGCCATCACGCACTGCCTGTGCGAATCGCCATAAGCTGGTCCTTCATCCACAAGTGGGCGGCGGTCCGGCTGTGCCGGACGTGCCCATACACTTTCACCGTATAGCGGGGAATCGCGAACGGCGCCGGGTGGATGCGGATCCCGGCCGCCTGCCGCAGCGCCAGCGCCGCCTGGCGCGGCAACGTCATCACCAGTTCCGACCCGCCGATCACGAACGGCGCGGCCAGCACCGACGGCAGGTGCAGCGCCACGTCGCGCTGCAAGCCCATTTTTTCCAGCACCTTGTCGATATAGCCCGACGATTCATTCCACGGCGTGACCACCACGTGGCGCGCGGCCAGGTATTGTTCCAGCGTGATGGCGCGCAGGATGGCGGGATGGCTTTTCGCGGCGATCACCACGTAGTCGTCGCTGAGCCAGTCGAAGCTTTCAATACCGGGCGCCGGTATGACCGGGTCTTCCTCGTAGCCGATACCGAAATCGATGCGGCCGGCCGCCAGCTCCTCGCTCGACGCGCGGCCGCTGGAATACATGACCTTGCAGCGCAGCCGCGGCGCAACCCGCTGCAGGCGCTGCAGCAGCGGCGGCAGCACGGCAAACGCGGTGTAGTCGGTGGCGGCCAGCACGAAGGTGCGCTCGCTGGTGGCCGGATCGAACCCGCGCGCCTCGCCCAGCCCCTGCGCCAGTGCTTCCAGCGCGGCCGCCACCGGTACGGCCAGCATTTCCGCGTAGGCGGTGGGCTGCATGGCGTTGCCGGTGCGGACAAACAATTCATCGGCCAGCGCGTCGCGCAGGCGCGCCAGGGCGTGGCTCAGCGCGGACGGGCTCATGGCCAGTTCGCCGGCCGCCGCCGACACGGAGCGGTGGCGCAGCAGCGCGTCAAACGCGGGCAGCAGGTTCAAGTCGAGGCGGCGCAGGATGGGATGCATGATGTTCAGTAGTCTGTGAAATAAATGCACTTCATGCATTTTAAACGGTGGCGTAGCATGGCGGTTTTCTTGCCGAGCATTCGAGAACTCCATGACCTTGCACATCCGTCCCGCCACCGTCAGCGACGCTGAACTGATCCTGCGTTTCATCACCGAACTGGCTGTCTATGAAAAAGCCGGCGACCAGGTGGAAGCGACGCCCGCCACCATTGCCGCCAGCCTGTTCGGCCCCGGCACGCCATGCCGCTCCCTGATTGCTGAAATCGACGGCGAGCCGGTGGGCTTTGCCGTGTATTTCTTTAATTATTCGACGTGGCAGGCCAGGAAAGGCTTGTACCTGGAAGACCTGTACGTGTCGCCGGCCAGCCGCGGCAAGGGCGCAGGCAAGGCGCTGTTGCGCCACCTGGCGGCGGTCGCGGTGGAGGAGGGCTGTGGCCGCTTTGAATGGAGCGTGCTGGACTGGAACCAGCCGGCCATCGACTTTTACCGCTCGATCGGCGCGCTGCCGCAAGACGAGTGGGTGCGCTACCGCATGCACGGCGCCGCCCTGCGCGACTTCGCCGCCGGCTGAGCCCGCAATGTCACACCCTGGGGTCAGACCCCATTTATGACAAAAGCGGACATTTATTGCGAGCAATGTCAACTTTTGTCACATTTGGGGTCTGACCCCGGGGTGTGACATGCCGTTGGCAGTGGGGTTACGCGTGCAGTACGTTGGCCGGTTTCAGGCCGATCGCGCGATGGACGTGGCGCGCGCCCGCCAGGGCGGTGGTGGCGGCGCCCAGCAGCAGCGCCCACAGCAGCGGCCAATAGCCGATCGGCGCCCGCTCGACGTAAGCCGACAGGTAGCGTTCGATGGCGACCGCCGTCACCGGCAATCCCACCAGCGCCGGCAGCACCACCAGCAGCGCCAGTTCCCGCGCCACCAGCCGGCCGATGTCGCGCCGGCGCGCGCCGTGCAGCTTGCGCACCGCGATTTCCCGTGTGCGGCGGCGGATGGCGTCCGCCGCCAGCACATAGGCGCCGCTGGCCGCCAGCAGCAGCGCCACCGCCGTGGCCATGGCCAGCAGGCCGGCCAGGCGCAGGTCGTCCGCGTAGGCAGAGGCGACAATGTCGCGCGCGCCGCGCACGTCCAGCGGCGCATCGGGGAAATGGCGCTGCCAGGCGGCGCGGATCGCCCGTTCCGCGGCGGCGGGAGACGACGCCGCGCGCACCGTCAGCACCGCCCCGGCGCTCCACAATTCATAGGCCACCGGCCGCGGCGCGGCTTTTATCGACTGGAAGCGCACGTCCGGCGCCACGCCGACGATACGCTTGGCGATCCACCGGTCGCCCCCGTGGAATTGCACCGTCTGGCCGATGGCCTGGTCCGCGTGCGCGAAGCCCAGCTGGCGCGCCGTAAGGTGGTTCACCACCAGCGGTTCGGCGTCATCTTCGCGGTCGATACGGGAGGAAAACAGCCTGCCCGCGACCGGCGCCATGCCATACACGTCAAAGAAGTCCGCACTGACCGATTTGATCTCGGCCGCCACTTCGGTCCCGCCGGCGCGGCGCAAGCCCGTATTCCACGGATCGCGCACCGCGCCGACCGGATTGGCGGACACCGCCACCCCTGCCACGGCCGCGTCTTGCGCCAGCATCGCCATCAGGCCGCGCGCCGCGGCGCTGGTCTTCGGGGTATGTTCTTCGGGCAGTTCCACCACCAGCAGCGGCGAGGGATCGAAACCGGGCGAAGCGCCAATCGCGTGGCGCGCCTGCCAGCCGACCGCGATCGCATAGCTGGCCAGCGCCATGGCGGCGGCCACCTGCAGCATGGCCAGCGTCTTGCGCACCGCGCCGCCGCCGGCATCGGCGCCGTGCCGCCCGGCCAGTGCTTGCGCCGGGCGCACGCGGAACGCGGTCCATGCCGGATACGCGGCCGTCACCAGCCCCAGCGCCACGCCGGCCAGCAATGCCGCCACCACGTTCCCGGCCGACAGCAGCGACGACAAATCGCGGTTCTTGGCCGCGCCAAACAGCGGCAGCGCCAGCCACGCCAGCAACAGGCCGAGCAATGCCGCCAGCAGCGATACGGCCAGCGCCTCGGCCGTGAACTGCAGCGCCAGCCGGCCCAGGCCCGCGCCCAGCACCTTGCGCAAGCCGATTTCACGGCGCCGCCGCAGCACGCGGATGGTGGCCAGGTTGGCGTAATTGACGGCGGCCAGCGCCAGCACCAGCACCGCCACCACGGCCAGTCCGGCCACCACGGCGCGGTCGCCGCGTTCGACGCGCATGGACAGGAAGTTCACGCTGACATCGCGGTCGAAGTATGCCGCCGTCAACGGCGCCAGGTGGATTTCCATGGCCTTGCGGCCATCGAGCGCGGTGCGGGCACTGGCTGTCATGGCCTGGGTAAATGGCGCGCGGTCCAGCGCCTGCTGCAATTGCGCCGCCACCCCTGCCGGCGCCGCGTCCGGCGCCAGCTTGACCAGCAGGTAGCCCCACCAGCCCTGGTCGCCGGCCAAAGCTTCCTGCCGCGCATCGGGCGGCATGATGGCCGAGCCAACGCCATGCAGCGCCTCGAATGGAATGGTGGAGTTGGCCGGCGGCGTGCGCACGATGGCCGCGACCCGCAGCACGGCCCGGTGGCCGTGCACGGTGCCGGCATTGACCTTGCGGTGCAGTACATTGGCGGCGCCGAACAGGCGCAGCGCCGCCGCTTCCGTCAACACCAGGCCATCGGGACGGGCCAGCGCGGCGCCGACGTCGCCGCTGATGGCCTGCAATCCCATCAAGCGCTCGAAACCCGGCGTCACGGCCAGTCCCGCGAGTTTCGCCGGACGGTTGTTTTCCGTGACCGTCAGCGGCGCCCACGTCAGGTAAGCCGCTGCCTGCTCGACGCCGGCCGCCTGCCCGGCCGCGCGCTGCAGCAGGGTGGGCGCCTGGTCATACCACGGCGCCAGCGGATCGGCGTTGTGGCGCTGCTTGACGACATACACCCGCTGCGCATCGGGCACGTGGGCATTGTATTGCCAAGAATAGCGCACGAAGCCCAGCAACAGCAGGCAGGCCGCCAGGCCGATGCCCAGGCCGCCGATGGCGGTCAAGGCATAGGCCGGTTCGCGCGCCAGCAGGCGCAGTCCGACGCGGAAATCCTGGAACAGGCGGGGCAGGGCAAGTGTCATGGCGATGCGTGGCAGTGATCGATGATGGACGTCATCGCAAGATGCATGCCACGCAGCATACAGCATGGCTGGCGCGGCAAACCGTCCATATCCGGACAGTGCACCCTCGCCGCCTGTGCACGGTGTCCGGATGCGGACAGTTGGCGGGCTGCTCGTCGGCCTGCGCATCAACCTCCATGCCAGCCTGCTTATTTGCCTCCTTACCTGCCGCCAGGGCGCTCAGTCCAGCGGCAAGGTCACCACGAAGCGGCTGGCGCCACCGCGCACCTGTTCGCAGTGCGCGTCGCCGCCGTGGCGGCGCGCGATCTGCCGCACCAGCGCCAGCCCCAGGCCGGTGCCGGTGCTGTCGCGTACATTGCCGCTGCGGTAAAACGGTTCGAAGATGCGGTCCTGGTCGCCCGGCGGCACGCCGGGGCCGGCGTCCTGCACGGTGATTTCCGCCAGGTCGCCGGCGCAGCGCACGTGCATGCGGATCGGCGGCGCGCCATGGCGGCGCGCGTTTTCCAGCAGGTTGTGCAACAGGCGGCGCAGCAAGCGCGCTTCGCCGCGCACCACGGCCGATTCGCCTTCGAGTTCGGCTTCGTCATAGCGCGCGCATTCTTCCGCGGCCAGCGCCAGCATGTCCAGCTGTTCCACTTCCGAGCGGGCGCCATCGCGCTCCTGCGCCACGTCGGCCATGTCGAGCCGGCTGGCCAGCAGGATTTCATCGATCAACTGGTCGAGTTCCGCGATGTCCTGTTCCAGTCCCGCGCGCCGCTTGTCCTCGAAATTGTCTTTCGACAGTTCCAGCGCCAGCCGGATGCGCGCCAGCGGCGTGCGCAATTCATGCGATGCGTTGGCCAGCAGGGTCTTGTGCGCGCCCACCAGCGCCTCGATCTGGTCGGCCGAGCGGTTGAAGCTGGCCGCCAGGCGCGCGACTTCATCGCTGCCCTCGACCTTGACGCGGGCCGACAATTGCCCGGCGCCCAGCGATTCCACACCATGCTGCAGCCGCTCCAGGCGGCGCGTCAGGCGCCGCACCACCGGGTAGGCGCCGATGGCGATGATGACGGCCAGCGCGACCAGCAGGTAATGCAGGCGGTATCGCGGCGGCATCGGCCGCAGCGGCGTGGACGATACCACCAGGCGGCCATCGTCCAGCCGCATGAAGAAGCGGCGCGGCCGCAGGCCGTCGTCGCGCAGTCCGGCGTCACGCGGGTCCGCGTCTTGGGATTCAGCGGGGCTGGGTCCGGCGCGCACGGGGGCGCGGCCAGCCGCGTTGCCGGGGGCACGAGGATCAGCCGATGGCGCCGCGCCATCGGCGCGCTCGCGCCGCCGCGCCATCAGCCGTTCGTGTTCTTCCGCCGTCAGCGCGCCGTGCTCCATCATCATCATGCGCCGCTCGCGCCACATGCCGCGTGGAGGGCGCGGCAGCGGCTCGCCGACGTAAGCCAGGCGTTCGCCGTCGCGGCTGTACAGCGTGATGTCGGCCTTGATGTCGCGCGTCAGGCGCGACAGCGCGGCCTGCTGTTCGGCGGCCGGCGTGCCGGCCGGCGGCAGTGCATTGCGCAGCAGGACGCCCAGCGCGCGGTCTGACGTTTCAAATGGGCCGGCGTAATGCCACAGCAGGGCGGCGGCCGCCGTGAACAGCGCCAGGCTGGCCAGCAGCGCGATGTAGAACCTGAAATACAGCCGTGGCATGGCCGCCCCCGTCAATCCTGGTCCTTGGCGAACACGTAGCCGGCCCCGCGCACCGTGATGATGCGGCGCGGATGCTTCGGATCGTCCTCGATGGCCGCCCGCAGGCGCGACATGTGGACGTCGATCGAGCGGTCGAACACCTCGCTCTGGCTGCCCGACGTGGCGTCCATCAGCGCTTCGCGCGACATCACGCGGCCGGCGTTGCGCGCCAGCAGCAACAGCAGGTCGAACTGGCATGCGGTCAGGTCGCAAGGCTTGCCGTCGAGCCGCGCGGCGTAAGCGATCGGCTCGATTTCCAGGCGGCCGAAGCGCAGCACTTCCTTGTTGACGCGCTGGGTCTCGACACCGCGGCGCAAGACGGCGCGCAACCGCGCCAGCAGTTCGCGCGGCTCGAACGGCTTGGGCAGGTAATCGTCGGCCCCCAGTTCCAGGCCGATGATGCGGTCGATGGCGTCGCCGCGCGCCGTCAGCATCAGCACCGGCACGCTGGAAGAGGCGCGCAGCTGGCGGCAGATTTCCAGGCCATCCATGTCAGGCAGCATCAGGTCGAGGATCACGGCGTCGGCGCGGTTGGCGGCCAGCCATTCCAGCGCCGGCTTGCCGCGCATGTGCGTGGTGACGGCATAGCCGGATTTGGCCAGGTATTCCGACAGCATGTCGCACAGCCGCGGATCGTCTTCAATGATCAGGATATGTTCGCTCATGGGGGGGCATTGTACGGGGCAGGGGTGTCCAGCTTATAGGGATTTGTAGCGCCTTTGTATCAAACTGTGAAAGGCGGTAACGAAGGCCGCCGCGCCCGCGCCGCAAGGCGGCGGCCGCGCCGGAGGGCTGGCCAGGCGGCGAGAAGACGGGTTCTATCGTGCGCCCGGTGTCCGATTGTTTCCGCCAGAAGCATTGCAAAAATAGCGCTGTGCTAGTGTCTTTGCAACCAACATTTGTTCATTTCATTGCATAGAACCATCAGGGAATGACCATGCAAGCGCCTACTTCGCCAACGCCTTCCGCGCCGCCATCGCCGCCGCCAGCATCCATGCCAACGTCCGCGCCGCCCCGCCGCAGCCGCCGCTCCGCCGTCATCGGCGCCGTCATTGCGCTGGCGGCAATGGCCGGCCTGGGCTGGCTGGCCTGGCATTTGACCCACCCCGCCGCCGGCGCCAAGCCGGCGGCGGGCGCACCGGGCGGCCCCCCGGCCGGTCCCGGGGGTCCCGGCGGCGGCCGGCGCGGCGGCAGCGCCGCCACGGTCGGTGTTGCTACAGCGGAACTTGCGGACTTGCCCGTGACGCTCGATGCGCTGGGTACCGTGACCGCGGCGGCCACCGCCACAGTGCGGCCGCAAGTGTCGGGCATCCTGCAAAAAGTACTGTTCAAGGAAGGACAGATGGTGCGCGCCGGCCAGGTGCTGGCGCAAATCGATCCGCGCCAGTTTGAAATGACGCTGATGCAGGCAAGCGGCCAGCGCCAGCGCGATGAAGCGCAGCTGGAAAACGCGCGCCTGACCCTGGAACGCTACCGCACGCTGCTGGCGCAGGATTCGATTGCGCGCCAGGACGTCGATACGCAGGCCGCGCTGGTGCGGCAACTGGAAGGCACCGTCACCACCGACAAGGCCAACGAAGGCAGCGCGCGGCTGAGCCTCGGCTATACCAAGGTGGTGGCGCCGATCAGTGGCAGGGTGGGCTTGCGGGTGGTTGACGTGGGCAACCTGGTGGGCACGGGCGACGCCGGCGGCATTGCCGTCATCACGCAACTGGCGCCGATCGACGTGGAATTTTCGATACCGCAAGACCGCGCGCCGGACGTCATGGCCGCCGTCAACCGGGGCGAGCGGCTGGTGGCCGTGGCGTATGACCGCACCCGCACGCGGGAACTCGAGCGCGGCGCCTTTGCCGCGCTGGACAACCAGGTCGATACCCAGACCGGGACCGTGAAAGCCAAGGCGCGCTTCGCCAATGCCGGCAACGCGCTGTTCCCCAGCCAGTTCGTCAACGTGCGCCTGGAACTGCGCACCATCAAGGACGCCGTGATGGTGCCGGTGACGGCGCTGCGCCATGGCGCCGGCGGAGACTACGTCTACGTACTTCGGCCGGACCGCACGGTGTCGCAGCGCGCCGTGACGCGCGGCCAGGCCACCACCGACCAGGTGCAGATCGCGTCCGGGCTGCAGGCCGGCGAGCAAGTCATTACGGAAGGCGCCGACCGCCTCAAGGATGGCGCCCGGGTGATGCTGCCGGGCGACAAGCCGCAGCAGGGTGGCGAAGGGCGGCGCGGCCGCCGCGGGCACGATGGGGCGGGGCGTGATGGGGCGGGGCGCGACGGGACAGGGCGCGAGGGGGCGGGGCGCGAGGGAGGCGCGCCGCCGGCCCGCACTGCGCCGGGGGCCTCGCCATGAGCCCATCGCGTCCCTTCATCGAGCGGCCGGTCGCCACGTCGCTGCTGATGCTGGCGATCGTGCTGGCCGGACTGGTGGGCTTCAAGTTCCTGCCGCTGTCTGCGCTGCCGCAAGTGGATTTCCCCACCATCCAGGTACAGACCCTGTATCCGGGCGCCAGCCCCGAAGTCATGGGACAGACCGTGACGGCGCCGCTGGAGCGCCAATTCGGCCAGATGGCGGGCTTGCAGCGCATGAGTTCCACCAGCGCGGCCGGCGTCTCGATGATCACGCTGCAATTCGCGCTGGGCCAGACCCTGGACGTGGCGGAACAGGAAGTGCAGGCCGCCATCAACGCCGGCGCGTCGCTGTTGCCGACCGACTTGCCGGCGCCGCCGGTCTACGCCAAGGTCAATCCGGCCGATGCGCCGGTATTGACACTGGCCATCACGTCCGACCAGATGCCGCTGACGGAAGTGCAGAACATCGTCAACACGCGGCTGGCGCTGAAGATTTCCCAGGTGTCCGGCGTCGGCCAGGTCACGCTGAGCGGCGGCCAGCGCCCCGCCGTGCGTATTCAGGCCGATACGCAGGCGCTGGCGTCGTACGGCCTGGGCCTGGACACCCTGCGCAGCGCCATCACGTCGGCCAACGCCAACAGCGCCAAGGGCGGCTTCGACGGCCCCACGCGCTCGTTTACCATCAACGCCAACGACCAGCTGCTGACGGCCAGCGATTACAAACAATTGATCGTCGCATGGCGCAATGATGCGCCGGTGCGGCTGCAGGACGTGGCGCGCGTGGTCGACAGCGCGGAAAACGTGCGGCTGGGGGCATGGTCGGGCGTGAAGGAGGCGAAAAACGCTGAAGACGCTGACAGCGCGGGCGCCTTGACCCCGGCCATCATCCTGGAAGTGCGGCGCCAGCCCGGCGCCAACGTGATCGCCACGGTCGATGCGATCCGCGAACGCTTGCCGGAATTGCAGGCAGGCTTGCCGGGTGCGCTGAAGGTCACGGTATTGAGCGACCGCACCAACGGCATCCGCGCCTCGGTGGAACACGTGGAAATGGAACTGGTGCTGGCCGTGGTGCTGGTCGTGCTGGTGATCTTCGCCTTCCTGCACAGCCTGCGCGCCACCGTGATCGCCAGCCTAGCGGTGCCGATTTCGCTGGTCGGCACCTTTGGCGTCATGTATTTGCTTGGCTACAGCCTGAACAACCTGAGCCTGATGGCGCTGACGATTGCGACCGGTTTCGTGGTCGACGACGCCATCGTCATGATAGAAAACATCGCGCGCTACATCGAGGAAGGCGAAACGCCGATGGCGGCCGCGCTGAAAGGCGCTGCGCAGATCGGCTTCACCATCATTTCGCTCACGGTCTCGCTGATCGCCGTGCTGATCCCGCTGCTGTTCATGGGCGACGTGGTGGGGCGGCTGTTCCGCGAATTCGCCGTCACGCTGGCCATCACGATCCTGATTTCCGCCGTGGTGTCGCTGACCCTGGTGCCGATGATGTCGGGCCGCTGGCTGCGGGCGCACGCGCACGGCGCGGCCGGTTCGCGCATGGGCGACGCGATCCAGCGCTTCTTCGACAAGGTCATTGCCCGCTATGACATGTCGCTGCAATGGGTGCTGGCGCGGCAGGGCGCCACCCTGCTGGTGGCGCTGGCCACGCTGGCGCTGACCGTGGTGCTGTACCTGTTCATCCCCAAAGGCCTGTTCCCGACGCAGGACACCGGCCAGCTGCAGGTGCGCATTGAAACCGCGCACAGCGTGTCGTATGAACGCATGGCGCAGCTGCAGCAGGCCGCCGCGCAAGCGATCCTGCAAGACCCGGACGTGGCCAGCCTCAGTTCCGTGGCCGGTGTCGACGCGGCCAACAACACCATGCTCAATACCGGACGCCTGCTGGTCAACCTGGGACGCGAGCGCCAGGGCGGCGACCAGCACGCCATCATGGAACGGCTGCGCCGGCGCGTGGCCACGGTGCCGGGCGTGACGGCTTACCTGCAGCCGACGCAGGACTTGACCATCGACGCCGAATCGGGGCCCACGCAATACCGCGTCTCGCTGGAAGGCGCCGATACCGCGACCGTGACGCAATGGGCCAACCGGCTGGCGCAACAGATGGCGCGCAAGGAACCGTTGCGCAACGTGGTGTCCGACGCCGGCGCGATGGGCGTGGCGGCGCATGTGGCGATCGACCGCGATACCGCCTCGCGCCTGCAGGTCACCGCGGCCGCCATCGATGACGCGCTGTATTCGGCCTTTGGCCAGCGCATCGTGTCGACCATCTTCACTGAAACCAACCAGTACCGGGTGATCCTGGAAGCGCAGCCGGGGGCGCTGAACACGCCCGAAGCGCTGGGCAATTTGCAGCTGCGCACCGGTTCGGGCAAGCCGGCGCCGCTGTCGGCCGTGGCCACCGTCACGGAAAAGCCGGCGCCGCTGCAGATCACGCACGTGGCGCAATATCCGGCCACCACGCTGGGCTTCGATACGGCGCCCGGCGTGTCGCTGGGCCGCGCGGTGGAATCCGTGCGCGAAGCCGCGCGCGAGATCGGCCTGCCGCCCGCCGTCACCTTGACGTTCCTGGGCGCGTCGGGCGCCTACCAGGCGTCGCTGACCAACCAGCTGTGGCTGATCCTGGCCGCCGTGGTATGCGTCTATATCGTGCTGGGCGTGCTGTACGAAAGCTATGTGCATCCGCTGACCATCCTGTCGACGTTGCCGTCGGCCGGCGTGGGCGCGCTGCTGGCGCTGCTGGTGACGGGGCAGGACCTGGGCGTGATCGGCATCATCGGCATCATCCTGCTGATCGGCATCGTCAAGAAGAACGCCATCATGATGATCGACTTCGCCATCGAAGCCGAGCGCGATGGCGGCAAGGCGCCGCGCGAGGCGATCCACCAGGCCGCGCTGCTGCGCTTCCGCCCCATCCTGATGACGACCTTGGCCGCGCTGTTCGCCGCCGTGCCGCTGATGTTCGGCTGGGGCGAGGGCGCGGAATTGCGCCGTCCGCTGGGACTGTCGATCTTCGGCGGGCTGATCGTCAGCCAGGTGCTGACCCTGTACACGACGCCGGTGATTTACCTTGCGTTCGACCGCCTGGGCCGGCGCTGGGGGCGCAGGCAGGACAATGAACAGGGCAAGCCGGAGACTGCCGTATGAACCTGTCGGAACCGTTCGTCCGCCGCCCCATCGCCACGGTGCTGCTGACCGTCGGCCTGGCGCTGGCCGGCATCGCGGCGTTTTTCGTGCTGCCGGTGTCGCCGCTGCCGCAGGTGGATTTCCCGTCGATTTCCGTCAGCGCCAGCCTGCCGGGGGCCAGTCCCGACACCATGGCCTCCAGCGTGGCCACGCCGCTCGAGCGCCGGCTTGCCGTGATTGCCGGCGTCAATGAAATCACGTCCAATTCCGGCAATGGCTCGACCCGCATCAGCCTGCAGTTCGACTTGAACCGCAAGATCGACGCGGCCGCGCGCGAAGTGCAGGCCGCCATCAACGCCTCGCGCGCCGACCTGCCGGCCACCCTGCGCAGCAATCCCACCTACCGCAAGGCCAATCCGTCGGATGCCCCGGTCATCATCCTGGCGCTGACGTCGCGCACCCGTTCGCCGGGCCAGGTGTATGAGGCGGTGGCCAACATCGTGCAGCAAAAGCTGGCGCAGGTGCAGGGCGTTGGCGACGTGGAAATTGGCGGCGGTTCGCTGCCCGCGGTGCGGGTGGAAATGCTGCCGTATGCGCTGAACCGCTATGGCCTGGCGATGGAAGACGTGCGCGCCGCGATCCAGGCCGCCAACGCCAACCGGCCCAAGGGCGCGCTGGAAAGCGAAGGGCGGCGGCTGCAGATCTATACCCACGCCGGCCCCGACACCGGGCGGCGCGCCACGGCCGCCGATTACCGCGACCTGGTGGTGGCGTGGCGCGGCGACGCCGCGATCCGCCTGCGCGACGTGGCCAACGTCACCGACGGCCAGGAAAACCGCAATACGCTGGGCCTGTTCAATGGCGACCCGGCCGTGATCGTGCTGGTCACGCGCCAGCCGGGCGCCAACGTGATCGAAACAGTCGACGGCGTACGCGCGCTGATCCCGCAACTGCAGGCCCAATTGCCGCAAGACGTGACGTTGCAGGTGGCGTCCGATTCCACCAATTCCATCCGTTCGTCGCTGCATGAGATCGAAGTCACGCTGCTGATCTCCATCGCGCTGGTAGTGCTGGTGGTCAGCGCCTTCCTGCGCAGCGCGCGCGCCACCGTGATTCCCGCCGTGGCCACGGTGGTGTCGCTGCTGGGCACCTTCGGCGCCATGTACATGCTGGGCTTTTCACTGAACAACCTGTCCCTGATGGCGCTGACGGTGGCCACCGGCTTCGTCGTCGACGACGCCATCGTGGTGCTGGAAAACACCGCGCGCCACGTCGAAGCCGGCATGGACCGCTTCAAGGCGGCCCTGCTGGGCGCGCGAGAGGTCGGCTTCACGGTGCTGTCGATCAGCCTGTCGCTGGTGGCGGTGTTCATCCCGCTGCTGTTCATGGGCGGCCAGGTGGGGCGGCTGTTCCGTGAATTTGCCGTGACCCTGTCGGCCGCCGTGATGATCTCGCTGCTGATTTCCCTCACCACCACGCCGATGATGTGCGCGTGGCTGCTCAAGCCGGGCGGTCACGCCGGGAAACCACCAGGCCGCATCGCGCGCTGGTTCGAGCGCGCCTTTGGCGCGACCTTGCGCAGCTATGAACATGCGCTGGACTGGGCGCTGTCGATGCGCTGGCTGGTGATGGCCATCCTGGTGTTCGTGGTGGGCTTGAACGTGTACCTGTTTTCCGCCGCGCCCAAGGGCTTTTTCCCGCAGCAGGACACGGGCCAGATCAACGGCGGCCTGCGCGCGGACCAGAGCATTTCATTCCAGGCCATGCAGCAAAAGCTGAAACAGCTGGTGGATATCATCAAGCGAGACCCGGCGGTGGCGACCGTGGTGGGGTTCACGGGCGGCAGCCGTGCCGGCGGCGGCTTCATGTTCATCAACCTGAAACCGGCGTCCGAACGCAGCGAGTCCGGCCAGGCCGTGATCGCGCGCCTGCGTCCGCAACTGGCGAAAGTCACCGGCGTGTCGCTGTTCCTGAACCCCGTGCAGGATTTGCGCATGGGCGGGCGGCAAAGCAATTCCACTTACCAGTACACGCTGAAAAGCGACAACCGGGCCGACTTGAAAACCTGGGCCGCCAGGCTGGCCGATGAAATGAGGCAGCGCCCGCAATTGACCGATGTCGACACGGACCAGGCGGAAAACGGCGTGGAAACCTTCGTCGAGATTGACAAGGACACCATGACGCGCCTGGGCGCCGGGGTGCGCGATGTCGACAATGCGCTGTACAACGCTTTCGGGCAGCGCCAGGTGGCGACGATCTACGATGAATTGAACCAGTACAAGGTGGTGCTGGAAGCTGCCCCCATGTATGCGCAAAGTCCGGAAGCGTTGAAGGACGTCCATGTGCCGCTGAAAAACGCCTCGGCGGCAAGCACGGGCAGTGGCGCAGCCAGCGGCGCCGCCGGCAATACCGGCAATGCCGCCAGCGGCGGCGCCAACAGCAGCGCCAACAACGTGGCGGCCGCGCGCGACCTGTCGTCCGGTTCGGCCCTCAGCACGCGCGTGACGCCGATGGCGCCGCTGGCCGGCATGGCCACGTTTTACGAGCGCTCGACCCCGGCGTCGATCAACCACCAGGATGGCGAACTGGCCACCACGGTATCGTTCAACCTGCCCGAAGGCGTGAGCCTGGGCGAGGCGCAGCAGGCGGTCAAGGATGCCGAAGCGGCGATCGGCATGCCGAACAATGTGCGCGGCAGTTTCCAGGGCACGGCGCGCAGCGCCCAGGAATCGAACCGGCAGCAGCCGTTGCTGATCCTGGCCGCCATCGTCGTGATCTATATCGTGCTGGGCATGCTGTACGAAAGCCTGGTGCATCCGGTCACGGTGCTGTCGACCTTGCCGTCGGCCGGCGTGGGCGCCGTGCTGGCGCTGCTGCTGTTCAAGATGGAGTTTTCCATCATTGCGCTGATCGGCGTGTTCCTGCTGATCGGTATCGTCAAGAAAAACGCCATCCTCATCATTGATTTCGCGCTCGACGCCGAGCGGGCGCGCGGCCTGACCGCCATGCAGGCGGTGCGCGAAGCGTGCCTGCTGCGCTTCCGCCCCATCCTGATGACCACCCTGGCGGCGGTGCTCGGCGCGCTGCCGCTGGCCATCGGCTTTGGCGAAGGTTCCGAATTGCGCCGCCCGCTGGGCGTGGCCATCATCGGCGGCCTGGTTGCCAGCCAGTTATTGACCCTGTTGACCACCCCCGTGGTCTACGTGCTGATGGACAAGTTGCGCCGCCCGGGCCAGTCCGAATCGCACTTGAGCCGCCACCGCCAGGAAACCGAGGTAGTCCTATGAAGTCCATGAATACACCCGTTACGCCAACCGTCCCGGAGACGCCGCGTGCGCCGGAAAGTCCGGCTGCAAGCGGGCGCTCCATGCCCGCGGCGCTGGCGGCGCTGGCCGCGCTGGCGGCATTGGCCGGCTGCGCCGTCACGCCATCGTATACCGTTCCGGCCACGGCGCAGCCGGCCGCGTTCAGGGAAGCGCAGGGCTGGGCCCCGGCCGCGCCGGCCGACATGCTGGACAGGGGACCGTGGTGGACCCTGTTCGGCGATCCCGTGCTGGACCAGCTGATGGCGGAGTTGAATGTGTCGAACCAGAACCTGGCGGCCGCCACGGCGGCCTATGCGCAAGCCCGCGCGCTGGTGGCGGAACAGCGTGCGCAATGGTTCCCGCAGGTCGACCTGGGCGCGAACGCGTCGCGCAGCGGCGGGGGCGGCGCGGCAAAGGCGGCGGGGTCGTACCGGGTCACGATCGGCGGCAGCTGGGAACCCGACATCTGGGGCAAGCTGGGGGCGGCCGCCAACGCGGCGCAGGCCGGCGCCCAGGCGTCGCAGGCCGACCTGGCTGGCGCCACCCTGTCGGCGCAGGGCGAACTGGCCGCCGATTATTTCGCGCTGCGGGCCGCCGATGCACAGGGCGCGCTGCTCGACGCGACCGTGGCGGCGTATGAGGAAGCGCTGCGCATCGCCGGCAACCGCTTCAGCGCCGGTATTGCCGCCCACGCCGACGTGCTGCAGGCGCAGACACAGCTCGACAATGCACGCATCGACCGCCTGACCCTGCGCCGCCAGCGTGCACAGCTCGAACATGCGGTCGCCATCCTGCTGGGCAGGGCGCCGGCGGACTTCGCGCTGGCGCCGCTGCCGGCGCCGGCAGCCGGCCCCGGGCAGCGGCCCTTGCCGGCACGGGCTGCCACAACCGCACAGGCAGGGGGCGTGCCAAGGCAAGCCGCCGCACCGTCCTCCGTCGCCGGCAACGTCATGGAGCGCCAGTTGCCAGCCATTCCCGTGCCGGACCTGCCGCCGGTGCCCGTGATCCCGGCCGGCGTGCCATCCGAACTGTTGCAGCGCCGTCCCGATATCGCGGCGGCCGAGCGCCGCGTGGCGGCTGCCAATGCGCAGGTGGGCGTGGCGCGCGGCGCATATTTCCCCAGCCTCACGTTGAGCGCGTCGGCCGGCTTTGGCGCCAGCCGGGTGGCCGGCCTGTTCAGCGCATCGAACAGCTTGTGGTCGCTGGGACTGGCGGCCGCGCAATCGCTGTTCGACGCGGGCGCCACCCGGGCCCGCGTGGCGGGCGCCGAAGCCGCGCGCGAGGAAGCCGTGGCGCGCTACCGGCAAACCGTGCTGGCCGCGTTTGGCGACGTGGAAGACCAGCTGGCGGCCGCGCGTGTCCTGGAGCAGCAGCAGGCGCTTCGCGCCAGCGCCTCGGCAGCGGCCGACCAGGTCGAGCGGCAAATGGTGAACCGCTACCGCGCCGGGCAGGTCGGCTTTACCGAGGTGGTGCAGGCGCAAGCCACCGCGCTCAGCGCGCGCCGCGCCTTGCTGCAGGTGCAGTCGGACCGGCAGGCCGTGGCCGTGGCGCTGGTGCAGGCGCTGGGGGGAGGGTGGCATGCGCAACGGTAAGTTCGCGCCGGGCCGGCGCGGGCCGGCGCGGGCTGCGCAGGTATCGGCAGTGCGGGAACGCCGCGGGCATACTGCAACGGCGCCTGCGCGGCTGCCGCGGGGCTGCTGCGGGGCTGCTGCTATACTCCCGGGTCTTCACCACCTGGAGACCCCAATTGTATAAATTGCTAGTACTTCCGGCCGCCCTGCTGGCCGTGTCGGGCGCTACCCGCGCCGACGAAGGGCAATGGCAGCCGCACCAGCTGCTGCAGCTCAAGGCCGAACTCAGGAAAACCGGCATCGCGATACCCGCGGAAAAGCTGGCCGACCTGTCGAAGCATCCGATGAGCGCCATCGTGTCGACCGACGGCTGTTCGGCGTCGTTCGTGTCGCCCGACGGCCTGGTGGTCACCAACCACCACTGCGCCTATGACGCGATCCAGCGCAATTCCACGCCGGAACACAATTACATCGCCAACGGCTTCCTGGCGAAAACCCGCGCCGCGGAATTGCCGGGCGGGCCGAACCTGCGCGTGTATGTGACCGACAAGGTGGAAGACGTCAGCGCGCGCGTGCTGAAGGGCCTGGACGCGATGTCGGGCCGCCAGCGCCACGAGGAAGCGCAAAAGCGCATCAAGGCGCTGATCGCCGAATGCGAGACCGACAAGATGTACCGCTGTTCCGTGCCGGCGTTCCACCGCGGCGCCGAGTATTACCGCATCCGCCAGATGATGATCCGCGACGTGCGCCTGGTGTACGCGCCATCGGACAAGATCGGCAACTATGGCGGCGATGTCGACAATTATGAATGGCCGCGCCACACCGGCGATTATTCGTTCCTGCGCGCCTATGTCGGCAAGGATGGCCGTCCGGCCGATCCGTCGCCGGACAACGTGCCCTACCAGTCGAAGGATTTCCTGGTGGTGTCGGCCGAAGGCCTGAAAACCGGTGATCCTATCCTGCTGGCAGGCTACCCCGGCCGTACCAGCCGCTACAAGCTGCCGGTGGAAATCCGCCATGCGCGCGACCATGCGTATCCGCTGCAGGTGGCGGAATACCAGGCCGACCTGGACACGATCGCCGCCGCCACCAAAGGCGACGAAGCCGCCGACGTGCGCTATGCCAGCGTGGTCAAGGGCATCAACAACAAGATGAAGAAAACCCAGGGCTTGCTGGACGGCTTTGCCCGCAAGGACCTGGCCGCCATCAAGGATGCCCAGGATGCGGAATTCCGCGCGTGGTATGCGAAGCAGCCCAACAAGTCGGCCACCATGCTGGCCGAGCTGGACGCCGCGATTGCCGCCGACATGGCGCTGTCGAACGAGGAATTCGCGTTCACCGTGGCCACCAACAGCGATCTGTACAAGAGCGCGCGCACGCTGTACCGGCTGGCGCTGGAAAAGCAGAAGCCGGACGCCGAGCGCAAGGCCGGCTACCAGCAGCGCGACGTGTCGTTCATCAAGGCACGCCTGGCGCGCCTGGAGCAATCGTTTGACGCGAAAGTCGACCAGGCCCGCTATGCCGCCGGCCTGGCGCGCTATGCGAAACTGGCCGCCCATACCCGGCCGCAGGGGCTCGATGCGCTGCTGCCGCCGGTGGCCGAGGTGGCGGCACTGTACCGCCAGACGCGCCTGGGCGACACCGCGCAGCGCGTGGCGCTGATGGACCAGGATGCGGCGTCCCTGGCCGCCTCCGACGACGCGTTCGTGCGGCTGGCCGTGAAACTGCACGCGCTGGGCATGGCGCTGGAAGAGCGGCGCATGGAAGTCGATGGCAACCTGGAACGCATCGTGCCGCAATACATGGCCGCCGTGATCGCGTGGAAAAAGTCGCAGGGCAAGCCGGTCTACCCCGACGCCAATTCCACCTTGCGCGTGACCTATGGCACCGTGTCGGCCTATTCGCCGAAGGACGGCGTGACCAAGGGACCGTTCACCACGGTGGAAGGCATCGTGGAAAAGCACACCGGCAAGGAACCGTTCGTGGCGCCGGCGGCGCTGATCGAGGCGGTGAAGGCCAGGCGCCATGGCCAGTTCCGGGACCCGGTCCTGGGCACGGTGCCGGTCGACTTCCTGTCCAGCGCCGACACCACGGGCGGCAATTCCGGTTCGGCCGTGATGAACGGGCGCGGCGAGTTGATTGGCCTGAATTTCGATTCCACGTATGAATCGATCACCAAGGACTGGTATTTCGATCCGGCCATCACGCGCGCGATCCACCTCGATATCCGTTATATGCTGTGGGTGATGAAGGAAGTCGACCACGCCGATAACGTGTTGCGGGAAATGACCATCAAGTATCCGAAGCGCTGATGCCACGGCGCATGAAGTAGGCGAGAAGCAGCGGACGGCGGCCCAGTGGCCGCCGTTTTCCTGTGCGACCGATATAATGACGGGCTATATGAACGAATCCTTTTCCCTGCTCGGCCTGTCCACCACGCCGCTCGAACTGCTCTCCTTCGTGCTGTCGGTGGCGACGGTGCTGCTCAATATCCGCCAGAACCACTGGGCGTGGCTGTTTGCCATCCTGTCATCGGCCACCTATGGCGTCGTGTTTGCCGGCGCGCGGCTGTATGGCGACATGGCGCTGCAACTGGTGTTCATCAGCGTGTCGTTCTGGGGCTGGTACCAGTGGCTGCACGGCAGCGCCGCGCATGACAGGTTGCCGGTGACGGAACTGGACCGGCGCGGCGTGGCGCTGTCCGCGCTGGGCTGGCTGGCCGGGTTTGCCGTGCTGGCCTGGTTCCTGCGCCATTACACCGATACCGACGTGCCCAACATGGATGGCTTCCTGACCGCGGGCAGCCTGGTCGGACAAGTGCTGTTGTCACGCAAGAAAGTCGAAAACTGGCATGTGTGGATCATCGTCGACATCATTTACGTCGCGCTGTACGTGCACAAGCATTTGATCCTGACCGCCGTGCTGTACGGGCTGTTCGTGCTGATGGCGGTGGCCGGCCTGGTGGCGTGGAAACGCGCGGCCGAAGGGGCAGGCGAGGCCGATGAAGCCATGGTGCTGAAGTGACGCGGCAGTTGGCCGCCGTGGCCACGGCAGGCACGGTAGCCACGGTGGCCACGGTAGCCATCCTCGGCGCGGCGTCGGCCGGCAAGTCCACCCTGGCGGCGCGGCTGGCCACGCACTATGGCACCGTGTGGGTGCCGGAATACCTGCGCGAGTTCGTCGATACGCACGGGCGCATGCCGGCCGCGCAAGACCAGATCGTGATTGCCCGCACCCAGGTGGCGCGCGAACGGGCCGCGCTGCCGCGGGCGCGGCGTTTCCTGTTTTGCGACACCACGCCGCTGATGACGGCCGTCTACAGCCGCCATTATTTCGGCGGCATCGATGCGGCGCTGGAACAACTGGTGCGCGCCTGCCATTACGACCATACGCTGGTGTGCGCGTCCGACATCCCGTGGGAACCGGACGGCCAGCGCGAACCGCTACACGAATGCGCGGTCATCGCGGGATTGCTGTTCGAGGAACTGGAGCGGCGCGCCATCGCGTATACGCTGGTGGCGGGCGACGCCGCCAGCCGCCTGTCGAAGGCCGAACAGGCGCTGGGCGGGCCCGCCCACGCCTGAGGCGTTGGCGGGAGACGGGGAAGGGAACGCAGCGGCGCGGCGGGGCCGGGCCGCTTCGGATCAGAAGTCGACTTGCGCCGACAGCTTGTAGGCGCGGTCGCCGCCCGGGAACAGGTAGCCGCCCAGGTCCGGCGTCACGTCGCGCCAGTAGAACTTGTTGGTGGCGTTGCGCACCGACGCCCGCACCACGGTTTTCACGTCATTGACCTTGAACGTATACGATGCGCCCAGGTTCA
>CBIHOX010000082.1:0-25553 GCA_966211685.1 uncultured Pseudoduganella sp.
CCTACAGCTATTCCGGCGGCCTGTGCCTGGCCAACCAGGGCTTGATGGAATTCGTGGAAATGTTCAAGGCGCCCATTAAGGTGCTGCACCCGCTGCTGACCGCCACCCAGGAAGGCAACTACAAGGGTACCGAAGGCTTTGGCGCGATTCCGTTCGACGGCATCATCCTGGCGCACTCGAACGAATCGGAATGGAAAGCATTCAAGAACAACCGCAACAATGAAGCATTCCTGGACCGGATCTACATCGTCAAGGTGCCGTATTGCCTGCGCGTGACCGATGAGATCAAGATCTACGACAAGCTGCTGGCCAACTCATCGCTGGAAAAAGCGCCGTGCGCCCCGGGCACCCTGCGCATGATGGCGCAGTTCGCGATCCTGTCGCGCCTGAAGGAGCCGGAAAACTCGTCGATCTTCTCGAAGATGCTGGTCTACGACGGTGAAAACCTCAAGGACACCGATCCGAAAGCCAAGTCCATCCATGAGTACGTCGATTACGCGGGCGTGGATGAAGGCATGAACGGCTTGTCGACGCGCTTCGCGTTCAAGATCCTGTCCAAGGTCTTCAACTTCGACAATACCGAAGTGGCCGCCAATCCGGTGCACCTGCTGTACGTGCTGGAGCAGCAGGTCGAGCGCGAACAGTTCCCGCCGGAGACGGAACAGAAATACCTGTCCTACATCAAGGAACACCTGGCGCAGCGCTATGTCGAGTTCATCGGCAAGGAAATCCAGACCGCCTACCTGGAGAGCTATTCCGAATATGGCCAGAACATCTTCGACCGTTACGTGACGTTCGCGGACTTCTGGATCCAGGACCAGGAATACCGCGATCCGGACACCGGCGAATCGTTCGACCGCGAAGCGCTCAACAATGAATTGGAGAAGATCGAAAAACCGGCCGGCATCAGCAATCCGAAAGACTTCCGGAACGAGATCGTCAACTTCGGCTTGCGGGCGCGCGCCAACAATGGCGGCAAGAATCCCGCGTGGACCAGCTATGAGAAGTTCCGCACGGTGATCGAGAAGAAAATGTTCTCGAATACCGAGGAATTGCTGCCGGTGATTTCGTTCAACGCGAAAGCCTCGGCCGAGGACGCCAACAAGCACGCGGACTTCGTCGCACGCATGGTCGAGAAAGGCTATACAGCGAAACAGGTGCGGCTGCTGTGCGAATGGTACCTGCGTGTGAGGAAGTCGTCGTAAGATAGGTGCAAGACGCCCCGGATGCACCGGGGCCAGGCGTAGGGCGGATTTCGTTTGCACATGCTGTAGGGCGGATCGCGATCCGCCATGGCGGCAACGCGGCGCACGCATGGCGGATCACGGTCCGCCCTACGAATCCAGCGTCAGCTGGGCTAGAAGCAGGAGGCACTTTGACTCACCTCATCGACCGTCGTTTGCAGGGTAAAAACAAGTCCGCGGTGAACCGCGAACGGTTCCTGCGGCGATACAAGAGCCAGATCAAGGATGCGGTAGGGCGCGCCATCAAGGGCCGCTCGATCACCGATGTTGAGAATGGCGAAAAAGTTTCAATTCCCGTCAAGGACGTGAACGAACCCACGTTCGGGCATGCCCATGGCGGCGTCTGGGAAGTCATCAATCCCGGCAACCAGGAATACCAGAAAGGCGACCAGATCAACCGCCCCAAGAGCGGCGGCGGTTCCGGCCGCGGCAAGGCCGGCAACAGCGACCAGACCACGGAAGACGATTTCATCTTCGAACTGTCGCGCGAAGAATTCATGAATTACTTCTTCGAAGACCTGGAATTGCCGCACATGGTGAAAACCCAGTTGACGGCCACCACGGAATTCAAGAACCAGCGCGCCGGCTATACCGTGTCCGGCACCCCATCGAATATCCACGTGCTGCGCTCGCTGCGCGGCGCCCTGGGCCGGCGCATTGCCGTGGGCGGCAGCTCGCGCAAGCGCCTGACCGAAGCCGAACATGAACTGGCGGCACTGCAGGAAGCCGGCGCACCGCCCGACGATCCCTATGTGCTGGAACTGAAAAAGCTCATCCACCACCTGCACACGCGCCTGCTGGCCATCCCGTTCATCGATCCCTTCGACTTGCGCTACAGCAACCGCATCAAGGTGCCCAAGCCGATGACGCAAGCCGTGATGTTTTGCATCATGGACGTGTCCGGTTCCATGGATGAGAGCCGCAAGGATACCGCCAAGCGCTTCTTCATCCTGCTGTACCTGTTCCTCAAGCGCGTCTATGAAAAAATCGAAGTGGTCTTCATCCGCCACCATACGGCGGCGGCCGAAGTCGATGAAAACGAGTTCTTCCATTCGCGCGAATCGGGCGGCACCGTGGTGTCGTCGGCGCTGCACCTGCTGAACAAGATCATCGATGAACGCTACGGCGGCGGCGCCTGGAACGCCTACGTGGCGCAGGCTTCGGATGGCGACAACTGGGACAACGACTCGGTGCTGTGCAAGCAATTGCTGGTCAACAGCATCATGCCGAAAGTGCAGTACTACACGTATGTGGAAATCACCGACGGCCCGCCGCAAAACCTGTGGGAGCAATATGCGCTGGTGCCGGACCACCATCCGCACTTCGCGATGCAAAAGATCGTGACACCGGCCGATATTTATCCGGTGTTCCGGGAATTGTTCAAGAAGCAGCCCAAGTAGAGTGTCCCCATGAACCAGATGACCAAACGCGTTCCCCACCCGCGCGCCCTGCCCGAGCAGTCCGAATGGACGTTCGAGCTGATCGAGCAGGCGCACGAGGAAATCCGCCGCGTGGCGGAAAACTTCGGCCTGGACACTTATCCGAACCAGCTGGAAATCATCACGGCCGAGCAGATGATCGACGCCTACACGTCGGTCGGCATGCCGGTCTCGTACAACCACTGGACCTTCGGCAAGCACTTCCTCAGCACGGAAAAAGGCTACAAGCGAGGCCAGATGGGCCTGGCTTACGAAATCGTCATCAACTCGAATCCGTGCATTGCCTACCTGATGGAAGAGAACAGCCTGACCATGCAGGCGCTGGTGATTGCGCACGCGGCCTATGGCCACAACTCTTTCTTCAAGGGTAATTACCTGTTCCGCACCTGGACCGACGCGGAAGCCATCATCGATTACATGGTGTTTGCCAAGAATTACATCGCCGAGTGCGAACAGCGCCATGGCATCGATGCGGTGGAACTGTTGCTGGACTCGTGCCACGCGATCCAGAATTACGGCGTCGACCGCTACAAGCGTCCCGCCAAGCTGTCGCTGGCGCAGGAACAGCAAAAGCAGAAGGAACGCGAAGAATACCTGCAGTCGCAGGTCAATGAATTGTGGCGCACCGTGCCGCGCCGCGAAGAAGAGGAAATCGACCGCCCGCCGCCGCGCTTCCCGCCCGAGCCGGAAGAAAACCTGCTGTACTTTATTGAAAAGTACGCGCCGCTGCTGGAACCGTGGCAGCGCGAAATGGTGCGCATCGTGCGCAAGATCAGCCAGTACTTCTATCCGCAGCGGCAAACCCAGGTCATGAACGAGGGCTGGGCCACGTTCTGGCACTACACGATCCTGAACCAGCTGTACGACGAAGGCATCGTCGGCGACGGCTTCATGATGGAATTCCTCAAGAGCCATACCAACGTGGTATTCCAGCCGCCGGTGCACAGCCCGTACTACAACGGCATCAATCCGTATGCACTGGGCTTCGCCATGATGCAGGACATCCGCCGCATCTGTGAAAACCCGACGCAGGAAGACCGCGAATGGTTCCCGGACATTGCCGGCAGCGACTGGCGCAAGACGCTGGACTTCGCCATGCGCAATTTCAAGGACGAGAGCTTCATTGCGCAATACCTCTCGCCCAAGCTGATCCGCGAATTCCACTTCTTTGCCGTGCTGGACGACGACAAGAATGAAAAACTCGCCGTGTCGGCCATTCACGATGAACTCGGTTACCGCTACCTGCGCCAGCAATTGGCGGAACAGTACAACCTGGGCAACCGCGAACCGAATATCCAGGTCTGGTCCGTCAATACCCGCGACGACCGCGCGCTGACCTTGCGCCATACGCAATTCAACCGCCGGCCGCTGAACCAGCAAGCCAATGAAGTGCTGAAACACGTGGCGCGGCTGTGGGGCTTCGATGTGCACCTGGAGACCGTCGACCCGCATGGCAACGTCATCAATACCCTGGAGGTCAAGCGTGAAAAGCGCAACCGCATCATCTGATCGGCGCGCGCTCCATATATAAGGATTGCCCCTCCGGCGCCGCGTTCCTCCCGATGCGCGGCGCCAGGGACAGCCGGATATCACTACTCTATATAAGTGTCATGCGTTTGCTGTAGGGCGGGTCCAGTCCCCGCCTCCATGAAAGTACTTTTCGCGACCGTAGGACGGCCCTGGAGCCGCCGAAAACATGCCGGTTGCATAAGATTAGAAGAAAATTCAGCCCGGACCCGCGGGTTCGTGCCTGATAAATTCTTCTATACTGCTTGTAGCGCGAGTGGCTTGCAGTTGCGGACCAGCAACGGCTATCACCGAACTTTTACGATGAAAATGCCGCATCCGTAGTAATGAAATTCCGTTTTTTCGCGGCAAAGAAAACTTCATCAAGGCCACCCTGCCCAAGCGTTAAAAATGCGCCCGGAAAGCTTGCTTTTTGAGCCAGAAAGGTGCAGGCCTTGCCCCCCAAAAGGGCTTAAGCACATGAAATTTAACCGGTTTTAGGAGCCAAATTTCTATGTAATTCTGAGAATTCGTATGTATAATTCCGCGACGTCCCGGATGCGGCCATGGAGCTTTCGATGTCCGTCTTGACGGGGTTCAAGTAGTACAAAGAGAGTTGGTATTGGAGAAAGCAGGCATGAATTTCACGCATAACGAGAAAGATACCGGGAAGAACTACACAGGTATTACCATCGTCATCCTGTTGCACATCCTGATTGGCTATGGGATCGTAACGGGCTTGGGCAAGCGGCTGGTCGCTAAAATGATCGAGCCGGTTGAAACCAAGATCATCGAAGAAGTTGCACCACCCCCGCCAAAAGAACTGCCACCGCCACCACCACCACCAGAAATGAAGGCGCCACCACCGCCATTCATTCCTCCGGTCGAGGTGAACGTGCAGACCCCGCCGCCGCAGCAAAACGTGATCGCCAACACGACACAGCAAAAGCCTGCGACGACGGAACTGCAGAAAGCGCCGCCAGCTGCACCGCCAGCACCGCCAGCGCCGCCTGCAAAATCGGTTCACATCCCTGCTGTGGCCGACTTCAGCACTTGTGCGAAACCTGAATGGCCGAAATCGTCTCTGCGTAATGAAGAGACCGGTACCGTGACGCTGTCGTTCCTGATCGGTGTCGACGGTCACGTTGTTGAGTCGAAAGTTGTGAAGTCGTCCGGCTTCCGCGACCTGGACAAGGCAGCCGTGGTAGGTATCAGTAAGTGCAAGTTCAAGCCAGGCATGACTGATGGCAAACCAGAGCAAGCGTGGATGCAGATGCAATACGTCTGGACGCTGGAATAATAAACCGAGACAACCCACCGTCTCTCATGTAGTAGCAGTCGTTGATTCATACAAATAATTTCAGCGAACTGATTATTTTATCAATTTGGAGGAAGCATGTTTAAGAATACCCGTTTGTCCGCTGTACTGGCCGCAGTGCTGTTCTCGGTGACCGCAGCCACCGCCCTGGTGAGCGCCCCGGCAATGGCTGACGCGCCTGCATCGGCTGCCGCATCGGCGCCGGCAGCGGCTCCGGCGGACGCAGCAGCTGCACCAGCAGCTGACGCTGCTGCAGCACCTGCTCCTGCTGCCCACGGCGGCAAGGCGATGGAAGAAGTGGAAAACCCATTCGGCTTCCAGGCAGTGTGGAACGGCGGTTTCGTGCCACGCGCAACCCTGATCATCCTGGGCCTGATGTCGATGGGCTCGTGGTACATCATCATCACCAAACTGATCGACCAGCAAAAAATCTTCAAGCAGTCGAAAGAAACGGCTGCCAAGTTCTGGAAAGCTTCCTCGATCGCTGCCGGTTCCTCGCAGCTGAGCGAAGGTTCGCCATTCCGCTTCATCGCTGAAACCGGCACCAAGGCAACCGCGCACCACGACGGCGCCCTGCTGGAACAGATCGACCTGTCGACTTGGGTGACCATGTCGATCCAGCGCGCTGTTGACAAAGTGCAATCGCGTCTGGCTGACGGCCTGTCGTTCCTGGCAACCGTGGGTTCGACCTCCCCGTTCATCGGTCTGTTCGGTACGGTTTGGGGTATTTATGGCGCGCTGACCAACATCGGTATGACCGGTAACGCATCGATCGACAAGGTTGCAGGTCCAGTGGGTGAAGCACTGATCATGACCGCTATCGGTCTGCTGGTCGCGGTTCCTGCGGTTCTGGGCTACAACTGGCTGGTTCGCCGCAACAAGACTGCAATGGAAGACGTTCGTTCGTTCTCCGCTGACGTGCACTCCGTGCTGATTTCCGGCGCAATGTCGACCTCCCAGGCTGGCGCTGCTGCTGCTAAAAAGATTGGTTAATTAATCATGGGTATGTCCGTAGGCTCCGATAGCGGAGATGACGACGCCGTCCTGTCAGAGATCAACACCACGCCCCTCGTGGACGTGATGCTGGTTCTGCTGATTATCTTCCTGGTAACCAGCCCGGTCGTGCTCAAACTGCAGAAGATTGAACTGCCGAAAGAGCTGAACCAGCCGATCCAGCCGAAGCCGGAAAATGTCAACATCGTGGTGAACAAGGATGGCGACATTTACTGGAATCAGAAACGGATGGCCGATACGAATGAGTTGTTCGATTTCCTGAAAGAACAGGCGGTGAAGGTACCTCAGCCTGAAGTTCATGTCCGCGGCGATGCAGGTGCCCGTTATGAATCGATCGGCAAGGTGATCTACACCACCCAGCGTGCTGGCATCCAGAAGGTCGGCTTCATTACCGAGCCGCCTGACAAGGGCTGACAGGCTTTTCGTCCGGACGGTCGCCGTCCGGACGAGTTTCTAGAAAGGAATAACTCATGGGTATGAATGTCGGTGGCGGTAAGGCTCCTAGCGCCGATCCGGAACCAATGATGGAAATGAACATGACGCCGCTGATCGACGTCATGTTGGTGCTGATCATCATGCTGATCATCACGATTCCAAAAGCTAACCACTCGGTGAACTTGAACATGCCGGTCGGCACTCCGCCGCCGCCAACCAAGGAACCAGTCGTGGTGACGATCGACGTGGACTTTGACGGCACCATCCTCTGGGATAACCAGGTGGTGCCTGACCGCGCCACCTTGGAGTCGAAGCTGATGAACGTGGCGGCGCAAGCCGATCAGCCTGAAGTTCACCTGCGCCCGAACAAGCTGGTCCAGTATGACGCGGTAGCAGGCGTGATGGCTGCGGCGCAGCGCCTGGGCGTCACCAAGATTGGCCTGGTCGGTAACGAACAGTTCCAGTAATCCGTATGTATGTACAATAGGCAGGTTATCCTGCCTATTGTTTTTTAAGAAAGAACACTTCCTTATGACCAAGTTTCGTCTCGCGCATCTCGGCCTGGTGATGGCCGCCATCGGTTTCAATGCCGCAGCTCCCATGGTCGGTATGACGTCGGTTGCCTACGCTGCGGATGCAGTCCGTCCGGAAGTCGGCAAGCCACTGCAGGAAGCACAGAAACTGGCAGCGGCAGGCAAGAACAAGGATGCGCTGGCCAAGCTGAGGGAAGCCGACGCGGTCGGCGGCAAAACCGAAAACGAGAAATACCTGATCGAGCGCACCCGTGCCTCGGCAGCGGCGGCAGCCGGCGAATACGAAACCGCCGCGCGCGCGTTTGAAGCCGTGATCAATTCCGGCAAACTGTCCGCTGCGGAAACACCCAAATTCACGCAATCCCTGGCCAGCCTGTACTACCAGGCCAAGGATTATCCGAAAGCCATCACCTGGATCCAGCGCGCGCTGAAAGACAATCCGGGCAACCAGCAACTGCAGGAATTGCTGACCCAGACTTACTACGTGTCGGGCAAGTATGCTGAAGCCGCCAAGGAATTGCAGTCCAACGGCCGCGCTTCCGAAGCCCAGCTGCAAATGCTGGCCAACATCCAGCTGAAGCAGAACGACAAGGCCGGCTACGTGCAGACCCTGGAACGCCTGGCCGGCAACTACCCGAAGACCAGCTACTGGGCCGACCTGCTGCAGCGCGTGGTGACCAAGCCCGGCTTCTCCAGCACGCTGAACCTGGATATCCTGCGCCTGAAACTGGCGCTGGGCCTGCTGAACAAGCCATCCGATTTCATGGAAATGGGCCAGCTGTCGCTGCAAACCGGCAATCCTGCTGAAGCGCTGAAAATCATCGACGAAGGCTACAAGAAAAATGCCCTGGGCCAGGGTTCCGATGCCGAACGTCACAAGCGCCTGAAAGACCTGGCGGTGAAGACCGAAGCCGAATTCAACGGCAAGCTGGCGGCAAGCCAGGCTGAAGCGGAAAAGAACAAGGATGCCGACGCCTTGTTCAACCTGGGCTTTGCACTGGTTTCCGCCGGCAAGGGTGAGCAGGGCTTGAAACTGATGGAACAGGCAGTCAAGCTGGGTACCGCCAAGCGTCCAGAAGAAATGAAGCTGCACTACGGCATCGGCCAGATCAATGCAGGCAAGAAAGCTGCCGGCATTGCCACGCTGAAGTCCGTGAAAGGCACCAATGGCGAGGCCGAGGTGGCGCGCTACTTTGTACTGCAAAACAAAGGCTGATGGTCTTTCGCTTCACTAAAAACGCTGCCCTCAGGCAGCGTTTTTTTTTGCCGGGCCGCCCCCTTACCGTGGCGGAACGAAGGCGCCGTATTACGCCATTGCATGCCGCAATGCAGCGCAAACAGGGGAGATCATACCGGCCGCGACGCCCTGCTCTCTGCTTAACCTAGGTCAAATCCGCTGCCAGACCGTATAATCCCCCATTTAAGCCCAGTTTTTGAGCGCAAAAATCCCATGAAGGTATTTCGCGGACTTCCCAATGCTGCAGCGCGCGCGCCCTGCGCATTGACTATCGGCAACTTCGACGGTGTCCACCGTGGCCACCAGGCGTTGCTGGCGCGCGTACGGGCTGCCGCCGACCGGCTGGGCCTGGAAGCGGCCGTGATGACCTTTGAACCGCACCCGCGTGAATTCTTTGCGCAAAAGACCGGCGATTTGTCGAAAGCCCCGGCCCGCATCGCGAATTTGCGCGACAAGCTGCAATCGCTGTCGAACAATGGCATCGACCGCGTGATTGTCGAGCACTTCAATACGCCGTTCGCCTCGTTGACACCGCGGGAATTCACGGAAAAAGTGCTGGTCGACGGCCTGCACGTGAAATGGCTGATGGTGGGCGGCGACTTTTGCTATGGCGCGCGGCGCGCCGGCAATGTCGAGATGCTGATGGAGGCAGGCAAGCAATACGGCTTCGAAGTCGACATCCTGCCGACCGTGATGAATGGCGAGCACCGCATTTCCAGTTCCGCCGTGCGCGTAGCGCTGTCGCAGGGCGATTTCGAACACGCCGAACAATTGCTGGGCCACCCCTATTCGATTTCCGGCCACGTGATCCATGGCGCCAAGCTGGGACGCACGATCGGCTATCCGACGCTGAACCTGCGCGTGCCGCACCGCCCTGCCCTGGGCGGCATCTTCATCGTGCAGGTGCACGGCCTGGCCGACCAGCCGCTGCCGGCCGTGGCCAGCCTCGGTGTGCGCCCGACCGTGGAAAACGCCGGCCGCGTGCTGCTGGAAGTACACGTATTCGACTTCCACCGCGCCTGCTATGGCGAAAACGTGCGGGTGGAATTCCTCAAGAAACTGCGCGACGAAGAAAAGTTCATCGACTTGCCGACCTTGACCGCCGCCATCGAACAGGATGCGCAGCAGGCGCGCGCCTGGTTCGCCCAGCGCAGCGGCGCCGTCACCGCCACCGACCGAATTTGAGCACCGCGCTCACCTGAATCTCGGCGCCCGGCAACAGCAAGCCTGGCGCCTGCCGACACTCCAACATTAAAGAACGATCCATGTCTGACAACAAGAAGGCTCCCAGCAAGTACCCGGTCAATATGACTGAAACCCCGTTCCCGATGCGCGGCGACCTCGCCAAGCGCGAACCGAACTGGGTCAAGGAATGGCAGGACAAGAAGATTTACCAGCGTATCCGCAAGGCCGCCAAGGGCCGCCCGAAATTCGTGCTGCATGACGGTCCGCCGTACGCCAACGGCGATATCCACATCGGCCACGCAGTCAACAAGATCCTCAAGGACATGGTGGTGAAATCGCGCACCATGGCCGGTTTCGACGCGCCTTACGTGCCGGGCTGGGATTGCCACGGCATGCCGATCGAAATCCAGATCGAAAAACTGTATGGCAAGAATTTGCCGACCGGCGAAGTGCTGACCAAGGCGCGCGCCTATGCCTACGAACAGGTCGAGCGCCAGAAGAAGGACTTCATCCGCCTGGGCGTGCTCGGCGAATGGGAAAATCCTTACCTGACGATGAACTTCGGTAACGAGGCCGACGAATTGCGCGCGCTGGGCAAGATGCTGGAAAAAGGTTACGTGTACCGCGGCCTGAAACCGGTCAACTGGTGCTTCGATTGCGGTTCGGCGCTTGCCGAAGCCGAAGTCGAATACAAGGACAAGCGCGACCCGGCCATCGACGTGGGCTTCCCGTTCGCAGAGCATGACAAGCTGGCCGCCGCCTTCGACTTGCCCAAGCTGCCGACGGAAAACGGCTTTATCGTGATCTGGACCACCACGCCTTGGACCATCCCGTCCAACCAGGCGCTGAACGTGCACCCGGAAGTCAAATACGCGCTGGTGGAAACGTCCCGCGACGGCCAGCCGCTGCTGCTGATCCTGGCGCAAGACCTGGTGGAATCGTGCCTGGCGCGCTACAAGCTGGAAGGCACGACCATCGGCACCGCCACCGGCGCGGCGCTGGCCGAGATCCGCTTCAAGCACCCGCTGCACCAGCGCGACGCCTTCTACGACCGCCGTTCGCCGGTGTACCTGGCCGAATACGTGACTACCGAAAGCGGTACCGGCGTGGTGCACTCGGCGCCCGCCTATGGCCTGGACGACTTCATTTCGTGCAAGGCGCACGGCATGAAGGACGATGACATCCTCAAGCCGGTGATGGGCGACGGCAAATACGTGCCGACCCTGCCGCTGTTTGGCGGCATGACGATCTGGGAAGCCTCGAAGCCGATCTGCGACGCGCTGCGCGAAGCGGGCGCGCTGTTCGAACTGAAAATGTTCGACCACAGCTACATGCACTGCTGGCGCCACAAGACGCCGATCGTCTACCGCGCGACGAGCCAGTGGTTCGCCGGCATGGACGTCAAGCCGAAGGATGGCGGCCCGACCCTGCGCGAATCCGCGCTGGCCGGCATCGCCGAGACGCAGTTCTTCCCCGACTGGGGCCAGGCGCGCCTGCAGGGCATGATCGCCAACCGTCCGGACTGGACCCTGTCGCGCCAGCGCCAGTGGGGCGTCCCGATGGCCTTCTTCCTGCACCGCGAAACGGGCGAGCTGCATCCGCGCACGCCGGAGCTGCTGGAGCAGGTCGCGAAGCTGATCGAACAGGGCGGCATCGATGCCTGGCACAAGCTCGACCCGCGCGACCTGCTGGGCGATGAAGCCGCGATGTACGAAAAGAACCGCGACACGCTGGACGTGTGGTTCGACTCGGGCACGACGCACCAGACCGTGCTGCGCGGCTCGCACGCGGCGCAGTCGCACTTCCCGGCCGACCTGTACCTGGAAGGTTCGGACCAGCACCGCGGCTGGTTCCACTCGTCGCTGCTGACGTCGTCGATGCTGAATGGCCGCCCGCCGTACAAGGCGCTGCTGACGCACGGCTTCACGGTCGACGAACAGGGCAAGAAGATGTCCAAGTCGCTCGGCAACACGCTGGCGCCGCAAAAGATCTCCGATACGCTGGGCGCCGACATCCTGCGCCTGTGGGTCGCGTCGACCGACTACACGGGCGAGCTGTCGATCGGCGAAGAGATCCTCAAGCGCGTGACGGAATCGTACCGCCGCATCCGCAACACGCTGCGCTTCCTGCTGGCCAACACGTCCGACTTCGACAGCGCGCGCCACGCGGTGCCGGTGGCGGAATTGCTGGAAATCGACCGCTACGCGCTGGCCGCAACCAACGCGCTGCAACAGGAAATCGCCGCGCATTACGACAACTATGAATTCCACCCGGTGGTCTCCAAGCTGCAAAACTTCTGCTCGGAAGACCTCGGCGGCTTCTACCTCGACATCCTGAAGGACCGCCTGTACACGTCGGCCGTGGATTCGCACGCGCGCCGTTCGGCGCAGACCGCGCTGTGGCACATCACGCAAAGCGTGCTGCGCCTGATGGCGCCGATGCTGTCGTTCACGGCCGAGGAAGCGTGGGCGGTATTCGCCGGCAAGGAAGCCTTTGCCGCCAGCGATGAAACCATCTTCACGCAAACGTACTGGCAATTCCCCGCCGTGCCGGACGCCGAAGCGCTGCTGGCCAAATATGCCGCGCTGCGCACGGTGCGCGCCGACGTCACCAAGCAGCTCGAAGAAGTGCGTACCTCGGGCGCGATCGGTTCGTCGCTGCAGGCGGAACTGTCGATCAAGGCGGCCGGTGACAAGTATGCGCTGCTGGCCAGCCTGGAAGACGACTTGAAGTTCGTGTTCATCACGTCGCAGGCGCAAGTGTCGCAGGTGGCGGCCGAAGCCGACGAAGCGGTGGAAGTGAAGGCGTCGGAAGCGGCCAAGTGCGAACGCTGCTGGCACTACCGCGCCGACGTCGGCGCGCACGCGGACCATCCGGGCCTGTGCGGCCGCTGCCACGGCAACCTGTTCGGCGCGGGCGAGAAGCGCAAGTTCGCGTAATACACGCATTGGTGGATGACGCCCGATGGGCTGATCCGTCCTTCGGCCATGGCGAACGCTACGGACCGCAGGGCGGATCAGCGCGAAACGCGCGACATCCGCCATGCAGGCCACAATCACAACCAAGCACCCATGGCTAAATCCAAACCACTTGCAGCAAAACCATCGTCCGGCGGCGGACTGGCCCCATGGCTGGGCATCGCCGCCATCATCATCCTGCTCGACCAGATCACCAAGATCACCATCAACAAGACCTTCCGCTATGGCGAAGACTTGATGGTGACGTCCTTCTTCAACCTCACGCTGGCCTACAACAAGGGCGCCGCATTCAGCTTCCTCGGCAACGCCGGCGGCTGGCAGCGCTACCTGTTTACCGGCATCGGCATCGTCGCGGCGCTGTACATCGTCTACCTGTTGAAGCGCCACGCGGGCCAGCGCATGTTTTGCTGGGCGCTGGCGCTGATCATGGGCGGCGCCATCGGCAACGTGATCGACCGGCTGCTGTATGGCCACGTGGTGGACTTCCTGGACTTCCACTGGCCGTCGCTGGGCCACTTCCCCGCGTTTAACATCGCCGACACTGCGATCTGCATCGGCGCTGGCCTGTTCATCCTCGATGAACTGCGCCGCGTAAACAGGTAATCTGGGTGCCGGGCCTTTAGGCCGGGCATCCACATTTGAGCATGGTGCCGGGCCGGCGGGCCCGGCACCCCATTTCAGCAAGGAAGAGTATGGAACTCGAGGGCAAAAAAATCGTCCTGGGCCTGTCCGGCGGCGTCGCCTGCTACAAGGCGGCCGAATTGTGCCGCGCGCTGACGCGCGAAGGCGCCTCGGTGCAAGTGGTGATGACGGATGCGGCGGAACACTTCATCACGCCGGTGACCATGCAGGCGCTGTCGGGCAAGCAGGTCTACAGCAGCCAGTGGGACCCGCGCGTGGCCAACAACATGGCGCACATCGACGTGACGCGCAACGCCGACGCCATCCTGGTGGCGCCCTGCTCGGCCGATTTCATTTTCAAGCTGGCGCACGGCGCCTGCGACGACCTGCTGTCGACCATGTGCGTGGCGCGTCCGCGCCACGTGCCGCTGCTGGTGGCGCCCGCGATGAACGTGGAAATGTGGCAAAACCCCGCCACCCAGCGCAACGTCCAGCAGTTGAAGGACGATGGCATCGTGCTGTTCGGTCCCGCGTCCGGCGAACAGGCGTGCGGCGAAGTGGGCCTGGGCCGCATGCTGGAGGCAGAACAATTGCTGGCCGAACTCGTCGCGGCGTTCCAGCCGAAAGTCCTGGCCGGCAAGCGCATCCTCGTCACGGCCGGCCCGACCTTCGAAGCCATCGACCCGGTGCGCGGCATCACCAACCTGTCGTCCGGCAAAATGGGTTACGCGGTGGCGCGCGCCGCGCGTGAAGCGGGCGCCGACGTGGTGCTGATTTCCGGCCCGACCGCACTGCCGACGCCGTTCGGCGTCCAGCGCATCAACGTGCAAAGCGCGCAGCAAATGTATGACCAGGTCATGGGCGCGATCGCTGGCCAGCACGTGTTTGTCTCGGTGGCGGCAGTGGCGGACTGGCGCGTAGCCAATCCCAGCACGCAAAAGATGAAAAAAACCGGCGATGGCACCGTGCCGGACTTGAAGTTCGAGCAGAACCCCGACATCCTCGCCACCGTGGCCCAGCGCACCAGCCTGGCCGGTTATCCGTATTGCGTGGGCTTTGCCGCGGAATCGGAAAACCTGCTCGAATACGGCGCGGCCAAGCGCGAAAAAAAAGGCATCCCGCTTTTGGTGGGCAATATCGGCCACCACACGTTCGGCCAGGACGACAACACCATCATCCTGTTCGATGAAAACGGCCACACCATCCTGCCGCGCGCCGACAAGCTGACCCTGGCGCGCGCGCTGATCTCGGAAATTTCCAAACGCATCGATAAACACTCGCTGTTTTCGCCGCAATCATAAGCACTCGTAAGCACCTGTAAAACCTGTAAGCACATGAAAACCGTCAACGTCAAAATCCTCGACCCGCGCATGAAAGAACAGATGCCGGCCTATGCAACCCCTGGCAGCGCGGGCCTGGACCTGCGCGCCTGCATCGATGCGCCGCTCGTGATCGAGCCGGGCCAGACCGTGCTGGTGCCGACCGGCCTGGCCATCCACATTGCCGATCCGGGCTATGCCGCGATGATCCTGCCGCGCAGCGGCATGGGCCACAAGAACGGCATCGTGCTGGGGAATCTGGTAGGCTTGATCGACTCGGATTACCAGGGACAACTAATGGTTTCCACTTGGAACCGGGGACAGAATACGTTTACGCTGAACCCGATGGAACGGCTGGCGCAATTGATCATTGTGCCGGTGCTGCAAGTGGGCTTCAACGTGGTGGAAGAATTCGGCGATTCCGAACGTGGCGAAGGCGGCTTCGGGAGTACCGGCAAACATTAAGAGGACACAGGAATGGCAGGCAAGGTAAAGCGTTGGGCGAAGTATGTCACTGCGGCGGGCGCCGCGACCTTGCTGGCCGGCTGCGGCACCATGTGGCCCGGCAAACCCGCACCGGCCGAGGCGCCGGCGCCGGCGCCGCAACCTGCGCACGACGTGCAGCCGGCGCTGTCGGCCCGCGCGGTGGCGGCGCAGGAAACCCTGAAAACCATGGTGGCGCTGCAAGACCGCCTGTCGCGCGTGTCGGCGCCGCTGTTGATCAACAATGCGGACCTGTGCCGCACCCAGGCGCGCAACCTGCTCGGATTCACCGCGCAAAACCGCTACTCGTATCCCGGTGAATACAGCGAAGCCGCCGAAGCCGTGCTTGGTTATGGCGACCGCCTGCAAATCAGCTCGGTACTGGCCGGCAGCGGCGCGGCGCGCGCGGGACTGCGCAAGGGCGACACCTTGGTGGCGGTCGAAGACAAGCCGCTGCCCGGCGGCCGCGATGCGGAAACCCATGCGGCCGAAGTCCTGGGACCGCTGGTCGGCAACCGCGCCGCCATCAACCTGACGATCAGCCGCAACAGCCTGTCGCAGACACTGAACATTCCCGTCACGCGCGCCTGCGCGATCCGCATCCAGCTCGGCAACGCCGACAACATCAATTCGTACGCCGACGGCCAGCGCGTCGCCATCACGCGCGGCATGATGAATTTCGCGCAGAGCGATGAAGCGATTGCCTATGTGCTGGCGCGCGACATCGCCCACAACGTGCTGGGCCATGCGGGCGCCATGCGCCAGGCCAGCACGCAGGGCAGCATGATCGACAACCTGGTGCGCGCCAAGCCCGATACGTCGCTGCTCATCGGCGGCGGCGGCATCAAGCCCGTCCCGCAAGACATGGATGCGGCGGCCGACACGCTGGCCATCTATATGCTGCAGCGGGCCGGCTATAACATCGACCGCGCCAAGCCGTTCTGGCAGCGCCTGTCGAGCCAGTACCCGGCCACGGTGCTGAACGGCTATACCGCGCTGCATCCGGCCGTGGCCGTGCGCATGGCGGCGCTGGACAAGGCGGTGGCCGACGTCAAGGCCAAGCTGGCCGCGAAAAAGCCGCTGGTGCCGTGATGCGCTGGCCGGCCGCCGCCCGTTCGTTGACCTGGCCGAACACCGTGCCGTTGGCCGGTTTGCAGTGGGCCCGTCTGCCGTTGGCACGCCGACCGGCGCGCCTGTTGGCCCGCATCGGCGCCCTGCCCCCGGTGCTGTTGCTGGCCGCGGCGGCAGCCCTGCCCGGCGCCCACGCGGCCGACTGGACCCGCGTCGGCCGCGGCGCCAATCCGGAAGTCTATGTCGACCTGGGCTCCGTCAAGGAAGACGATGGCGGACGCAGTGCGTGGGTCTTGCGCAATTATTCGAAAGGCCAGACCGCGCCGGACGGCAAGCCCTACCGCTCGGTGCGCGCGCAGCACCTGTATGCGTGCAAGGACCACACGGCCACCTTGCGCGCGCAAGCGTTTTATCCCGATGCCATGGGCAGGGGCGAGGCGGTCGGCAATTTCAAGTACGAGCAATATGACGCGGAAAAGATCGCAGCAGGCAGCGCGATGGACAACGTGTCGAAGCGCGTGTGCCGCAAGAAGCTGCGCAAGCCGCGCCGCTGACGCGACGCCAACACTGGCGGAAATACCACACTTTCCGCGCCGATGAATGGTATACGCAAGCGCCGGAGCAGCCCGGCCGGCGCCAGTGTATATTCACGCGATGGACAGCATAGACCTCGAAGTATTGAAGACCAGCGCCGCCTGGATCGCCGCCGGCCACAAGGCCGAACTCGTCACCGTGATGAAGACCTGGGGTTCCAGCCCGCGCCCGATCGGCGCGACCCTGGCCATTTGCGACGATGGCACGGTGGTCGGTTCGGTGTCGGGCGGCTGCATCGAAGACGACTTGATAGCCCGCGTGCGCGACCACGGCATCACGCGCGCCACGCCGGAAGTGGTCAGCTACGGCATCACGGCCGATGAAGCGCACCGTTTCGGCCTGCCCTGCGGCGGCACCATCGAACTGGCGCTGGAACCGCTGGGCGAGCACAGCCGCATTGCGGAATTGCTGGACATGCTGGAACAGCGCCAGCTGGTCGAGCGCCGATTGAACCTCGACACGGGCGCGGTAACCCTGGCGCCGGCCGTGGCGGGCAACCTCCTCGAGCGCGTGGGCAATGAACTGGTGACGCAGCATGGTCCGCGCTGGCGTTTGCTGATCATCGGCGCGGGCCAGCTGTCGCGCTTCCTGGCGCAAATCGCCACCGCGATGGAATACCACGTCACGGTGTGCGACCCGCGCGAGGAATACCGGCAAGGCTGGCATGTCGACAACGTGCAGCTGGTGCATGCGATGCCGGACGACCTGGTGCTGGACATGAAACTGGACCAGCGCAGCGCGGTGGTGGCGCTGACGCACGATCCGAAACTCGATGACCTGGCGCTGATGGAAGCGCTGAAGTCCGATGCGTTTTACGTCGGCGCGATCGGTTCTCGCCTGAACAACAGCAAGCGGCGCGAGCGCCTGCTGCAATTCGACGTGACGCCGCAACAGCTGGACCGCCTGCACGGGCCGATCGGCCTGTATATCGGCAGCAAGACCCCGGCGGAAATCGCGATTTCCATCCTGGCTGAAATGACGGCCGTGAAAAACGGCGTTCCCTCCAGCATGCAGGTCAACCACGCGGCCGCGCCGCTGCCGCCGTCGGATAGCGCGTGCATGGTGCGTTGAAGGCGCGCTGTGGAAGCATAAGTTTGAAAGCAAGAAGCGGCCTGCAAACAATCCCCGCCTCGGCCACAATAGCAATTTGTTCGCCCGCAAAACCGCATGGCGGTGGTGGCGGAGGCTGACTTGGGGAATTGATGAGCACCGCGAATTTGTTGCGTCTGATCTTGCTGGCCTCGATCTGGGGCGGCTCGTTTTTATTCATGCGCATTGCCGCCCCCGTGCTCGGGCCGGCAGTGCTGATCGAATACCGGCTGGTGTTTGCCGCCGGCTTCCTGGCCGTGGTTGGCCTGGCCATGAAAAAGCCGCTCGGCTGGCGCACGCACTGGAAGCATTACTTCATCCTCGGCCTGTTCAATTCCGCAGTGCCGTTCGTCCTGTTTGCCTATGCGGCGCGCATCCTGCCCGCGTCCGTGCTGTCGGTACTGAACGCGACGGCACCCATGTGGGGCGCGCTGATCGGCGCCGTGTGGCAGCGGCAAATGGTGTCGGGGCGGGTGCTGGCCGGCCTGGTGCTCGGTACCTGCGGCGTGGCGCTGCTGGTGGGGCTGGACCATGCCACGGCGCGCGCCGGCGCCGGCCTGGCCATTGCCGCGGCGCTGCTGGCGTCGTTCAACTATGGCATAGCCAGCACCTATGCGAAAACCGCCCAGGCGGTGGAACCGTTCGCCAATGCGCACGGCAGCATGTGGGCCGCCGCGCTGCTGACCTTGCCCCTGGTGCCCTTGATGCCGGCGCCCGGCGCACCGACGCCTGGCATCATGGCGGCCGCCTTTGCGCTGGGAGTGTTGTGCAGCGGCGTGGCCTACCTGATTTATTACAAGCTGATCCGCGATGTGGGCGCCACTTCCGCGCTCACGGTCACGTTCCTCAGCCCCCTGTTCGGCATCCTGTGGGGCGTGCTGTTCCTGGGCGAGACCGTGGGCTGGCATACGCTGGGCGGTTCGGCCATCGTGATTGCCGGCACCGCGCTGGTCACCGGCTTCAAGCCGAACTTCGGCTGGCTACGCCGCGCGGAGTCGGCCTGATGGAGCGCCTGGCATGGATTATCGCGCTGCCGGACGGTTACCGGCTGCACGACGTGCTGGCATTCCACCGACGCGATACCGAACACGTGGCCGAGCAGGTCGGCGCACAGCGCCTGCGCAAGGCCGTGGTGCTGGCCGGTGCGCCGGTGCTGCTCGATATCGCGTTTGACGGCGCCACCGCGCACTGCTCGGCCGACGCCGATGCCGGCGAGCCGTCCGCCGTGGCCGCCGCCGCCCACGATGCGCTGCTCAACGTGCTGGGATTGCGCATCGATCCGCAACCGTTTTCCGACATGGTGGCCGGCGACGCCCTGATGGGGCCCCTGGCGCGGCGCCAGCCCGGCCTGCGCATCGTGCAATCGGCCACCGTGTTCGAGGCGCTGACGTGGGCCATCATCGGCCAGCAAATCAACCTGGCGTTTGCCATCGCGCTGCGCCGCACCTTCATCCAGCTGGCCGATATCCGCCACGGCAGCGGCTTGTGGTGTTATCCCGACGCCGCCGCCGCTGCACTGCTCGACGTGGAAATGCTGTTGTCGCGCAAATTTTCACGCGCCAAGGCGGAAACCCTGCTGCGCTTCGCGCGCCTGGTCGACAGCGGGGAACTGGATTTGACGGTCTCCGAGCGCAATCGGCTGCCGGCGATCAGCGCAGCGCTGCTGGCCGTGAAAGGCATCGGGCCATGGACCGTGAACTACGGCCTGTTGCGCGGCTATGGCTATGCCGACTGTTCGCTGCACGGCGACGTGGCGATCCGCGCCGCGCTGCAGGCGCTGCTGGGCGAAGACAGCAAGCCCGACATGCGGCGCACCGAGCAATTCCTGCAGCGCTACGCGCCGCACCGGACCATGGCGGCCGCGCATTTGTGGGCCAGCCTGGCGCCCAAGGGGGATGGCAACGGCTGATTGCCTCGGGCCCGAAGCATGTGCCGGCCGCCGTACCGCATGCATGGCGGATCGCGATCCGCCCTACATCAGCCGTGGCGGTTTATCCCGAGCCGCCTGGGGCACGCGTCAGAAGTGGTATTTAGTCGCCTTGGCCCACTTGCTGCCCGGCCAATTCTTGTGCAGCAGCTGGAACGCTTCACGCGAATACCGCGCGCGCAATTGTTCCTTTTCTTCCTTCTCGGTGCCGTACGGGCATTCCATGCGCGTCGACGCCACCAGGAAGTGCAGCGCTTTCGGCGCTTCGTCGTCGGCCGGCTTGGTCCTGGCCCAGGCCAGCAGGGGCGGCGCCATGAATTCGCTGCGCAGCGGCAGTTTCAACAGCGTTTGCTGTTCCTGCACGGCGGCGGCCAATTGTTCGCTGGTCAGGTAGCGCGGCGGCTGGGCCGGCGGCGGCGCTTCATCCTTCTTCGCGCCATAGGCGCAACCCCAGTCGCGGTTCATGCCGAACGCGTCGACCACCTTGGGATTGAGTTCCGGCGTATTGACCAGCAACAGCGCGCCGGCCAGCTTGCGTTCCTCGCCGGGTTTGGCGCTGCGGTAGCGCGCATACAAGTGTTCCGTGGTCTTGCGCCCCTTGGCCACCGCATCGAGCAGCGACAGCGCGGTGGCTTCGTCGCCCAGGATCAGCGCGCGCGCCAGCATGGTTTCCTGCAGCGGCGCCTTCCAGCGCGCCGGCAGGCGCGGATGCGCATGCAGGGTTTTCAATTCCGCCAGCGGCAGGTAGCGGAACACGGCCAGCGCGAAATCGTCATCGGTGTCGCCTTCCTGAGGTTTGGCGTCGATGGCTTCGCCGTTGTCGACGCCATCGGGCTTGCGCTGTGCTGCCTTGAGGAATTCGTCGAGCGTGCCGGCCGACGCCATTTTCAAGCCCAGGAAACGGTTGTGCGTAGCCACCGACATGGTCTTGCCATATGCGGCCAGCAGGCGGTCGATGTCCTTGTCGGCTTGCGCGCCCTGTTTTTCCGCCAGCGCCAGCCGCGCCAGGTGGTATTGCACGGTCAGGTACAGCGGATGTTTGGCCGGCACTGCCTGCGCCGCCTTGCGTTCAGTGTCGCTCAATTCACCGGGCGCGGCCAGCGAAACCAGCGGCGCCAGCCACAGCGGTTCCACCGCGCCGGCCTTGAGCCAGCGCTGGCGCAGGGTTTCGACGCCATGCTTGCGCTGTTCGCGCAATGCGCTGCTGTTCGGATCGTCGTACACGTCGGCCGGCACGTTGGCCTGCATGGCGGCGATCCATGCGGTCATCGGTTCTTTCGCGGCCAGCAGCACGCTGCGCGGCTGCTTGTCCATCAAGACCAGGTAATCGCTGAGCAGTCGTGGCGTGTCGGCGTGGAACGGTTCACTGTCGAGCTGGCGCGCCAGCGCGGCAATGCGGGCCAGCGGATCGATGCGGGCGTCGACCAGCGGCAGCAACTGGCGCGCCGGGGCGAACGTGGGCGCCAGCGCTTCCAGCTCCTTGCGCGCCTGCTGCAATTTCGCGGTCTTGCCGCCGCCCTTGCCTTCCTCGTCCAGCGTGGCGCTGCGGATCAGGCAGCGCGCCGCCAGGTAGGCGCCCAGGTTTTTCCATGGCGATTTCGCATCCTGCGCCACGGCCTGGAATTGCTTGCGCGCCTGCTCGAAATTGCGCGCATAGAAATGCGCGGCGCCCGATTGATAAGCGTGATCGGCCTTCAGCCACTCAGGCGCATTGGCGGCCGGCGCCGGCGGCAATTGCGTCACGCGTTTCGGCAGCGGCTTGCCATATTCGTGCGGCGGTTCGGCGCAATTGGCGAAGACCGCGTCCTGTCCCTGCAGCCACGCTTTTTGCCAGGCCGCGCCATGCGCCGCACGCGCCTTCAGCGTGGCGGCCGCCTGCTTGAAGGCGTCGGCGTGGCAATTGACGTAACTGGCGTTATCGGTCTCGCCCATCACGTCGAGTTTGATATCGACCGGCAAGCCCCACTGCTTTGCATAGGCCGCGCGCTCCTTGAGCCAGGCGCCGCTGCCATTCAAGTCCGCTTCATACGCGTAATCCCACGTACTGCCTTTGCCGATGCGCCAGTCGTTCAAGTCCAGCGCGGCCAACTGTTGCGGCGTCAGCGGCTTGCCCCGGGCCGCCTGGTACGCCATGTAATGGAACACACGCCAGTACGTGCCCGGCACCACGCCGAGGTTGCCGCCGGCGTATTGCTGCAGGAAGGCTTGCGCCACCTGGTATTCGGAGGCAAAGCGGTTGGCCGTGAAGCCGTCGCCGCCACTGGCCTGCACGGCGGTCGGAACGGCAGCGGACATGGCCAGCAACAGGGCCGCCAGGGTTTTCTTGATCACGATGGACTCCTTGAAAGGACGGCTTGCCAGCGCGCCGCCGTCCATGGCCGGGGGGAAAAGTAATATTGGCGCGGCGCCGACGTGCGTATTTGCGGCTCATCGGTGGCATGGCCGACCGCGGCGCGGCAATACGGGCGGCGGAAACCCTGCCCGTCCAGCCGGGCCCGCAGCACTTCACTGCCCTCGCCCATGCGGAACGCCATCGGCACCACTTCGTCGGCATACTGCGCCGGCAACCAGTAGTCGTCGAGGCACCACGACGCCAACGCCGTCATCGACAGCGCGAAATCCGGCGGCAGGCGGCGGCGGATTTCCGCGATGGCCTTGCCCAGGAAAGGCCGCTGCGAGCGCCCTACCTCAAAATCGAGTTGCACTACCTTGCGGTTGCCGCGTTTGGCCACGCGCAGCAATTCCGTCACCACGCGCTCGAGCTGCGCGTCGCTCTGCCTGGGCGGCTTGCGCCACGATACGTCGACGTGCAGCACCGGCACCACGGCGGCATGGTCGGGAATGAACAGCGGTGCGCTGCGCGGGCGCACCAGGGCTTCGTCGCCCTGCAGCATGACCGACGCGGCGACATAGGCAATCCCGGTATCGGGCGGCAGCCAGCGCAAGTCTTCGGTGCGCTCCCATGCCCACACCATGCGCGCGGGCAGGCGCGCCAGCGCCGGATGGCCGTCCGGCGCGGTTTCATCGCCGCGCAGGACAGCCAGGAACACAAGAAGCAGACAGGCCGGCCAATATTGCATGGCCGCAGCTTAGTGCATACTTGCCGAGTGTGCAACACGGGGCGCTATGCGTGCCACGACACGCCAACTCGCGGAATACCGGCATCCCGCCATTCCTGTAGGGAAAAGGCTATGTCACCGCAAACCGTGGAAAGCACCCGATCGCTGCTTTAAGCATGCTTTCAGGGTGTCGATACGATGTGCGTCAAGAATGCAGCGCCAGCCCAAATAATCTGGCAAATAGCGCGTGCAGGTGCGCCAGGTGCTTGCCAGTCAGCGTATTCAGTGAAAAAGCCGCTGAACCTTGCGATTCAGCGGCTTTTGGAATTTGGTTGCGGGGACAGGATTTGAACCTGTGACCTTCGGGTTATGAGCCCGACGAGCTGCCAGACTGCTCCACCCCGCGTCTGATGTAAGTATTATAGGGCAGTCTCACAGTTTAGGCAATATCAATCTTAAAAAGCCCGACAATAGAACTTATATATCTGGCACGGTAAGTGCATAACGCTGCCGCGCGCTTCGCGCCGGGCAGGCATTCGGTGTAAAGTAAGCACTGGACGAGCTATCCAGCCCAGACACGCCACAGCCCACGTTTCCTAATGCCACTTCCCATGAAATTCTGTTCCGAATGCGCCCACCCCGTCGAGCTGATGATTCCCGCCGGCGATAACCGGCCGCGCTACGTCTGCACGTCATGCACCACCATTCATTACCAGAATCCCAAGATGGTGCTGGGCTCGATCCCGGTATGGGAACAGGATGGGCAATTGCAGGTATTGCTGTGCAAGCGCGCCATCGAGCCGCGCTATGGCTACTGGACCCTGCCGGCCGGCTTCATGGAAAACAATGAAACCACGGGCGAGGCGGCGATCCGCGAAACCACCGAGGAAGCCGGCGCGCATATCGAACTGGGGCCGCTGTTTACACTGATGAACGTGGCGCGCGTGCACCAGGTGCACATGTTTTACCTGGCCACCCTGCGCGACCTGGATTTCGCGCCCGGCGAGGAAAGCCTGGACGTGCAAATGTTTACCGAAGACCAGATTCCGTGGGACGACCTGGCTTTCCCGACCATCCGGACCACGCTGGAACTGTTCTTTGCCGACCATGCCCGCATGCGCGCCGGTGGCGGCACCTATGGGTTCCACACCATGGATATCGTCAAGCCGATGCGCGGCGGCTGAGTAATGATACCCTGGCTGGACGCCCACACCCCCTTTCCCGACGTCGCCGAAGCGCTGACGGCCGATGCTCCCGGCTTGCTGGCCGCGGGCGCGGATCTGTCGCCGCAGCGTTTGCTGGCGGCTTACCAGCGCGGCATCTTCCCCTGGTTTTCCGAGGGCCAGCCCATCCTGTGGTGGAGCACCGACCCGCGCATGGTGTTGCTGACCAGCCGCTTCAAGGTGTCCGACAGTTTAAAGAAGTCGATCCGCAAGGTGCAGCGCAGCATGGCCACGCAGGGGCCGTGGCAGGTGCGCTTCGACAGCGCGTTCGAACAAGTCATGCGCGGCTGCGCGGCGCCGCGCCGCGACGGTCCCGGCACCTGGATTTCCGAAGACATCATTGCCGGCTATTGCGGCCTGCACCGGATGGGCTATGCCCACTCGTCCGAACTGTGGCATGACGGCGAACTGGTGGGCGGCGCCTATGGCGTGTGCATCGGCCGCATGTTTTATGGCGAATCCATGTTCGCGCGCGAGCCCGACGCTTCCAAGATCGCGCTGGCTTACCTGGTGCACTTCCTGCGCGAAAACGGGGTTGAAATGGTCGACTGCCAGCAGGAGACCGGGCATTTGAAGTCGCTGGGCGCGATGCCGATCCCGCGCAGCGACTTCATCGCACACTTGCGGCACGCCATCACGCTGCCGCCGATCCGCGACTGGCAACCGATGGCGCCGTATCCATCTGTGAACTGAACCACAGTATGCCGCATGCGATTTCACATATTCGACCGGGCGGCGTTATGATAGGGCTGAATGTGGATGCCCGGCCTGAAGGCCCCGCACCCGGTTATCGGCTTATGGATGCCCGGCCTCGCGAAGGCCCCGCACCCGGCTCCAGGATTCCAGACTTCGGCAATGATGGGATACGTGCATGACCCACTTGAATGACCTGCCTTTTGCAACGCTGCAGTTCTATACGACTGCGCCTTATCCTTGCAGCTACCTGGACGACCGCCAGGCGCGCTCGCAAGTCGCCACGCCGTCCCACCTGATCAACGCGGACGTGTATTCCGAACTGGTGCGCAATGGCTTCCGCCGCAGCGGCATCTTCACGTACCGGCCCTACTGCGACGGGTGCCAGGCCTGCATCCCGGTGCGGGTGGTGGCCGGCCAGTTCGTGCCGACGCGCGGCCAGCGCCGCGCATGGGCGCGACACGGGAACCTGCAGGCCGGCGTGGCCACGCTGTCGTTCTCGGACGAGCACTATGACCTGTACCTGCGCTACCAGAGCACGCGCCACGCGGGCGGCGGCATGGACCAGGACAGCCGCGACCAGTA
>CBIHOX010000083.1:0-25436 GCA_966211685.1 uncultured Pseudoduganella sp.
TCTGCTTTACGTTGACGTAAACGTAAAGCAGATTTTACCTCAAGTCCCAGCCATTGCAATTTTTCATTTGGGCTGATCACGGGCTCCGTGGGCCGCGTGCTGGCATGCCACGTCGCTTGCAGGTAAGCCTCGTTTTTTTGCGTATACGCGGTGTAGCGCGAACGCATCAATTGCTCCGCCGTCTGCGGCACGGCGGCGCCATCGAGATACGGGCCGCAGCAGGCCGCCAGGGAAGGGCCGCCGCACGGGCAGGGACTGGCAGGGGACTTGGATTTCGACATCAGGATACGGAAAGCAGCGGAAATCCTGACATTATCCGCCATATTGGGTCACCCGGCCCATCTTGCCCATATAACAACAAATGTCACACCCCGGTGCCTGACCCCAAATATAACAAAAGCGGACATGCACCAGGTTCAGCGCGACAGCGCCAGCCCCTGCAGCGCGAACGGAGTGGACTTGCCCTGCATGAGGTCGGCCAGCAGCGCCGCCGTCCCGCACGCAAACGTAAACCCCAGCGCGCCGTGGCCCACGTTGAGCCACAGGTTGGGGTAGCGGGTGGCGCCGAGGATGGGGGCGCCGTGCGGCGTGGCGGGGCGCAGGCCGGCCCACGCCTCGGCACGGTCGTAATCGGCGGCGGCGGGCAGGGCGGCGCGGACTTGGCGTTGCAAAGATGCAATGCGGCGCGGGTCGACCGACCAGTCCTCGCCCACCAGGTCCGCCATCGCGGCCACGCGCAAATCGCCGCCGATGCGGGCGTACAGGATCTTGCGCTCGAAATCCGTCATGCTGATGTCCGGCGCACGGTGCCGCGGGCCAACTGGCGCGGTCAGGCTGTAGCCTTTCAGCGGATACACGGGTAAATAGATGCCGGCCGTGGCGGCCAGGTCGCGGCTGCGCACCCCGGCCGCCAGCACGTAGCGGTCGGCATGCAGGCTGCCGGCACTGGTCAGCAGCGCGTCGATGCGGCCGCGCCGGAGGCGCAATTGGCGGGCTTCGGCCCGCACCATGCCGTCGAAGCGGGGATGCGCCTGCAGCCGCTGTGCCAGCGCCAGGCAAAACGCGTGGCAATCGGCCACGGCTTCGCCACTGTTATAGATGCCGCCCGCCAGTTGCGGCGCCAGCTCCGCCAGCGCCGGTTCGCGTTCTGCGATTTCCGCCGGGGACCATACCTGCCGCACGCCGTCCACATCGGGCCTGGCCACCATGGCGTCGAAGGCCGCGCGCGAGCGGTATACCACGAGTTTTCCCGCATTGCGCCAGGAAAATTCCGGCAGCGGCACCGCCGGCGCCAGTTGCGCCATCGCGCTACGGCTCAATTCACCCAGTTGCAGCAGCAATGCCGTGGTGCGCCGGTTGGCTTCGGCATTACAACAGGAAAGAAACCGGGCCAGCCAGCGCCACTGGCGCGGATCCGCTTCCAGCCTGAAACGCAGCGGCCCGTCGGGCTCCAGCAGCCATTGCAGGGCCTTGCGCGGCACCCCGGCGTCGGCCAGCGGGGCAACGTAGCGGTAGCTGAGCTGTCCGCCATTGCGGTAGCTGGCCCCGCCGCCAGCCGTGGCGGCCTGTTCCACCAGGGTCACGCGGTAACCGGCTTCCAGCAGCCACCAGGCCGACGCCAGCCCCACGACACCGCCGCCGATGACCATTACCTGTTGACCAGAAGTCGTCCCATTCTCCATGCCGACAGCTTACCGGCGAATGCGTCCATGTGCGGCACATAACGTTGGTCGCTGCAAAAAATGGACAAAAATGGACGTATCAGCGCCGCCCCGTTTACACTGGAGGCCTAGGAGAATCCCGTATGAGCCAGACCAGCGTTGAATTCCACGCCGATGCATCCGACAATTCGCCGCTGTACATGCAGATCGCGCGCAAGCTCAGCGACGACGTGCGCAATGGGCGCTACCAGGTCGACCAGGCCTTGCCGTCCGAACGCACCCTGTCGGAACTGTTGAACGTTTCGCGCGTCACGGCGCGCAAGGCCATCGACCAGCTGGTCGACCAGGGCCTGGTGGTGCGCCGCCGCGGATCGGGCAATTACATCGCGCCCCGCATCGAACAGCCCTTGTCCAACCTCACCAGTTTTTCGGAACAGTTGCAGCAGCGCGGCTACACGCCGAAATCGCGCTGGCTGAAACGCGCCATCGTGACCGCCTCGGCCGACGAGCAAATGAGCCTGGCCCTGTCGCCCAGCAGCAAGGTGGCGCGGCTGGAGCGCCTGCGCATGGCCGACGACGTGGTGATGGCATATGAAGTGTCGGTGCTGCCGCAGCACATCGTGCCGCGGCCGGAAACCATCGGCGATTCGCTGTATGCCTTCCTGGAATCGGCCGGCAAGGCGCCGGCCCGCGCGCTGCAGCATATCCGCGCCATGAATGCGCCGGCCGAACTGGCGCGCCAGCTGGAAGTGCCGGAAGGGCAGGCGGTGCTGTTCATCACCCGCATCGCCTACCTCGATTCCGGCGAAGCCGTGGAATTGACGCACTCGTATTGCCGCAGCGACCATTACGACTTCGTGGCGGAAATGCGACGCGCGCCCGCATAGCCGATCAACCTTTACCTTTTCCAGGCCGAGCGATGCTGAAAACTGAAACCCCCAGTGTTCGCCACGCACAACTGGACCTGTACGCCGACGCGGACCTGGTCGGCGCCTTTGTCGACGACCAGTTGCAGGCGGTACAGGCGGTGCGCCAGGCCGCGCCGCAACTGGCCGCCGCGGTGGCTGCCGCCGTGCCCCGGCTGCAGGCCGGCGGGCGCCTGCTGTACGTGGGCGCCGGCACCTCCGGCCGCCTCGGTGTGCTCGACAGCGTGGAACTGTATCCGACCTTTTCCTGGCCCCATGCGCGCGCCGTGGCGCTGCTGGCCGGGGGGCAGGGCGCCATGTTCCAGGCGGTGGAAGGGGCGGAAGACGACGCGGCCCAGGGCGCGGCCGACCTGCGCGCCGTGGCGCCCGGCCCCCATGACGTGGTATTCCTGCTGGCGGCGTCGGGCGGCACGCCTTACGTGCTGGGCGCGCTGGCGGCCGCGCGCGAGGCCGGCGCCCTGACGGTGGGCATCGCCAACAACCGCGACGCGCCGGTGGCCACCCGGGCCGACATCGGCATCACGCTCGACACGGGCGAGGAAGTCATTTCCGGCAGCACGCGGCTGAAAGCCGGGACGTCGCAGAAAATCGCGCTGAACACGATATCGAGCGCGCTGATGGTGCGACTGAACAAAGTGTACGGCAACCTGATGGTAGACTTGCAAGCCACCAACGCCAAGCTGGTGCAACGGGCCGTGCGCCTGACCATGCACGCGGCGGAGGTGGACGAAGCCACCGCCCGCGCCATGCTGGAACAGTGCCGCTACCACGTGAAGACCGCCATCGTCGCGTTGCGCAACGGGCAAAGCGCGGCGCAGGCCGAAGCGCTGCTGGCGCACACCGGCGGCAGCGTGCGCGCGGCGCTGCAATCCGGCCGCACATCCTGACAGATACCCTGGCAGATACCCTGACCGACACCCCGACCAACACCTGAAAGTCCGCATTGGAAGCAACCGCACAACGCAATCCCTGGCGCTGGATCCCTTCGCTGTACTTTGGCCAGGGCATCCCCTACGTGGTGGTGATGACATTGGCTACCGTCATGTACAAGAACACCGGCTTTTCCAACACCGATATCGCGCTCTATACCGGCTGGCTGTATCTGCCGTGGGTGATCAAACCCTTATGGTCGCCGCTGGTGGAAATGTTCGGCACGCGCCGGCGCTGGGTGGTGGTGCTGCAATTCCTGCTCGGCACCAGCATGGCGATGGTGGCGCTGACCACGCATTTGCCGGCGTTTTTCCAGGCCAGCCTGGCCGTGCTGTGGCTGATGGCGTTCAGTTCCGCCACCCATGACATCGCGGCCGACGGCTTTTACATGCTGGCCCTGCGCCAGCCGCAGCAAGCCGCCTTCGTCGGCGTGCGCAGCACGTTTTACCGGGCCGCCACCATTGCCGGGCAGGGCGCGCTGGTCAGCCTGTCGGGCGTGCTGATCGAACGCCATGGCGATGCGCATACCGCCTGGGCCATCGTGTTCTGCGCGCTGGGGGCGCTGTTCCTCGCGCTGTTCGCATGGCACGCGTTCGTGCTGCCGCGTCCCGCGGCGGACCAGCCGCCGGCGGCCGGCCATGCGCTGTACCGCGAGTTCTTCGCCACCTTCGGCGCGTTTTTCCGCAAGGACGGCATCGTCGTCATCCTGGCGTTCCTGCTGCTGTTCCGCCTCGGCGAGGCGCAATTGCTGAAAATGGCCACGCCCTTCCTGCTCGACCCGCGCGAGGCCGGCGGCCTGGGCTTGTCGAACAAGGATTACGGCTTTGCCTATGGCACCGTGGGCATCCTGGCGCTGACCTTGGGCGGGCTGCTGGGCGGCGTGACGATCGCCCGCTTTGGCCTGAAGCGGTGCCTGTGGCCGATGGCGTGCGCGGTGCACGTGCCGGACCTGGTGTTTGTCTACCTGTCCAGCGCCATGCCATCGAGCCTGACGGTAATCACCGGCGCCATCGCGCTGGAGCAATTCGGCTATGGCTTCGGTTTCGCGTCGTACCTGATGTTCATGATCATGGTGGCCGAAGGGGCACACAAGACGGCGCACTATGCGATCTGCACCGGCTTCATGGCGCTGGGCATGATGGGGCCGCAGATGGCCAGCGGCTGGATCCAGCAACAGCTGGGCTACCAGCACTTCTTCATCTACGCCTGCCTGGCCACCATCCCAGCCTTTGCCGTGACGGCGCTGTTGAAGATCGATCCCGCGTTCGGGCGGGAAAGTCGTTAAACCTGGGCGCCGGGCTGTCAGGCCGGGCGTCCACCTGCTCATCTTACCGCTACAATACCGGCGCAATCACTGAATCGAGGTATGGTTTTGAATCCGAAAAAGCGGCTGACCCTGACCGCCGGCGCCGCCGCCGCGCTGGCCGCGCTGATGAGCGCCTGTTCCACCACGTCGCTGGCGCCGCCGCTGCCCAACGCGGCGCCGTCCAGCCCTGGCGCCACGCCGTCCAACGTGCCGCCGGCCGGCGCGGCGCCGGCGCTCAATTGGGCGCTGCCGCCGCCGGCGCCGCGCGAATTCCGCGCCGCGTGGGTCTCGACCGTGGCCAATATCGACTGGCCCAGCCGCAGCAACCTGCCGGTGGCCAGGCAGCAGGCCGAAGCCATCGCCATCCTGGACCGCGCCCGCGCGCTGAACCTGAACGCCATCGTGCTGCAGGTGCGCCCCAGCGCCGATGCGATTTACCCGTCCGAGCTGGAGCCGTGGAGCGAATTCCTCACCGGGCAGCAGGGCAAGGCGCCGTCGCCGGCGTACGACCCGCTGCAATTCTGGATCGACCAGGCGCACGCGCGGGGCCTGGAATTGCACGCATGGTTCAACCCCTACCGCGCGCGCCACGCCACGGCGAAATCGGCGCCGGCGCGCACGCATATTTCCGTGACCCGGCCGCATGCGGTGAAAACCTATGGCCGCTACCAGTGGATGGACCCGGGCGAAGCCGAAGCGTCGAAGCATACGCTGGACGTGGTGCTGGACGTGGTGCGGCGCTACGACATCGACGGCGTGCACATCGACGATTACTTCTATCCCTACCCGATCGAGGCGCCCAGCGCCACCGGCGCGGAATCGGCCGCGCTGGACGTGCCGTCATCCGGCGGCATGAAGCCGGAACTGGAATTTCCGGACTGGCCGGCCTGGCAGCGCTACGTGCAGGGCGGCGGCAAGCTCGATCGCGCGTCGTGGCGCCGGCAAAACGTCAATCAGCTGATCGAGGCGCTGTACCTGGGCATCCACCGTGAAAAAGCGTGGGTGCGCTTCGGCATCAGCCCGTTCGGCATCGGCCGGCCGGACCGCCGCCCGCCCGGCATCGTCGGCTTTTCCCAGTACGACAAGCTGTATGCGGATGCGGAACTGTGGCTGAAGAATGGCTGGCTCGATTACCTGGCGCCGCAGTTGTACTGGCCTATTGCCCAGCAACCGCAGGCGTTCGACGTGCTGCTCGATTACTGGCTGCGTGAAAACATACGCGGCCGCCATGTGTGGCCGGGCCTGTACACGAGCAAGATCGACAATACGCCGAAGTCGTTCGACGCGGAAGAAATCGTCAAGCAGATCGGCATCACGCGCAGCCGTCCCGGCGTCAATGGCCATGTGCACTTCAGCATTGCCGCGCTGATGCAAAACCGCAAGGGCGTGGCCGACCAGTTGCGCGCGGCCAGCTATACCAGCGCGGCGCTGGTGCCGCCGTCACCGTGGCTGGGAGCGGAACCGCCCTCGCCGCCGCGGGTGGCGGCGCGACGCGGCGCGGGCGGGCTGGACTTGCGCATGTCGGCCGGCAAGAACACGGCGCGATTTGCCATCTGGGCCAGATACGGCAACGAATGGCGCTTCATCACGGCGCCTTCGGTCCTGACCGACGTGACCCTGGCCGACGATGGAGCGCTGCAGCCGACCATGGCCGTGGTCAGCGCCGTGGACCGCCTGGGCAACGAAAGCGAACGCGTTACCGCGCAACTTTAAGTTCTCCACTGCAAAAAGGTGCCAGGCACTTTTTTGCTTTTGAGAATTTAAGTGCCAGGCACCTTTTTGGTTAGTGGAAACTATATGACGATGCTGGGCTTGGGGATCGATGCCGGGGGGACACAGACACGCTGGGCGCTGGCCGATGGCAGGGGCGCCATCGTGGCCGAGGGCAGCGTGGTCGGCTTGTCGGGATTGCAGATGGGCACGGACGAGGGCAGGAAAGCTGTCCAGGCGGCCTTTGCCGAGCTGTCGCAGGCCGTGCTGGCGTGTGGCCAACCGGCGCGCGCCTGCGCCGGCCTGACCGGCTTTGGCGGGGATGACGCTACGCCAGTGCAATGGCTGGCGGCCCGGCTGCGCCTGGCGCCGCAGCATATCACCGTGTCGAACGACGTGGAAATCGCCTACCTCGACATTTTCGCGCCCGGCGCCGGGTACCTGGTCTATGCCGGCACCGGGTCGATCGCCGCCTACATCGACCCGGACCGCGCCTTCCACCGCGCCGGCGGCCGCGGCGTGGGGCTCGACGATGGCGGCGGCGGTTATTGGATTGCACGCGAAGCGCTGCGCCACATCTGGCGGCGCGAAGACGAGGCGCCCGGCGCGTGGCGCGCATCGCCGATGGCGCACGCGGTGTTCGCGCACGTGGGCGGCAGCGACTGGGCCCATACGCGCCAGTTCATGTATGGCAGCGAACGGGGTACGATCGGCAAGCTGGCGCTGGCCGTCGCCGCCAGCGCGGAACAGGATCCGGCAGCGCGCGCCATCCTGCAACAGGCCGGGCGCGAACTGGCGCGCATCGCGCAGGCGCTGGTGACGCGCCATGGCGTGCGTCCGGTGGTGCTGGCCGGCCGCGCGGCTGAGCTGCATCCGCTGATAGAACAGGCCATGCGTGATACGCTGCCGCCTCACGTGCCGTTGCGGCGCCACACCGTGCAGCCGCATTACGCGGCGGCCCGGCTGGCGGCCCGGCCCCAGACCTGAAACCGGAGCATGCCCTTGTTGAACAAGCTTTTGCCGCCCTTGATCGCCGCCCTGCTGGCCGGCTGCGCCACCGCGCCGCCGGCCGCGCGGCTGGACCATACCTACACGGCGCGCAGCCAGAGCAGCCGTGTGAAATTCGTGATCCTGCATTACACGGTGTCGAACCTGCCCGGCTCGATCAAGACGCTGACGGAACAAGCGGTCAGCAGCCATTACCTGTTGACCGACGAGGCGGAGCCGAAGTTCTATGCGCTGGTCGATGAGGCGCGCCAGTCCAACCACGCCGGACTGTCGAGCTGGAAAACATTTTCCAACCTTAATCCCGCCTCGATCGGTATCGAGATCGTCAATCCCGGCTATACCGACCATGCGCGCGGCACGTACGCGCCCTACAGCCAGGCCCAGATCGACCAGTTGATATTGCTGCTGAAAGACATCGTCCAGCGCCACCAGATCGCCCCGCAAAACATCCTGGGCCACGCCGACGTCGCGCCGCAGCGCAAGCAAGACCCCGGCCCCATGTTCCCGTGGCAGCAACTGGCGGCCGCGGGCCTGATTGCCTGGCCCGATGCGGCCCAGGTGGCGGCGCAGCGCGCCGTGTTCGACGCGCAGCTGCCCGACATCGGCTGGTTCCAGAAACGCCTGGCGCAGCATGGTTATGCCCTGGCGCAATCCGGGGTGCTCGATGACGCCACCCGCAACGTGCTGTTCGCGTTCCAGTCGAAATACCGCCCGGCCAAATACGACGGCGAGCCCGATGCGGAAACCGCCGCCATCCTCGATGTGCTGACCCGGCAGCAATCGGCCGCGCCGGCGCCGGTAGCGGCAACCCAGGAACTGCACTAAGCTGTAAGAGTTGCCGGAGAACGCGCTGCGGGCTTCCTGGGGCAGCGTTTCCCGGCCGTACAAGCCGATACAAAGCGATACACGCCGGCCCGCGCGGACGATTGCGCCACGTGGTGCATTGGCCTATGCTGCATCCGTCTTGCCACCGTGGCGAGGCCCAGGATTGCATTGCACAGCAGCCCGCGAGAGGCTGAAGGGGGAGACGGACGTGAACACCATCCGCAGTGAAGACGTACCGCACCATCCGGACTTCCGGCCACTGGCCGGTATTGCCGGAATCCGCACGGATTTGCGCTATGCCAGCGCCAACAATTTCGTCGGCCGCGACCTGTATTCACCCTACGATTGCGCGTGGCTGCACCGTGAAGCGGCGGCGGCGCTGGAGCGGGCCGCGGCGTGGCTGGCGAACGAACGGCCCGGCCACACGCTGCTGGTGCTGGATGCGCTGCGCCCGCAGCGCGTCCAGCAATTGCTGTGGGATGCCTTGCAGGGTACGGACAAGCAAATCTACCTGGCCGAACCCGCACGCGGCTCGATCCATTCGTTCGGCATGGCGGTGGACGTGACGGTGTGCGACGCGCAAGGGCGGGAGCTGGACATGGGCACGGCCTTCGACGACATGAGCGACCGCTCCCACCCGGCGCTGGAAGGTCAGATGCTGGTCAACGGCGCCCTCACCGAAGTCCACCTTGCCAACCGCGACCTCTTGCGCGGCGCCATGCTGTCGGCCGGCTTTGTCGGCATCAACACCGAGTGGTGGCACTTCGACTACGGCGACCGCACGCTGGTGCGCAGCACCTACACCCGCGTCCTCTAACCCACCCTGGGGTCAGGCGTGCGTTGATGCGTTCCGCTTCCCCTGCGCAGACACCCAGCCGCCAGCAGGGTCGGCGCAAACCCCGCCACGGCGCATGGCAAGCAATCGTGCCGCGCCGCGCGTCATGGCGCCTGCTGGGCGACGGCGCGGGCGGGGTTACGGTGGCGGGAAAAATGAATGCATCATCGCACGCCTGACCCCAGGGTGGCGAGCCAGTCGATCAGCGCGTCGCCGGCCTTGCGGCCGTTGCCGTTGCCGGCCAGGTCGTGGTTGACGAAGGCGACGACGATGCAGGGGACGCCGTTGGCGTCGGGGGCGTAGCCGGCGATGGCGGCGACGTTTTTCAGGGCGCCGGTCTTGATGCGGGCGCGCATGGCGGCGGGGCTGCCGGCCAGGCGGCGGCGCATGGTGCCGTCGATGGCGGCGATGGGGAGGCTGGACAGGAATTCCGGCGCCCACAGCGAGCGTTGCGCCGCCTGCAGCAGGGCCGCCATTTGCGCCGGCGTGATGCGTTCGCTGCGCGACAGGCCGGAGCCGTTGTCGAGCACCATGCCCGCGTCATCGATGCCCTGGCGGCGCAGCCAGCCGCGGATGGCCTGTTCGGCGCGCGCGGCGGTCGGTTCCGGCGCGCGCGGTACGGCAGGAACGGCAGGGGCGGCGGCCGGCACCGTGGATGCCGCCGTACCAGCGCCTTCCGCCCCGGCCTGCGCCGGCCCGCCGCCGATCACGGGGATGGGCCACGCCGGTGCGGCCAGCGGCCTGCTGCCCAGCACCGGGTCCGCTTCCAGGCTGCCCAGGCTCAGGTACAGCATGCGCGCCAGGCCGTTGTCGGATGTCTTGTTGATATCGCGCAGCACCTCCGCCAGCGGCCGCGAGACGTGTTCCGCCAGCAGTTTCGACGACGCCGGCGTGGCGCTGTCCGGGCCCGCTTCGCGCGCCGTTCCCGTCAGCACGCCGCCCAGCCTGCGCCACGTGGCGCGGAACAGGCGCTCCGCGTAATCGCCGCGATCCAGCAGATTCACGCTGACGCTCTTTGGCCCGCAATGGCGCGGAAATGCGCCGTGCAGGGTCACCGTGATGCGCGCGCCCTGGCGCGCCCAGGTCGGCGGCTTCCATGCCTCGTCCCATTTCGCGCAATCGATGTCGGCCAGCACCATGTCGGACGCCACCTGCACGTTGTCCAGTTGCGGCAGCATGTCGACGCGCAGCTTGCCGCCGCTGGAATCGACCGTGAGGCGCAGCATGTTCATGTTCAGCAGCAGCGCATCGGGCGCCAGGTTGTAATAGGCGTCCGGATACTCGTCGAAGGGCGGCGCGCCGAGGTCGGGACGGGCCGGCTGGAACAGCGTGCGGTCCAGCACCAGGTCGCCGTCGATCTTGCGGATGCCGGCCGTGCGCAGCTTTTCCAGCATGTGCACCAGCGCATCCTCGTTGAAATCCGCATCGGCGCCACCGCGCAGGTACACGTCGCCCTTCAACACGCCGCCGGCCACTTCGCCGGTGGTGCGCAATTCCGTGCGGCCACGGAACACGGGGCCCAGCAATTCCAGGCCCGCCAGCGTGGTCACCAGCTTCATGGTCGACGCCGGCTGCATCACCTTGTCGGCCTGGTGCGACAACAGCACGGTATTGCCGCGCATGACCACCACGCCCAGCGCCTCTTCCGGCAGATTGGCCGCGCGCAGCTGCGCCAGCACCGGTTCCGGCAAGGCGGCATGGGCGGAGCCGGCCATTCCACACGCCAGCAGGGCGGCAACGATCAGGCGGCGAGTCATCGGCAACCCCTCAATGGAAGAATACATAAGCCACGGCAATCGCGGTCAGCACCCCGGCGAAATCGGCAATCAGGCCGCACGAAATCGCATAGCGCGTGCGGCGGATGCCGACCGAGCCGAAATACAGCGCGACGATGTAGAACGTGGTGTCGGCCGAACCCTGGAACACGCACGCCAGGCGGCCGACGAAGGAATCGACGCCATAGGTCTTCATGGCGTCGATCATCATGGCCTTGGACCCGCTGCCGCTCAGTGGCTTCATCAGCGCGGTCGGCAGCGCCGGCACGAAGTCGGTGTTGAACCCCAGGCCAGCGAAGACCCAGTTGAAGCCCGACACCACGAAATTGAAGATGCCGGCGTTGCGGACCACGCTGATCGCCACCAGCATGCCGACCAGGTAGGGAATCACGGTCAGCGACGTCTGGATGCCGCCTTTCGCCCCTTCGATGAACGCTTCGTACACGTTGACCTTCCTGCGCAGTGCGCCCACGATGAACACCGTGATCACGCCGATCAGCACCAGGTTGCTGAACACCTTGGAAAAGGTTTCGATTTCAGTCTTGGTCAGGTATTGCGTGAAGTAGTAGATCAGCGACACGATGGCGGCGGTAATGCCACCCAGCCATGACAGCACTACGCTGTCCAGCAGATTGATGCGCTGGCGCACCGACACCGCGATGATGCCCGTGACCGTGGCCATGTAGGTGGCGATCATGCATGGGATGAAGATGTCCGACGGATCGGCCGCGCCCAGGATCGCGCGCTGCGCCATGATCGCCAGCGGGATCAGGGTCAGGCCGGACGTATGCAGCACCAGGAACATGATTTGCGCATTGCTCGCCTCATCCTTGTTCGGGTTCAGCGTCTGCAGGCTTTCCATGGCCTTGAGGCCGAAGGGCGTGGCCGCGTTGTCCAGCCCCAGCAGGTTGGCGGAAAAATTCATCACCATGTGGCCGGTGGCCGGGTGGTCCTTCGGCACGTCCGGGAAGATGCGCGAAAAGAAGGGCGAAATGATCTTGGCCAGCCAGCCGATGGCGCCGGCTTTTTCACCGATGTTCATGATGCCCAGCCACAGCGTCATGACACCCGCCAGCGGCAGCGCGATGTCCATCACGCCCATCCGGGCCGATTCGAACGTGCCGTCGATGATGCGCTTGAAGATCTCGTTGTCCCCCAACAGTATCCATTGCGCCAGGGCGGCGGCGAAGCCCACGAGGAAAAAGCCGGACCAGATGTAATTGAGGGACATGACGAACGCGCGGGATGCAAAGTGTGAAAGTATAGGCCCGTCCGTACAAATACGGGTAGCCCGGCTGGCCATCGATGCCGTATGCTGTGGCCCGCCCCCGTTCCCGAACCCAATGACAATATGGCACGTTTTTGGCATTCCGCGCATTTGGCTGCGATATCGGCAACCTTGCCTGCAACCTGGTCCGCCACGATACCGGCAGCATTGACGGCAACCTTGGCGGCCGGATTGCCGGCAATACCGCCGGCCGTATCGGTCACCGCATCCGTCACGATCGTGGCCACGATGCTGGCCGCCCCGTGCGCGGCCGCCGGCGGCGCCCCCGCGCCGGCGCCGCCCGGCCCGCACGACAAGGTATTGCGCACCTTCCTGTCCACCAGCGAAACCGCGCTGGACCCGGCCACCGCGTCCGATATCGCCACGCTGGCGCTGCTGGAAAACCTGTTCGACCCGCTGCTGCGCTATGCCTACCTGGCGCGCCCCGTGAAATTGCAGCCCAATACCCTGCGCGACATGCCGCGCCTGGACAAGGATGGCGTCACATATACGTTCCACCTGCGCCCCGGCATTTATTTCACGCCCGACCCGGTGTTCAAGGGCAAGAAGCGCGAAGTCACCGCCGACGATTACGTCTTCAGCATCAAGCGCCTGTACGACCCCGTGTTGAAGTCGCCATGGCTGTTCCTGTTCGACGGCAAGCTCGCCGGCGACGCGGCGCTGAAAAGACAGTACAGCGACGCCACCGACATCCCCGGCCTGCAGGCCGTGGACCGCTACACGCTGCGCATCCGCCTCAACGCGCCCGACCCGAATTTCCTGTTTTACCTGGCCATGCCGGCCACCAGCGTGGTGGCGCGCGAGGCGGCGCAAGCGTATGGCGCGCAGCTGGGCAACCATCCGGTCGGCACCGGCCCGTTCGTGCTTGGCGAATGGAAGCGCAGCGACAGGATCACCTTGCTGGCCAATCCGGGCTTCCGCGACACGGTATTCCACGCCGGTCCCGATACGCCGCCGGAAACGCGCAGCTATGCGGCCAAGCTCGAAGGCCGGCGCCTGCCGCTGGTGCAGCGCATCGAGGTGAAGGTGGTGGAGGAATACCAGTCGCGCATGCTGGGCTTCCTGAACGGGGAATTCGACTATATCGAGCAGGTGCCCGAATCCATGCGCGGCATGGTGCTGAAAGACGGCGCGGCGCTGGCGCTGAAGCCGGAACTGGCGCGGCGCGGCATGGAATTGTCACCGTTCCCGGTGCTGCAGACGTATTACCTGTGGATGAACATGGACGACCCCGTGGTGGGCGGCTATGGCAAGGAAAAAGTCGCGCTGCGGCGCGCCATCGCGCTCAGCTACAACGGGCCGGAAGATATCGCGCTGTTGAAGAACGGCCTGGCGCTGCCGGCGCAATCGCCACTGCCGCCCAACGTGCGGGGCTACGATCCCGCCTACAAAAGCCCGGTGGCATACGACCCGGCCACGGCGCGCGCGCTGCTGGACCGCTTCGGCTACAAGACCGGCAAGGATGGCTTCCGCACCCAGCCCAATGGCCGCCCGCTGCTGCTGACCATGCACACCGAACCCACCACCGTGGGCCGCCTGCGCGATGAACTGTGGCGCAAGAACCTGAACGCCATCGGGCTGCGCGTGCAATTCAAGAGCGACAAGAAGACTGAAATCATCAAGGCGTCGCGGCTGGGCAAGGTCATGATGTACGAAGCCAACTGGATCGCGGATTTCCCGGATGGCGACAATTACTACCAGCTGCTGTATGGCCCCAACAGTGGCCGCGCGAATTACGCGCGCTTCAATTTGCCGGCCTATAACGAGCGCTATGAACAGGCGCACGCCATGGACGACACGCCGGCACGGCGCGCGCTGTACCGCGAGATGAACCAGCTGATCCACGCGTACAACCCGTGGGTGCTGCTGACGCACCCGATTTCCGCCGACATCCGCCAGCCCTGGCTGAAAAACTACAAACGCCACCCGGTCGAACTGACCAACTGGCGCTACCTCGATATTGACCTGGTCGAACGGCGCCGCGCCACCCAATCGCCCCCCTGACACCCCGGCAGAGCCCGCTGTGTCCCCCTGGGGTCAGACCCCGGCATGTGACACGTTTGATATTGCGCAAGTTTGTCACCCCTGGGGTCTGACCCCGAGGTGTGACATGTTTGATGTTACGCAAGTTTGTCACCCCTGGGGTCTGACCCCGGGGTGTGACATGACCGGGGTGAGCGGGACGCCGGGACGCCGTTGGGGTGCGTACAATGGGGTCATGCGTATACTCAACCGTAAGGCTGCCGCCTGGGTTGCTGCCCATCCGGTCGCATTCTTGCTTCAGTGCATCAAAGGCTTCCGCGCCAACCAGGGTTTGCTGCTGGCGGGGGCGGTGGCGTATTACTCGCTGTTATCCATTGTCCCGCTGCTGATGCTGGTGGCCGTGGTGCTGTCGCACTGGTTCGACGATGCGGAATTGCTGCAAACCATAGGCCGTTACCTGGAATGGCTGATTCCCGGCCAGTCGCGCGCCATCGTCCATGAAGTCAGCCTGTTCCTGCAGCAGCGCAGTGTGATTGGCTGGGTGCTGGCCGGCACCATGCTGTTTTTCAGTTCGCTGGCGTTCACCGTGCTGGAAAACGCGATGTCGGTGATCTTCCTGCACCGGGTGGCGATCCGGCGCCGCCATTACCTGGTGTCGGCCGTGCTGCCGTACTGTTATATCCTGTCGCTGGGCATCGGCGCGCTGCTGGTCACGGTGGCGGCCGGCGTGCTGCAGGTCATGGGGCAAAAGGAAGTGATGTTGCTGGGCCAGGTATGGTCGCTGCAGGGCGTGTCCGGCTTTTTGCTGTACCTGCTGGGCGTGGTGGGCGAAGTGCTGGTGCTGACGTCGATTTACCTGGTGATGCCGGTCGGGCGGCTGTCGTTTTCCCATGCGCTGATCGGCGGCGTCACGGCCACCGCGCTGTGGGAAATCGCGCGCCACGTGCTGGTGTGGTATTTCACCACGCTGTCACAGGTCAATGTCGTGTATGGCTCGCTGACCACCGCGATCGTCGTCATGTTCAGCCTGGAAATCGGGGCCACCCTGCTGCTGTTCGGCGCCCAGGTGATTTCGGAATTCGAGCGCGTGGGACGCGACAAGCACCATCCGGTCCCGTTGCGCGTCTAAAGGCGGCTCCAGCCCATGCCTGGCCAGGCACGCGGCACTCATCAGCCACTGAGCAGCCACTGAGCGGCCACTAAGCAGCCAATTAGCAGGCACTAAGCAGCCAGCCGCACCACGAATCGCGCGCCGCCCAGCGCGCTGTCTTCGATGCACACCGTGCCGCCATGCAGTGCAATGGCCTTGTGCGCAATCGACAAGCCCAGGCCAAAGCCGCCCGTGCTGCGGTCGCGGCTGCGGTCCAGCCGGTAAAACGGTTCAAACACGCGTTCCCGCTCGTCGGAGGGAATACCGGGGCCATCGTCATCGACCGTGATTTCCACGCCATCGTGACGCCGCACCGCCGCCACCACCACGCGCCGCGCGGCATATTTGCAGGCATTGCCGGCCAGGTTGCCGACCGCGCGCATCAGCAGCCGCGCATCGCCGTCCAGCGTGCCCACGTCGTCGCCGATATGCGCCTCGACCGGCGCGCCAGGCGGCAGGCCGGCAATGCAATCGCGCAGCGCGTGCGCCAGGTCGAACGGTTGCCGCTGCAGCGGCTGGCCGCTGTCGAGCCGCGTCATGCCGAGCAATTCACTGACCAGCGCATTCAATTCGTATAAATCGTTTTCCATCGCATCGATGCGCTTGCCGAGCGCCGCGGCGCTGCCGTTGCCGCGGCCGGCGTCGGGATCGTCGTCCACGCCGGCCGCGCTGCGCAGCAATTCCAGCCCGAACTCCAGCCGCGCGATCGGCGTGCGGATTTCATGCGAGACCGAATGCAGCAGGTTGCGCTGCGCTTCCAGCAATTGTCCGATACGGGCCGCCATCGCATTCATGCGCTCGGCCAGCGGATAAATGCTGGCCGAGCGCGGCATCACGGCCCGCGCCGTCAACTGGCCGGCGCCGAAATCGTCGGCCACGCGCGACAGGTGCTGCAAGCCCTGCCAGTGCGAGCGTGACCACAGCGCGATCGGCACCAGCAGCGCCAGCGCCACGATAGCGTAGCGCAAGCCTTCCTGCCGCAATGCCTGCGACGTATCGATCGGCAACCCCTGCGCGTGCACCACGTCGTCCTCGCTGCCGACATAGCGCTCGCCGTTCAAGTCCACGCGGCGGAAAAACGCCTTGTTGGCGACGTCGATCACCACCTCGCCGCGCTCCAGCGCCGCATGCCGGCTGTCCGGCAGCGCGGCGCGCACTTGCGCCAGCGGCACCAGGTCATAGCGCACGTCCGATACTTCGCGCACCTTGTTCAGGCGCGCCAGCCATTCGTCGGCCGGCGCCTGGTCCACGTAATGCTGCAGCAGGAAGATTTGCGCGGCCGCCTGGCGCCGCGCGATATCTTCGAGCGGATCGCCATAGAGCCGGCTGATCGCGAAATGCACGGCAAACGCCGCCCCGGCGATGGCCAGCATCACCAGCACGAAAAAACGGAAGAACAGGCGGTTCATGGCCGGGGATTGTAGGGTAGTTATTTGCTGGAAAGGCTGGAATTACAAATTTTAGACAATTCGCGGACATTTCGAAGGGGAAATCCGCGCCGCCACTGCCTAGAATCGTTGCATCAAATACAAAACACCTTTTACCAAACACCCTTCAAGGAGGCATCGTGAACACACTGGCGGCACTGAAGCATTCATCCCTTCGTCTCGAACCACTGGCCCTGGCGCTGGCGGCCGTTCTCTCACTGAGCGCCTGCGGCGGCGGCGGGGGCGGCGCACCCGTGACCGCCGCTGTCAAGCCGGATGCCCAGGGCATTGCCGTGGGCGAACCGAATCCGTCGGCCCCGGTGGACAAGGACGCGTTCACCAGGATGGCGCAGGGCGCCGCCTGCAGCGACAAGCTCAATCGCCTGTACATCATCGACAACGCGCAAGTGTTCTGGGACGTGGCCGGCAGCTGCGCCGATGCGTCGTATTCGCACGCCCTGTATGGCCCCACGCCGGAACTGAAGCGCTGCTCGGCCGGCGATACGATTGCCGGCCCGCGCACCAGCTGCACCGATGAACGCTACCGCGACACCTTCGACACCATCGTGAAGAACCGCGACAAGGCCGACCTGGGCCTGGGCGCCACGCACAAGATCGAGGTGGTGGACTTGACGCCGCAACCGAAGCTGGGCAACACCGTGAAGTTCGAGCGGCTCACGGTCAATTCCTACAGTTTCGGCATCGGCGTGGAAAACCTGGCGGTACGCGACGCCAAAGAGTGGTCCGCGCTGTGGAAGCGCCTCCATCAGCCCGGGGTGGCCGTGACGCCGTCCGACCCGGCGGTTCCTATCCCGTCGCCCGACGTGCCGCCGGAACCGGCGATCGACTTCGACAAGAAAATGGTGGTGGCCATCCTGGCCGGCAATGGCTCCAGCGGCTGCGCCAACGTCGGCGTGGTGCGCACCTCGGAGCAGGACGGGGCGCTGCACGTGGAATACTCGTATGCGCCGGAACCGGGTCCCGGCACGGCGTGCCTTGCGGTCATCACGCCGCTGATCGACCTGGTGGTCGTGGACAAGCATGAACAAGTCAAGTTTGAACAAATCAAGGCCGCGCCCGTGGACTTCAAGCGCGTCGAGGCCAAATTCAGCGGCGCCGACACGAGCGCGCCTTTTAACGCCGTGGTGACGGACGCGCAAAAGCTGGGCAAGCTGTGGAGCCAGTACGTCGATCCCGCCACACCGCTGCCCGCGGTCGACTTTTCCCGGCAGACCGTGTTGTTCGCGTGGGGCGGCCTGGGCATGACGTGCCAGTCCACCGCCTTCACGGGCGTCTCGCGCGCCGGCGGCAAGCTGTATGCCTTCGTGACGGATTCGGTTCCCGGTCCGGCAACCCTGTGCGCGCAAGGCGTGAAAGGCGCCGGCGACGTGATCGTCATCGAGCGCGGCAACGAGCCGGTGGTGTTTTCCGCCAGCGTGACGAAGTTTTAAGCGCGGGAAAACGCGGCATTAAAGCGCCCGGCATTACAAATTTCAGACAATTCGCGGACATTTCGAAGGGGAAGTCCGCGCCGCCGCTGCCTAGAATGGTGATATCGAATATAAACCTCATCGCGGAGGCATCGTGATCACACTGGCAACATTGAAGCATCCATTCCCGCGTCTCGAACCGCTGGCCCTGGCGCTGGCGGCTGTTGTTTCCCTGAGCGCCTGCGGCGGTGGCGGCGGCGCCCCGATGACCGCCGTCGTCACGCCGGGCGCCCAGGGCATTGCCGTGGGCGAACCGAATCCGTCGGCCCCGGTGGACAAGGATGTGTTCATCAAGATGGCGCAGGGCGCCGCCTGCAGCGACAAGCTCAATCGCCTGTACATCATCGACAACGCGCAAGTGTTCTGGGACGTGGCGGGCAGTTGCGCCGATGCGTCGTATTCGCACGCGCTGTTTGGCGCCACGCCGGAACTGAAGCGCTGCTCGGCCGGCGATACGATTGCCGGGCCGCGCGCCAGTTGCACCGATGAACGCTACCGCGACACCTTCGACACCATCGTGAAACACCGCGACAAGGCCGACCTGGGCCTGGGCGGCACACACAAGATCGAGGTGGTGGACTTGACGCCGCAGGTCAAGCTGGGCAACACCGTACAGGCTGAAATATTGAGCGTTAATCAATATTCCGGCAACAGCACGGTGGAAAACCTGGTGGTGCGCGACGCCAAGGAATGGTTCGTGATGTGGCGGCGCCTGAACGCCAACATGATCGACGTGCCGCATGAACCGTGGATCGATTTCAGCAAGCAGATGGCGGTGGTCATCCTGGGCGGCAGCGCCTCTGACGGCTGCGCCGGCGTCGGCGTGAAGCGCGTATCCGAGCAGGATGGCGTGCTGCATGTGGCATACGCCTTTGCGCCGCCGCCAGGACCGGGGATCATGTGCACGATGGCGATCACTTCCCCGGCCGCGGTGGTAGTGGTGGACAAGTTCGACAACGTGAAATTCGAGCAGATCAAGCCCACCCCGGTGGAGTTCAAGCGCGTTGAAGCGAAATTCAGCACCGCCGACAACAGCGCGCCATTCAATACCGTGGTTACCGATGAACCGCACCTGCGCAAGCTGTGGACCCAGTACGTGGACGCGGCCACGCCAATGCCGTCGGTGGACTTTTCCACGCAGCGGGTGTTGTTTGCCTGGGGCGGCGTGGGCATGACGTGCCAGTCCGTCACGTTCACGGGGCTGGCGCGCGCCGACGGCAAGCTGTTTGCCAACGTGCTGAAACGAACGCCCGGCCCGCTGGTCGATTGCATGCCCGGCGTGCAGGGGCTGGGCGACGTGGTCATTCTCGAGCGTGGCGGCGAGCCGGTGGCGTTTGCCTCCAGCCTGTTCCGGTTCTAGTGGAGACGGATGGAGAGCAGGGCGCTAGAATGACGGCCTGTCCCGTCATCCGGTGTTGACTATCCATCCATTATGCGCAAGTCCCTCTTCCTTCTCCTGGCTGGCGCCGCATGCAGCGGCGCCGGTTCCGCCTGGGCGCAAACACCCGCGCCCGGCCTGATGCCGGACGGCAGTTACGACATGTACGCCGGCCTTGGCGTGCGTTCGGCGCCGAATTATGAAGGAGGGGCCGACCGCAGGCTGCGCGCCATGCCGGCGCTGCAGATCGGCTGGAGCAACGGCGCCTTTATTTCCGGCATGAGCGCCGGCCTGCACCTGTCGTCCACGCCGCGCGTCGAATACGGCCCGCTGCTGTCGCTGCACCCGGGCCGCAGCCAGAATGGCTCGTCGGTGCTCGATGCGCCGGCCACGCTCACCGCCACGGGAGACAAGGACAATGTCCTGGTGCGCCCCGGCACGGACAATGGCGCGACCTGGGTGGATTGGGCGGCCGTGGTAGCCAATCCGGGCCAGGACAGTCTCCTGCTGCCCCCGGGCCTGGCCACCGGCAAGGGCATGCAAGTCAACGTGTCTTACCGCCTGCGCAACATCGGCGCGCGCCCGGAAGCCGGTTTCTTCTTCAATTACTACCTGACGGACCGCCTGCGCCTGACCAATTCCGTGTTGTACGGCGCGGCCCAGGACCGGCGCGGCCTGCGCTGGACCGCCGACCTGCAGCGCGGCGCGATCGAGCTGGGTCCGCACCACACGCTGTCGCTGGCGGTAGGCGCCACGCTGGCCAACCGCGCCTACAACACCGGCTATTTCGGCTTGCGCAGCGACGACGTGCTGCAAGTGATGCCGGTGGTGATGGCGCTGGAGAGCAAGGCGCCGGCGGCGGCCCCGGTCTGGGCTTACGCGCCGGGCGGCGGCATCAAGGATGTCCATGCCAGCGCGCGCTGGAACTGGGCGCTGTCGCCTTCGTGGCTGCTGACCACCAATGTGCAGGTCACGCAATTGCGCGGCGGTGCGAAAAACAGCCTTTTGACGGACCGCGCCACCGGCGTGACCGTCTCCACCGCGCTCGCTTACCGATTCTGACCATGAAACCGATCCAGTCGCTCGTTGCCTGCATCATCCTGGCCGCCACCGCGGCCGGGATGCCTGCGCGCGCGCAGGACAGCGACTGGATCAGTTACCGCGACGCCTATCGCGGCATGGTGGCGTTTGAAAAATACGGCAAACCCAAGCAACTGCTGCAACAGCATTACCAGGTCAGCGCACGCGACGGCAGCCCGCTGCCGGCCGACTTCAAGCTGGCCTTGTCCGGCAAGACCGTGCAACTGACCTTGCCGCTCGACGTGGTGGGCCGCGCGGTGTTCCCGCTGCTGAAAGCCGCGTATGACGAAAACGCGGTGCTGACCGTCAACCGCAAGCTTGGCGCATACCTGTTCCGTCCCCGCATTTCAATTGCCGCGCGCGCGGACGGCGTGTACGAGGCGGCCGAACTGCGCGCGGCCTGCGACCAGGCGCTGGAATTCCAGCGCACCGTCCAGCCGGCGGCCTACCGCGACAGGCATTGCGTGGGGGTGCGCTTCACGTTTGCAAAAAAAGCCGATGCCGACGTGCGCTGGAAAGCGCCGGGGCGCGACAGCACCGCGTTGCCGGCCGTGGCCGGCCCGGCATTCCCCGACGAAGCGGGCAACGCCTACAGCGTGGTGACGGTGCGCTTCGATGGCGCCCCCGACAAGGGCCAACTGGTGAGCCAGAATGCGCCGCTGGCGGTGGCGCCGGTATTCGAGTGACGGCGCCGCCGCGGGAAGTTCAGGGCAGGCTGTAGCTGAACGTATAGGTATGCTTGCCGCCTTCCACCTTGATGGCCATCGTGCCCGCCAGCCCCTTCAATTCACCAGTGCCGGAATCCGGCACCACGTGCACGGTCAGCGATGGCGTGCCCTTGTCCATCAGGCCGGCGTGCTGCAGGAAAAAGCTGCCCTTGCGGCCGTCGAGCGTGGCAGTCACCTTTTCGAGCGCCACGTAACCGGCCGATCCCTTGACTTCCGTGCGCACCGCCAGCATTTCGCCGGTGCTCGCGCCTTCCAGCGGGCCATGGAAGACTTTTTCCAGCCGTTGCCGGCCCCAGGGCTGGGCATCCGGCTGTGGCGTCATGTTGATGTCGAACGTACCGCTGGCCTGCATGGCATTGCCTCCTGCTGCGTGGGCTGCCGCGCAAGCGGCGGCAAGGAATAGGGGAACCAGTCGTTTCATGGGTGGCGTGCTCCTGTAAGATAAGTCTCCACAGTAAAACCCATCCCGCCGTCCCATGATTGGAAAAACGCGACACGCCACCCCGCCCCGCGCCGACGAACCGCGCGGCGTGCTGGTGCCCCGTTTCGACACTGGCAACTTCAGCCACGCGCGCCAGGCGCCTTGCGCCGCGTTGGCGGACCTGGTCGAGCATTACTGGCACGTGGCGTGGGACATGCGCGGCGGCCCGCCGCAAACCCAGGAAACCCTGCCGCATCCGAACGTGCACCTGGTGGTGGAACACGATGCGGAAGGCATCCATGGCGTGCACACGGCGCGCTTCACCAAACTGCTGGCGGGACAGGGCTATGCGTTCGGCATCAAGTTCCGCCCGGGCGGCTTCCAGCCTTTCTTCAAAGGCGCGGTAGCGGCCATTGCCAACCGCCGGCTGGCGCCGGAAGCGGTGTTTGGCGGCGCGGCGCCCGCGTATGTGCGGCGCATCCGTTCATGCGGCGATGCACAGGACCGCTTTGCCGCCGCCGACGCGTTCCTGCTGGCGCAGCTGCCGCGCCTGGCCATTCCCGCCGACGTGGCGCGCGCCAATGCGCTGGTGGCGGCCATCGCGGCCGACAGCGCGATGGTCACGGTCGAAGCGCTGGCCGCGCATGCGGGCTTGAACACGCGCAGCCTGCAGCGGCTGTTCCAGCGCCATGTCGGCGTCGGGCCAAAGTGGGTCATCAAGCGCTACCGCATGCATGAAGCGGTGGCGCAATTGCAGGCCGGCGCCCCGGTCCGGCTGGCGCAACTGGCGCACGACCTCGGCTACTTCGACCAGGCCCACTTCATCAATGAGTTCACGGCGCTGGTCGGCAAGCCGCCGGGGGAATACCTGCGCCTTACGCTTCCCACCCCGACGGTGAAAACAGATACCCCTCGCCCCACACCGTCTTGATGCGCTCGCCATCGTGATCGTCGAATTTCTTGCGCAGTTTGGAAATGCTGTTGTCGATGCTGCGGTCCAGGCCATCGAATTCAATGTTGCGCATTTTTTTCAGCAGGCTGTCGCGTGACAGCACTGTGCCGGCCGATCCGGCCAGCACCAGCAGCAGCTTGTATTCGGTGTTCGACAGCGGCACCGGCTTGCCATGCCATTGCACGACGCGGTCCGTCAACATGATTTCCAGCGCGCCGAAGACCAGCATGTCGGGGCGCGCGGAGGCCTGGGGCGCGGCGCGGCGCAGCAGCGCACGCAGGCGGGCCAGCAGCACGCGCGGCTGCACCGGCTTGTTGACGAAATCGTCGGCGCCATATTCCAGCAGCGCCACCTGGTCGTAACTGTCGTCGCGCGCCGTCAGCACCAGGACCGGCACCTGGCTGACCGCGCGCAGCTGGCGGCACACCTCATTGCCGGCCATGCCGGGCAACATCAGGTCCAGCACCACCACGTCCGGTGCAAAGGCGTGGAAGCGCGCCAGCGCTTCGTCGCCACGCGCCACCACGTGCACATCGAATTCGTTTGCAGCCAGGTATTCCGCAATCAGCGACGACAGCCGTTCATCGTCTTCCACCAACATCAGTTTCGTCATGGCTCCTCCTGCCCGGTATTGTACGCAGCAGCGCGGCGCCATGCCATGCCGGACCGGCGATGGTTTCCGCTGCCCGCCCGGCGCGGAATTGCAACAAAATCAAGCGTTCGCTGGTAGCGCGATCATCCCGGCCTTGCGGCGGGAGCCTGCGAAAAAACGGATTCATTGGGATAATTGACACTTTCCGGCCCGCGCGCGGGCATTTTTTCCCGTGCAGTCCGGCCCGGCATTGCGCGGCTTGTCCGCGTGGCGCCGCTAATCTGGCATTCTAATGCGTTAAAAATATCTATCCGGAGTCATGATGCAAAACAGGCTAGTTTCGCTGCCGCCCCTCGATGCGTTGCGTGGATTCGTTGCAGCCGCGCGGCGTCTCAGCATTACTGCCGCGGCGGCAGACCTGTGCCTGACGCAGTCGGCCGTCAGCCGCCAGATCCAGGCGCTGGAAGAGCGGCTTGGGGTGCAACTGTTCATCCGTAACAGCCGCAGCATCGCGCTGACGGAGGCCGGCGAACAGTTATTCCACCTGGCCTCGCCCTGGCTCGACAAGCTGGCCGACCTGGCCGACGCGCTGCAACAGGAAAAGCGCGTGAAACCCGTGACGATTTCCGCCAGCATCGGCGTGGCGTCGCTGTGGATCCTGCCGCGCCTGGGCGCGTTCCAGGCGGCGCACCCGAACATCGATATCCGCCTGGCCACCAGCAACCGCATGGTGGATTTGAAGCAGGATGAAGTCGACCTGGCGATCCGCTATGGCGGCCGCGTCCACGTGCCGGACGACGCGCTGCACCTGTTTGGCGAAGCCGTCGTGCCGGTGGCCAGCAGGGCGCTGGCCACCACCGCGTTTGCGCAGCCGGACAGCGTGCTCGATCACGTGCTGCTGGACCTGGACGACCGCGGCCGCACCTGGCTGCACTGGACGCCATGGCTGGCCGCGCACGGCATGGACAAGCGCCAGCCCAAGGGTTACCTGCACTTCAACCAGTACGACCAGGTGATCCAGGCCGCGATGGAAGGCCATGGCGTGGCGCTGGGCAGGCTGGCGCTGGTATTGCCGATGCTGAAGGATGGCCGCCTGGCCGCGCAGATGGACCAGCGCATGCAAGTCGAAGGCTATGGCTACTGGCTGCTGCAGGCCGCGCCCCATCCGCGTCCCGACGTGGCGGTGTTCCGCGACTGGCTGTTGCAGCAGGTGGCGCAGACGTCGCAGGAAATGGCGCTGGCCTAAGCGCCGGCATCACACCGGCATCAGCGCCGGGGCCGGGGACGCGGCATTTTGACCACAAGTCCGCTTTAGAATTGCAACCGCGAAATATAGTAGGTACGCTAGGAATTGTTAAGGATGTGCATGGTGTCCATCCCGGTCTTACTGTACGCACATGGCACTTTCTTCCCGCGCCTTGCAGTCGATGCACTATGTGGTGACCGTGCTGGTGTTGCTCACGCTGACATTGTTGCTGTGGCACCGGTATGGCATGGAACGCGTGATCGAACTGTCGGCGGCCCAGCCTCATGACGTCATCGTTTATGACGATGGCGCCAACCCCGGCATGCAAGAACGCCGTCCAGGACATTCCATCGCCACCCTGGAAAAAAGCCCGCAAGCGCTGACCATGCGCTGCCAGTTGCGCAAAGCCTTCGAATGGCCCTACTGCAAATTCCGCTTCACCGTCGGCCAGGACGGCAAAGGCGTCAACCTGTCGGAATTCGACACCGTCAGCCTGGACCTGGGCTATAGCGGCCCGGCGCAGCGCTGGGGCAAATTATTTGTCATCAACGCCGACCCCGGCGTCCCCCCAAATTCGGGCTGGCGCTCGACCCGCTTCAACGAACTCGATTTCGAGTTCCCGGAACACGGCGTATTGACAGTGCCGCTGAACCTGTTGCGGACAGCCGAGTGGTGGCGCGGCATGGCCAAGGTGCCGCTGCCTGAAACGCATACGCGTTACGACA
>CBIHOX010000084.1:0-25352 GCA_966211685.1 uncultured Pseudoduganella sp.
TGCCGGGCGAGGCGGGCGGCACCACGCTGCGCCTGCAGTTGCCGCTGGAAGGCATGGTATGAGCGGGACACCGAACCGTGCGATCCGCGTGCTGCTGGTGGACGACCATGCGATTGCCCGCAACGGCGTGCGCCTGATGCTGGGCACGGCCGAAGGCATCGAAGTGGGCGGCGAGGCGTGCAACGCCGCCGAGGCGCTGCAGCGCCTCGGCGAGCGCGAATATGACGTGGCCGTGGTCGACATCCAGATGCCGGGCAAGAACGGCCTGGACCTGCTGCGCCAGCTGCGTACCGACTATCCGCGCATGGCGGTGCTGATGCTGAGCACTTATTCCGAAGACATTTACGCGGTGCGCGCGCTCAAGGGCGGCGCGGCCGGCTACCTGACCAAGGATGCCCCCACCGCGACGCTGGTGGAAGCCGTGCGCAAGGCCGCCAGCGGCGGCAAGCATGTGAGCCCGGCGCTGCTGGAAAAACTCGCCAGCCTGGTGGGCGGCGGCGGGGCGCAGGGCGTGGAAGCGCTGTCGAACCGGGAACTGGAAGTGTTCAAGCTGATTGCCGCCGGCGAATCACTGGTGAAGATAGGCGAAACCTTGCATCTGAGCCCGAATACGGTGACTACGTACCGCAGCCGCATCCTGGAAAAAATGGGCATGGCCAGCAATGCCGACCTGACGCGCTACGCGCTCGAACATGGGCTGATTTAATGTAACGCACAGCCAGCGCATGCTCCCGTCATAAAACTTTGACATCGATCAAATTTGGCGACGTTTGCAAAAATATTCCCGTTACTTGCAACAGCTTATTCATGCTGGCCTTCCGCAAGCCCCCGTGACCGCGCACACTATTGGTATTGGCACCACGCCGGCCATGGCCGGCTGCCGCAGGGAGGAACTTCAGATGTGGGGCTTGACTGGCATCCGTGGCGGCGCCAGCCTGCTGGCGCGCCACAGCCGGCTGGGCTGGCTGCTGTGCCTGGCGCTTTTGCCGGGGATAGTTACCGGTTGTGTATTCATCGCCTGTCTGTACTGGCAGGCGCTGGCCGACGCGGACGATGAATCGCGCCATGCGGCGCGCGCCGTGGCGCAGGTGTTCGACGGCGTCGTCGCCACCAGCCTGGCGCGGCTCGAAGCGCTGGCCACCTCGCCGCTGCTGGACCGGGACGACCTGGCGGCATTCCAGCGCCAGTCGGCCGCTGCGGATGCGGTGGGTGCGGCAGCCGCAGGCGCGGCCGTGGTGCTGCTGGACAGTCAGGGCAACCAGCTGATGAACACCCTGGTGCCGCCTGGCGCGCCGTTGCCGCGCGGCGCCGTGGCGGCCGCGCTGGGGCCGGCGCTGCACGGCAACCGGCCCGCCGTTACCCCGCTGTTCATGGGCGCGGTGTCGCGCCAGCCCTATGTCGCGGTCTACCTGCCGCTGGCGCGCCATGGCAAACCGGGCCGGGGCCTGGTGTACGGCATTCCGGCCAGCATGCTGGACCGTTATTTCAGCAGCCGGCAGGGCGACGGCGGACGCGCGTTCGCGCTGATCGACCGCAACGGCCGCGTGATTGCCCACAGCGGCGGCGCCCGGTGGCGCTGGCGTGAAGCGGCGCCCGCGCTGCGCCAGGCCATTGCGGCGGCCGGCAACGGTGTACTGACGGCGCCGGCGCTCGACGGCGCGCCGGCACGGCTGGCTTTCCACGCCTCGGCGATCACCGGCTGGACCGCCGTGGCGGAATTGCCGCAACGCACCTTGCTGGCGGCCACCGCGCCGCGGCTGATGGGAGCGGCGGTGGCGATCGGTGTCGCGCTGGCGGCCGGCGTGCTGGCCGCGTGGTGGCTGCACCGCGCCACCGTGGGCGCGCTGCACGGCTTGCAGCAGGCCGTGCAGCGGGCCGAGCGCGGCGCCTCGGGCGTGCGGGCGGCGGTCGGCGGACCGCGTGAAATCGCCGGGCTGGCGATCCATTTCAACCGCATGCAGGCCGCCTACGAAGCCGGCAAGCGCGAACTGGAACTGGCCGCCAGCGTGTTTGGCGCCACGTCCGAAGGCATCCTGATCGTCGATGCCGGCTTGCGCATCATCGAGGCCAACCGCGCCTTCCAGGCCATGAGCGGCTACAGCCGCGCCGAACTGATCGGCGAGAATCCGCGCATCCTGCATTCGGGCCGCCACGACAACGCGTTTTACCAGCGCATGTGGCAGTCGCTCAACGGGGCCGGCAACTGGGAAGGGCAGGTCTGGGACCGGCGCCGCGACGGCACCCTGTTTGCCGCCTATCTCTCGGTCAGCCGGGTCGACGGTGCGGATGGCGCGGTCAGCCATTACATTTCGCTGTTCACCGACATTACCGAACAGCGCATGCGCCAGGACGAAGTCGAGCTGCTGGCGTTCCGCGATCCGCTGACGCATTTGCCGAACCGGCGCCTGCTGCAGGACCGGCTGGTGCATGCGGTGGCCGCGGCCGGCCGCGCGGCGTCGCTGCTGGCGGTGTGTTCGCTGGACCTGGACGGCTTCAAGGCCGTCAATGACCGCTGCGGCCACGAAGCCGGCGATGAAGTGCTGGTGGCGGTGGCGCTGCGCCTGCAGCAGGCGGTGCGCGCCAACGATACCGTGGCGCGCCTGGGCGGCGATGAATTCGTGCTGTTGCTGGCCGACCTGCACGATCCGGGCGAAGCGCAGGAGGTGGCGCGGCGCGCGCTGGCGGCGGTCTGCGAGCCGATCGCGCTGGCCTGCGGCGACTCGGCGCGCGTGTCGGCCAGCATCGGCATCGCCTATTGCCCCGACGATGCGCTGGATGCGGCCGAGCTGCTGCGGCTGAGCGACGCTGCCATGTACGAGGCCAAGCGGCGCGGCCGCAACCAGTACGTATTGCACCGGCGCGCGGCCTGACACTGGCGGCGCCCAAAATTCAGCGCACGAAGGCGGGGCGTTTCGGGTCGAACGTCCAGCCGGGAATGAAATACTGCATTTGCACGGCGTCGTTGCGCGCCCCCAGGCCCATGTCGCGGTAAAGCTGGTGGGCCCGCCCGACGGCTTCCATGTCCAGCTCCACGCCCAGGCCCGGCGCGGTTGGCACCTGCACCTTGCCGCCTTCGATCCGCAGCGGATTGGTGGTCAGGCATTGCCCATCCTGCCAGATCCAGTGTGTATCGATGGCGGTGATGCGGCCCGGCGCGGCGGCCGCCACGTGGGTGAACATGGCCAGTGAAATGTCGAAGTGGTTGTTGGAATGCGAACCCCAGGTCAGTCCCCACGCCTCGCACAGCTGCGCCACCCGCACCGAGCCCTGCATGGTCCAGAAATGCGGGTCGGCCAGCGGGATGTCGACCGATTGCAACTGGACCGCATGGCCCATCTGGCGCCAGTCGGTGGCGATCATGTTGGTGGCCGTGGGCAAGCCGGTCGCGCGGCGGAATTCCGCCATGGTTTCGCGGCCGGAATAGCCGTCCTCGGCGCCGCACGGGTCTTCCGCGTATGCCAGCACATGGCCCTGGTCGCGGCACAGGCGGATCGCATCCTTCAGCAGCCAGCCGCCGTTCGGGTCCAGCGTCACGCGCGCGTCGGGGAAGCGCTCGGCCAGCGCGGTCACGGCCTCGATTTCCTCTTCGCCGCGGAATACCCCGCCCTTGAGCTTGAAGTCCTTGAAGCCGTAGCGCGCATACGCCGCTTCGGCCAGGCGCACCACGGCTTCCGGCGTGACGGCTTCCTCATGGCGCAGGCGCAGCCAGTCGTCGGCGCTGTCCGGATCGGCGTCATAGGGCAGGTCCGTCCTGCCGCGGTCGCCCACGTAAAACAGGTAGCCCAGCATCTCCACTTCGGTGCGCTGCTGGCCTTCGCCCAGCAGGGCTGCCACCGGCACGCCCAGGAACTTGCCGGCCAGGTCCAGCAGCGCCGCTTCCAGCGCGGTCACCGCGTGCACGGCAATGCGCAAGTCGAAGGTCTGCAGGCCGCGGCCGCCCTGGTCGCGGTCCGCGAAGGCGGCGCGGGCCTGGTTCAGGATGGCCTGGTAGTGGCCGACCGGCCGGCCCACCACCAGGCTGCGTGCGTCGTCCAGCGTCCGGCGGATCGCTTCGCCGCCCGGCACTTCGCCGACGCCGGTGTTGCCGGCGCTGTCGGTCAGGATCACGAGGTTGCGCGTAAAGTACGGGCCATGGGCGCCGGACAGGTTGAGCAGCATGCTGTCGCGGCCGGCGACCGGGATGACGCGCATGGCGGTGACGAGGGGAGTGGCGGCTGGATTGGGAGGGGTCATGGCGGCTCTCGAAATGATAGAAAATGATGTGTTGTGGTGAAAATTCTTTTAAATTTCATTTTTTATCGTAAGTGGCACGGCCGCCTTTTGCAAGCCGGATCACATATTTTTTTGCGCCTTTGTTCAATTATGTGCGCAAGCTATTGAAAACAAACAGTTTATGGTGATTTGCTCCGCATTTGCGTTTTGCCGGCGCCTGGCGCTATACTGAATGACAGGAAATGACAAATAATGATTTGGCTGTAAATTTCCACATCAGAGAAACTAGGCACTTACTGAGGAGACAGCATGGACCCGCAACAGCACCACCCCCGTACCCGCACGCGATGGGGCATCTTGGCAATGTTATTCATCATCACGACCATCAATTACGCGGACCGCGCGACGGTCTCGATCGCCGGCCCGGAGTTGAGCAAGACCCTGCACCTGACACCGGTGCAGATGGGCTTTGTATTTTCCGCATTCGCGTGGTCGTACGTGCTGGCGCAATTGCCGGGTGGCTGGCTGCTCGACCGCTTTGGTTCAAAGAAAACGTATTTCTTCAGTATTTTCCTGTGGTCGCTGTTCACGCTGATGATGGGCGGCGTCGGTTTCCTGACCGGGGCCGCGGCCGTAGCGGCGCTGTTCGCGCTGCGCCTGCTGGTGGGGGCGGCCGAAGCGCCTTCCTTCCCGGGCAACAGCCGCATTGCGTCGGCCTGGTTTCCAACCGCCGAGCGCGGCAAGGCGGCCGCGATCTTCAATTCGGCCCAGTATTTCGCCACCGTCCTGTTCGCGCCGCTGATGGGCTGGCTGGTGCACAGCCTGGGCTGGCAAAGCGTGTTTTATGTGATGGGCGCGCTGGGCATCGTGATGTCGGCGGTCTGGCTGAAAACCATCCACGGCCCCCGCGAGCACCCGCGCATCAATGCCGCCGAACTGGCCTATATCGAGCAGGGCGGCGGCCTGGTGGACCTGGAATCGGCGCGGCGCGCGCCGCGGCAGGCCGATACGCTGGACACGATCCGGCAATTGCTGGGCAGCCGCATGCTGCTGGGCGTCTACGTTGGCCAATATTGCATCACCACGCTCACGTATTTCTTCCTGACGTGGTTCCCCGTCTACCTGGTGCAGGAGCGCCACATGACGATCCTGAAAGCCGGTTTCGTGGCGGCGCTGCCCGCCATCGCGGGCTTCCTGGGCGGTATCCTCGGCGGCGTGATTTCCGACCGCATGATCCGGGCCGGCTATTCACTGTCGGCCGCGCGCAAGACCCCGATCGTGGCCGGCATGCTGCTGGCCATGAGCATGATCGTCTGTAACTACGTGGAGCAGGACTGGCTGGTGGTGGCGGTGATGTCGCTGGCATTCTTCGGCAAGGGCATCGGCGCGCTGGGCTGGGCCGTGGTGTCGGACACGTCGCCGCGCGAAGCGGGCGGCCTCAGTGGCGGCCTGTTCAATACGTTCGGCAACACCGCCGGCATCACCACGCCCATCGTGATCGGCTACATCCTGCAGGCCACTGGCTCGTTTGCCGGCGCCCTGGTGTTTGTCGGCGCCAACGCGCTGGTGGCGATCCTGTGTTACCTGCTGGTGGTCGGCGACATCCGCCGCTTCGAACTCAAGGGCAAGCCTGCGGCGCCGGCGCACGAGCGGGCGGCATAAGCGGCAGGGCATGGCGGTCCTGCAGCACAGCACGCCAGCATTGTCCACGCGCCATCTGCGGTTAAAATTGCGTCTTTGACCACGAGCCGCCCATGGACACACTGCCCCCCGACGACAATGCGCCCCGCCATATCACCAGCGCCACGCTGGCCGACGTGGCGCGGGTGGCCGGAGTGTCGCCGATTACCGTGTCGCGCGCCCTGAACCAGCCGCAACTGGTACGTCCCGGCACCCTGGCGCGGATCCAGGCCGCCGTGCGGGAAACCGGTTATGCGAAGAACCCGGCCCCGTCCAGCCCCGCGGCGCTGGCGGGCGGCCGCACCAGGCTGGTGGCGCTGATCCTGCCGACCGTCTCCAACCCGATCTTTACCGACATGGTGCAGGCCGCCAGCGACAAGCTCACCGACGGCGGCTACCAGATGCTGCTGGGTCTGGCCGGTTATGAATTGTGGCGTGAAGAAATTCTGGTGGAAACCGTGCTGAGCCGCCGTCCCGACGGCGTGATCCTGACCGGCACCGTGCACTCGGACACCACCCGCATGCGCCTGGCGCAGGCCGGGATCCCCGTGGTGGAGACCTGGGATTTGACGCCGTCGCCGATCGACATGGTGGTGGGGTTTTCCCATGAAGAAGTCGGCAAGGCCGTGGCGCGCCGCATGCTGGACAAGGGCTACCGACGCATCGCGCTGCTGACCGCCAATGATCCGCGCGCCGCGCGCCGCAACCAGGGCATGCAGGCGGCGCTGGCGCGCCATGGCGTCAGCGTGGCGGCCACGGAAACCGTGCCGGTGCCGGCCAGCCTGCAGCTGGGGCGTGAAGGCTGTGCGCGGTTGCTGGCGGCGGCGCCGGACATCGACCTGGTGGTGTGCAGTTCCGATACGCTGGCGCAGGGCGCGCTGACGGAAGCGGCCAGCCGCGGCATCCGGGTGCCCGACCAGCTTGCCATCCTGGGATTCGGCGACCTGAGTTTTGCCGCGCACACGTATCCGTCGCTGTCGAGCGTGCGGGTCGACGGGCACGCCATCGGACGCCTGGCCGCCGACATGTTGCTGCAGCGGCTGGCGCTGCCGCCCGGCGCCGCGCCGGTCCGGCCGCAAGTCATCGATACCGGCTTTGAACTGATCGAGCGCGCCAGCACGTAAACCGTGCGCGGGAGCGGCATCGATTCGCTCCCGCCAGCCCGCTTGTCAGGCGTTCAGCGCAGTGCGTGGACCTGCTCCTTGGACGTGGCAAGGGCCGGCCGCTGCGCCGGCCCCGCGTCGGGCGCGGCCCGGCACGCCGGCGTCCCCGGTCTGGCGCAATCAGGCGTTCAATCGCCGCAGCGTCCGTACGCCCTGTACCAGCCAGCCATGCCCGCTGACGAGCACGATCCCGGCCAGCACCAGCAGGGCGCCGGCGATGAAGTTCGCTTCGATGCGCTCGCCCAGCACGCAGCCGCCCAGCGCCACGGCAAACAGCGGCGTCAGGAACGAGAACACGCCCAGGCGCGAGGCCAGGTAGCGCCGCAGCATGGCAAACCAGGCCAGGAAACTCGCGAACGATACCACCACCGACTGGAACGCCAGGCTGCCGATGGCCAGCGGCGTGGCGTGGAATGTCCACTGGCCCAGTGCAGCGGCGGCCGGCAGCAGCATGACGGGCGCGGCCAGCAGCTGGTACAGCAGGGTTTCCGTGGCCGGCGCCGAGGACAGCCTGGAACACCGGATCACCACCGTGGTGGCGCCCCATGCGGCGCCGGCCGCCACGCACAGCGCGTCGCCGGCCAGCATGGCGGCCAGTGCGCGCGGATCGCCGTGGCGGCCGATGAACGTGACGGCGATGCCGCCAAAGGCCAGCGCGATGCCGGCCCACTGGCCCGGCGCCAGGCGCTCGGACGGCAGTTTCCAGTGCAGGCCGAGCGCCGCGAAAATCGGGCCGGTGTACAGCAGTACCACGGCATGGCCGGCGGTGGTGTGGCGCAAGCCTTCGCCCAGCAGCAGGTATTCAAAGGCAAACAAAAAGCCCGCCGCCAGGCCGGGCCGCAGGGCGCCGGCCGTGAAGCGCTCGCGGCGCCAGGCCATCAGCAGGCCCACCAGCACCGCGGCGATCGCCGAGCGGAGGGCGATCTGCACCAGCGGCGGCACGTCGTGCGCGGTGGCCTTCAGCGCGATCTGTTGCATGCTCCAGGTCAGGCACAGCAGCGCCATCATGGCAATGGCCTGTCCGTCCAGTGATTTGCGCGTGTCCACGGCGTCTCCCTTGAAAAATCGAATACCATTATGACGCTGGCAGCTTTGCTTGATATAGTGTGTAACCGACACACGATAGCGCCACCCCGCCAGGAGAGCCCCATGGCCGCGCCGCCCCGGCATGTCCGCATGCCGCCATTTACCGACACCTTGCCCGCGCCGATCTATTTCCGCGCGGTGCAGGTGCCCGCCGATACGATCTATCCGTGGCACGTGCACCAGTGGGGCGAGTTCGTGTATTCGTTCAGCGGCGTGATGGAAGTGAAGCTGGCCGGCAGCCATTACCTGGCGCCGCCGCAGTATGGCGTCTGGCTGCCGCCGCGGGTCGAGCATATCGGACAGAACCGGCTGGCGGCCGAACACAGTTCGCTGTACATCGCCGAAGCGCTGTGCGGCGCCTTGCCCGCCGCGCCCTGCGCGCTGGCGGTCGGTCCGCTGGTGCGCGCCATCCTGGAACAGTTGCGCCGGCATCCGCCGCGCAATCCGCCGGACGACAGCGACGAGCGCCTGCTGCGCGTGCTGGTCGACCAGCTGGCCGGCGCGCAATGCGTCGGCAGCTACCTGCCGATGTCGGACGATCCGTTGCTGTCGGCCGTGCTGGCCATGCTGGAAGCCGACCCGGCCGACAACCGCCCGGTCGCGGAACTGGCGCGGGCGGCCAACTCCACCGAGCGCACGCTGATGCGGCGCTGCCGCAGTGAACTGGGCATGACCCTGGCAGAGTGGCGCCAGCGCCTGCGGGTGGTGCGCGCCATGGCGCTGCTGGAAGCCGGGCAGACCGTGGAAACCGTGGCGCTGGACCTGGGGTATGCCAGCGCCTCGGCATTCATTGCAATGTACCGCCGCCTCACCAATGAAACGCCGGACGAATACCGCAAGCGCGCCGGCGGCAAGGGGAAACCACATGGACATGCTTGACGCGGCCGCCACGGCCGCCGCCCTCCCATATGCACGCCTGGTGCCGGCCCTGGCGCGGGCGGCGGCCGAGCTGTCGCGCGGCGCGATCGCCGCGCCGGAACGCAAGGTCGTCCCCATCGATGCCCACAGTGTGCTGCTGTGCATGCCGGCGCTGGCGCCCGACATCGGCGTCACCAAGCTCATTACCGTGCACGGCGCCAATGCGCGCCGCGGCTTGCCCGCGATCCAGGGCGAAGTCATCGTGTTCGACACGGCCACCGGACGCCGCCTGGCATTGCTGGACGGCCCGACCGTCACGGCGCGCCGCACCGCGGCCATGACGCTCCTGGGCATGCAGGTGCTGGCGCCGCGTCGGCCGGCGTCGGCATGGCTGATCGGCACCGGCGCCCAGGCCGCCGCCCTTGCGGAAGCGCTGGCCACCCAGGGCGGCATTGGCGAGTTGGACGTGACGGGCCCCTCGGCGGCGCGCGCCGCCGGCTTTGCGGCAAGGCTGCGCGAACGGCATCCCGGCGTGGCGGTGCAGGTACACGCGGATCCGGCCGCGGCGCCGGAAACCGACGTGGTGGTGGCGCTGACCACGTCGGCCGTGCCGGTGGTGCCGGAACGCCTCGCCGCGCACACGCTGGCCATCGGCGTCGGCGCGTTCAAACCGAACATGGCGGAGCTGCCGCCGGCGCTGCTGCATGCACGCGCCATCGTGGTCGACGACGTCGAAGGGGCGCGGCACGAAGCGGGCGATTTGATCCAGGCCGGTATCGATTGGGGCGGGGTGCGCGCGTTGGGGGACATCCTGGCCGGCAAGGCCGCCGTGCCGCCCGGCCAGCCGGGGTGCGCGCCGGTGTTCAAGACCGTGGGCCAGGCCGCGTGGGACCTGGCGGCTGCGCGGGTGGCGGCGGGGGGCTGATGCGGCGGCCAGCCTGGGGCAGGCCGGCAAACACCGCTTGCGGCGGCGTTGACGCGCAGGAACCGGCCTGCGCACTGGACGGTCAATGACCGTGATGCCCGCCGCCGGCCGGCTTGCGCACCGTGAGTTCCACCTCGGCTTGCGGCTGCGACGGCGCCGCCAGGGCCTTGCCGGCGTCGGCCGAACGGGCCGGTTCAGCCAGTTGGCCGGTCCATTCGTACGCCAGTGTGCCGGCCGGATGGCGGTACCAGCCCGGATCGGAATAGTCGCCGCGCTTCTGGTCCTTGCGCACTTTCAGGACGGTGAACATGCCGCCCATTTCCACGCCGCCGAACGGACCTTCGCCGGTCATCATCGGCAGTGTGTTTTCCGGCAGCGGCATTTCCATCCCGCCCATGGAGCCGCCTTTCTCGCCCATCACCATGTAGCCGGGCACGATGCGGTTGATTTTTTCCGCGATGCCGCTGTGGTCGACGCCGATCAGGTTCGGCATGCCGTGGCCCATGGCGTTCATCGTGTGGTGCGACTTGTGGCAGTGGAAGGCCCAGTCGCCCGGCGCGTCGGCGATGAATTCAATGGCCCGCATCTGGCCGACCGCCACGTCGGTGGTGACTTCCGGCCAGCGCGCCGATGGCGGCACCCAGCCGCCATCGGTGCCGGCCACCACGAATTCATGGCCGTGCAGGTGGATCGGGTGGTTGGTCATGGTCAGGTTGCCGACCCGGATGCGGACCCGGTCGCCCTGGCGCACGTTCATCGGTTCGATGCCGGGGAAGACGCGGCTGTTGAAGGTCCACAGGTTAAAGTCCAGCATGGTGCTGGTCTTGGGCGTATAGCTGCCGGGCTCGATGTCGTAGGCGTTGAGCAGGAACACGAAATCGCGGTCCACCGCGTGCAGCGCCGGGTCTTTCGGGTGCGTGACCCAGAAGCCCATCATGCCCATCGCCATCTGCGTCATCTCGTCGGCGTGCGGATGGTACATGAAGGTGCCGGCGCGGCGCGCCACGAATTCATAGACGAACGTCTTGCCCGGTGCGATCGGCGGCTGGGTCAGCCCGGACACGCCATCCATGCCGTTCGGCAGGCGCTGGCCGTGCCAGTGCATGCTGGTCGGTTCCGGCAACCTGTTGGTGACGAAAATGCGCACCCGGTCGCCTTCCACCACCTCGATGGTGGGGCCGGGCGACTGGCCGTTATAGCCCCACAGGTTGGCTTTCATGCCGGGCGCCAGTTCGCGCACCACCGGCTCGGCCACCAGGTGGAATTCCTTGACGCCGTTGTTCATGCGCCAGGGCAGCGACCAGCCGTTCAGGGTCACCACCGGGTTGTAGGGACGGCCATTGGGCGGGGGCGGCGGCACGTGGGTGCCGGCGTTGGTCATCTGGGGCGCCTCGGGCAAGGAAGCGGCGCCCGCCTTGGAAACCGCGGCGGCGGCCACGGTGGCGGCGCCGGCGTTCAGGAGGAAATGTCTGCGTGTGGTCATGGCTGGGCTCCCGCGCCGGTTTGCGCGGCCTGTAACTGGGTATCGGCGATCCAGAAATCGCGCTGGGCTTCGATGGATTCGTTGACGCTGGTGAGCTGTTCGCGCGCGTCGGCCAGGAGTTCGAACACCGAGGCCAGCATGCCGTTGTAGCGCAACAGGACTTCGTCGGAAATCTGCTTGCGGCGCGGCACCACGTGGTCGCGGTAGTGGCGCGCGATGTCGTAGGCGGTGCGGTAGCCGGAGTAGGCCACGCGCACGTCGGAACGCGCCTGCACGGCGGCGTCGGCGGCGCGGTGCAGCGCCTGCCGGTAGCGCGCCTCGGCCTTGGCCACGCGCGCGCCGCCCCAGTCGAACAGCGGCAATTCCAGCGAAACTTCATAGCCGTCCTGGCGCGGCATGCGCACGCCATCCTGGCTGGCGCTCTTGTTGGCGTAGCCGGCCTCGAACACGTTGACGAAGCGGGTGGCGCGGGTCAGGCCCGCGTCGGCCGCCGCGTTGTCTGCCTCGGCGCGCGCGGCCAGGACGTCGAGGCGGCGTTCCAGTGCATCGCGTTCGGCCTCGCGCGCCTCCCGGGGCGCGGCCGGCAGGTCCGGCAGGCGTTCGGGCAGGCGCAGGCTGTCCGCGCTCTCCAGCCCGAGCAGGCGTGCCAGCCGCTCTCGCGCGGCCAGCGCTTCGTGTCCGGTGCGCGCCTGGCGCGTGAGCGCGTCGTCATAAAACGCGCGTTCGCGTGCCTGGTCCAGGCGGCTCCAGCCGCCCGTGCCGCGCAGCCGGTCGGCCAGCAGGGCGCCGGCTTCGGCGGCGTCGCGCACCTGTGCCGCGAACGCCGCGCTTTGGGCCGCCGCTACCGCCCCGTACCATGCGCGGCGCGTCTCGTGCGCCAGTTGCACGGCTTGCGCGGCGGCCGCCAGCTGCGCCTGTTCGAACTGGCGGCGCGCGATGCCGCTGCGCGCGGGCAAGGTCAGCAAGCCTGCGAGATCGAATGTGACGCTGCGGTCGATGTCGGTATCGCCGCCGCCGCGCACGCGGCCGAAGCCGATGCCGGGGTTGCGCAGGCGTCCGGCCTGCGCCATGTCGGCCGCTGTCATGCCCAGTTCGGCCAGCGAGGCTTTCAAGGCGGGGCTGTTCAGCAGTGCGATGCGCACCGCCGATTCCGGCGTCAACGGTTGCGCCAGCAGTGCTACGATTTCCTCGCGTGCCGCCGCGTCGGGCGCCGCCATCGACAGCGGCGCGGGCTGGCCGATACGCTCGCCGGCATGGCGGGCCGCGCCATCGGCGCCGCCGTCGGCCGGCACCGTCGCGCAGCCGGCCAGGGCGGCCAGGGCCAGGGCCGTGGCCGTGCGGGGGATCAGGTGGAGGGGGGCCATGTCAGTGCTCCGTATGCGGTTGCACGGCCGGCCGGCGCGTGCTGGCGCCGGTGTCGCCGTGATGGCCGCGGCGGTGATGGGGATGGATGGGCGGCGAGGGTGGCTGCGCCTGGCCAGGCTTCCTGTCCTGGTCTTTCGCACTGCCGGTCTTGCCGGCTTGATCCGCGTGATCCGCGTGATCCGTGTGATCTGCGTGATCCGCGCGATCGCTGTGGAGCGCGCGGTCGGCGGCGGCTCCCTGTTCCGCCGGGTGTGCCTGCGCGGCCTGGCCGGGATGGCCTGCGTGGCCGGAATGGCCCGTATGGCCAGTATGGCCCGTATGGCCCGTCTGGCCGGCGTCTCCCATGTGCCCCATGGCCGCCCCGGATGCGGCCACCGTACGGTTGGCCTGGCGCCACGCCTGGTCCGGGGGCTGGAACGATGGCGGGGCTTCCCGGTAGCCGGCAAAGGCGGATTGATAAGGCGGCGCGGCGGCAACCGCCTGCGCGTGCGCGGCAAGCGGGGCGCCGGCTGCCGCGAGCAGCAGGGCGTAAAGCATGTTCATGTGATGTCCTTGTGACGTGCGTGTCTTGCCGGTCTTCCGGCGGGCGCGGCCTGGGCCGCGGCGTGCAAGGTGAGCGGATCAGGCCGCCCTGGGCGGGCGGTCCAGGGGATCGGGAATGGTGCTGCCGATGCGCGGGATGGGGGGCGGAAGCGCGCGGCCGGGACGCGGGAAGGGAGCGGACGCCAGGGCGTCCAGTGGCGGCGCCGTCGCCGCCGTGCAGCAACTGGCGCAACTGCTGCATTTGCCGTGCGGTTTCACGGGGGCCTTGCCATGGTCCGGCGGGGCCGCGCCGCCGGCGCCTTCCGCACGGTCTGCACGGTCTGCACCGCCGGCAACCGCTTCGCCATCGGCATGGGCGGCGCGACCGGCATATTCCATCGCACTGTCGTGCGCCGCATGCATTGCGCTACCCATGGCATCGAGCCCGGCCGGATGGCATGGATGGGCAGGCGCCGGCACGGATGACTTGCATGCGGCGAACAATGCCGCGCTGCCCTGCAGCGGCAGGGCGGCCATCAATATCCACAGCAGGCAGCGTATGAACAGGTGCATCGGTTGGGCGGTGTCGGCGAAATACGGGTATCAGGCCGTCACTATAAACCTTGCCATGGGGGGAAGGTCAAGTGTGCAGTCAAAGCAAAAAATTACTATATAGAAAAGGTTATTGCATTTTTACTAGTTTATTTTCTGCAATTATGGTACCTTGTATGCAGGATGTAGGATATGGAGTAGCAGGATGACGGGCAATAACTCCGCAATGCAGCGGCGGACCAATACACATATGGCGGCCATCGTGGAACATGGCGTCATGCTGAACGACACGATGGGCAGGCAACTGGCGGTGTCGTATATGCGCAGTTTCGATGTGCCGGAAACCGTTATCGAGCGCGTACTCGGCCAGGGCCGGCGGCGCATGCATTTCAACTGACGTTCGCCGCATCCGCCATGCGACACCGCGCGATCCGCCCGCATGGCGGTTCCGTGCGGCGTCCGGCCGCGATCTGCGCGACAATGGCGCATGCGGATCGCCACCTTCAACATCAACGGCATCAATGCGCGCCAGGGAGCGCTGCTGCAATGGCTGGATGAAACCCGGCCCGACGTCGCCTGCCTGCAGGAACTCAAGGCGCCCCAGGAAAAATTCCCCGCGGCCGCCATCGAAGCGGCCGGCTACCACGCGCTGTGGCACGGGCAGAAAAGCTGGAACGGCGTGGCCATCCTGTCGCGCAAGCCGGCGCAGGAAATCGGGCGCGGCTTGCCTGGCGACGAGGACGACGTGCAAAGCCGCTACCTGGAAGCCGTGGTGGACGGCGTCGTGGTCGCGTGCCTGTACCTGCCGAACGGGAACCCCGCACCAGGCCCGAAATTCGATTACAAGCTGCGCTGGTTCGAGCGCCTGATCGACCGCGGCGAACAATTGCTGGCGACCGGCGCGCCGGTGGTGATGGCCGGCGACTACAACGTGATGCCGACCGAACTCGATGTCTACAAGCCGGAGCGCTGGCTCGACGATGCGCTGTTCCGTCCCGAGACCCGCGCCGCCTTCCAGCGCCTGCTGGAACAGGGCTGGACCGATGCGCTGCGCGCCACCCATCCCGGCCAGCGCATTTATACGTTCTGGGATTACTTCCGCAACGCCTTCGGTCGCGACGCGGGATTGCGCATCGACCACTTGCTGCTCAGCCCCGCGCTGGCCGGCAAATTGACCGCCGCTGGCGTCGACCGCGACGTGCGGGCGCGCGAAAAGCCGTCGGACCATGCGCCGGTATGGATAGAGCTGGACTGGAATGGCGCGGCCGGCCGCAAGGCCAAGGGCTTGTTGCGCTGAGCGGCCAGCCCGGGTTGCGTCAGGGTCCCGGTGGCGGCCGGCGGTTCTTGCCGATGATGGCGGCCAGGATCAGTCCATAGGCGAGCAGCCGCAGCAGGTAATACTGCGGCGCGTCCGGCGCATCGACCGGGCGCATGCCGGCCAGCAGGCGCTGCAGCGCCTCCAGCGCAAACGCCAGCGCGAAATACAGGAAGAAGCGGTCGCCGGTCTGGCGCCAGTAGCGCAGGAAAAACAGCGCGATGACGGCGGCCGCCATGACGATCGCGCCGACCAGGGTGGCGTTCACCGGCGGCATCAGTCATCCTCCCAGATCAAGCCGTACAGCAGCGGCAGCAGCGCCAGCAGCGCGGACGCCAGGCGCCAGGTGCTCAAGTCCACGTCCGGCTCCGGGAACACGATGCGGTCCAGCACGAGCAGGATGTTGTTGACCACCAGGCCGGAAAAACACAGGCCGCTCCACAGCAACAGCCGGTGGCGTGTGCGCCGGTAACTGCGCAGCAGGAGCCATGCACAGGCAAAGGCGGTGGCGGCGCACAGCAGGTAAATCACGCTGGCCATTCATTTATCCTTTCGCCACACGAAGGCGTCGGCAAACACCTGCGCCTTCTTGTTGGTTCTCGAGTGTATCAGGGTGCTGACCTCGACCAGCCGGCGCGCATAGACCAGCGCCAGCCGGTCCAGCATGTGCGCCAGTTGGGTGTCGGCCGGTTGATAGCGGTAGGCGTCGGCCACGCCGGGCGCGGGCGCGGCAATGCCGCCGCGCTCCAGCTGATGCAGCAGTGCGTCGCAGGCGGCGGGCGCCAGGTACAGGCGCTGCGCCAAGCCATGGCTGTCCCATGCCTGGTCGGGATTGTCCCGCATCAGCAGCAACGCTTCCAGGTAGGGAATCGACGGTATCCGCAGCAGGATGAAGCGGCGGAGATCGTCGGGGATGACGCTAGATTCCATGACGGTAAGACAGAGAGATTTCTTACCGTCATGTTCCCACGAAATGGCGGGATGGGGCCGTACGATTGAACGGCGGCATCAGGACGCCAGCGCCAGCATGTCGACCACTTCCAGTCCCGCCAGGTCTTGCGTTGTGTTGCCGACGAAGGCGGCCCGGCTGGGCGCGGCGTCCTTCAGCCAAGTGCGCACGGCGGCCTTGATGTGCTCCTGGGTGCAATGCAGCACGCCCTGGCGGAAACGGCGCCGCACGTCCATCGTGATGCCGCGCCGGTACAACGTCCATGCCGCCAGCACCGCGTCGTACGGCGAATCCGGCCGGTCCAGCCCGCGCACCACGCAAATGATGGCTTCCTCGACCTGTTCCCGCGTGAAGTCGGTGGCCAGCACCTTGTCGATCGCGGCCTGGAAGTCGGCGTAGGTGGCGGCCAGGCGCGGGTCGCGGTACGACATCATGGAAAACACGCCGGCGTTGCCGGCATAGCCGGCCGATCCGCCATAGGCGCCGCCCTGCTCGCGCAAGGCCTGGTGCAGCACCTGGTGCGTCAGCAGTTCGGCCGCCACGGCCAGCGCGGCCGCGTCGGCGTGGGCCTGGCGGGGCGCCGGCCAGGCGATGTTGCAATGGTTGACCTGGCCGGGGGCGTACAGCGCGGCGTTGGCCGGCGCATGCGTGGCGGGGGACGCCGCGGTGGCCCAACCCGCAGCCGCCGAAGTCGCCGCCCTCGCCGGCGCCGGGTCGGCAGCCGTCGTTGGCAGGCGGATCGCCGCCGCCAGCGCATCGGCGTCGCCGCCGGCGCCGGCGCACAGCCGGGTGGCCTGGCCGGACACGATGCGCGCGTGCAGCGCCGCCAGCCGCTCCGCAATGGCGGCCACGCCATCGGCCGTGTGCGCCATGCGCTGCAGTTGCGCCATGAACGGCAGCACGGACGTGCCGCTGGCCACGTCCTCGACATGGCGCAGCGGCGACAGCGGTGCCGCCGCCGTCAGCGCTGCATAGCGGTTGCCGGCCTGCGCCAGCCCGTTGATGCGGTTGCGCACCATGCGCTCGACCAGGAACGCGATCCGTTCATGTTCGTCGAAGCGCGGGCTGGCGATGTGCGCGGCCAGCACGTCGCCGAGGTTCTGGTGTTCTTCGCGCAGGCCGCTGGCTGCAAAGCTGACGTCCAGCAGCAGCGTGCCATCCTCGCGCATGAGGGCGTCGAAGTTGACGCTGAAGGTGGCGGCCATGCGCTGGCGCCACGCGCCGGCTTCCTCGTAATTCATGCCGGCCACGCCCAGGTCGCGCCGCAAGTCCGTATACAGCTGCAGCCATGGCCATTCCCCGGGCGGCAGGTGCGAGACGTCGTAATGCACGCGCGCATAGGAAATGCCGTTGGACGCGATGTCGAAGCAATAGGCGCCATCCACCGGCGCGGGAATCGCGGGCAGCGCGCGCGGTTCGGCGCCCACGTCGGACGGCAGGATGCGCGGCAGTACGCCATTGTCGACCACGCGGCGCTGGTGCGCGTCCAGCGCGGCGGAGTCGTCGAGGATGCGGCTGCGTTCGGCGTCCGTCAGCGTGGCCTGGCGCGCGGCCAGCGCGGCTTCCTCCTGTTCGGCGCGGGCCGAGAAATACGCCGGATCGGGCACCACGGTGACGTCCAGGCGCGCCGGCGAGTCCAGCATGGCGCGCACCAGGCCCTTGAAGAAGGCCGGGTCGGCGATGTCCTGTTCCAGCCGCGCCAGTACGGCGTCGCTGTCGAAGGCGCTCACGACGTCGCCGCCGCGCATGGCCACCGGCAGCGCGTGCAGCATGCGGCCCAGCACATTGGGCATGCGGCCGCTGGAAGTGTCGCGCTGGCTGTAGCGGATGTCGCGCAGCGCGGCCGACAGCATGTCGTGCGGCACCCCGTGCCGCGCCGCGTATTCCAGCGCGTCCCACATGCGCGCACGGGCGGCGCCGACCTGGTCCTGTGTCAAGCCTTCCATGCCGACGTGGAACAGCATCTGGCGCGCGCTGGGGTCATGCCCGTTCAGCCGGGACGGGCGGCCGAAGCCGGCCGATTCCATGGCTTTCTTCAACGGCGCCGAGGCGTCGCCCAGCAGGCCGGCCGACAGCAGGTTGGCGTGGTAGTGCACGAACGCGTCGGCCGATTCGCCCATCAGCCAGGCCAGCTGGAAACCGTATTCGTCAGGCTTGCCGGACTGGGACGGGATGCGGATCGCATGGTCGCGCGGCGCCGTGAACGGCGTGGCCAGCTGCGGCACGCGGCGCGGCGCGCCGCCGGGCAGGCGCGAGAGCACCTTGTCGGCGATGTGGCGCTGGATGTCGGCCGGGTCCAGCGGGCCGGCCGTCATGAATACCGCCTGCGACGGATGATAGTGGCTGGCGTGGAAGTCCTTGAGCATCTGGTGCGTCAGTTCGGGAATGGCCAGCGGGTCGCCGCCGGACACCACCTGGTACGTCGTATCCTGCAGCAGCGCGGCGCCGATGCCGTTGTACAGCGCCCGCATCGGATCGGCGAACGCGCCCTTCATTTCATTGAACACCACGCCCTGGTAACCGAGCTTGCCGTCTTCCAGCGTGTGGCGCCAGCCTTCCTGAAGGAAGTTCAGGTAATCGAGGTTGGGAAAGAACGCGGCGTCCAGGTAGACGTCCAGCAGGTTGAAAAAATCGGTGCGGTCGGTCGACGCGAACGGGTAGACCGTACGGTCGGCGTACGTCATCGCGTTCATGAACGTGGCCGTGGAGCGGCGCAGCATGGAAAAGAACGGGTCGCGCACCGGATAGCGCCCGGAACCGCACAGCGCCAGGTGTTCCAGGATGTGGGCGCGGCCGTCGCTGGTGTCGGGCACGGTCGGAAACCCCACCAGGAACGCCAGGTCCGGCTGGGTCGTGGCCAGATGGATATGCACGGCGCCGGACCCTGGTTCCACATATTCCTCGACGGTGGCCTGCAGGGTGGGGATGGTATGGCTGCGGATTTTATTGAACTGGATCATGGGCGGTCCCCGGTTGTCAGGCAGGACTCCAGTGTAAGCGCAATCGGTATTTCCTTGCAGACTGTAGCGGACTGTAGCGCGCCCCCGACACCCTGGGGCCAGGCGTGCGATGATGCATTCAATTCTGGCTGCCCGCGCGTCCCGGTGCGCGTGCCTTCCTGCGGCATGCGTCCGGGCGGGAACGCCTGTGTGGCATGCCGTGCCTGGCGCTGTGGGGGCAGGGCGGTGCGGGCGGCGCCGGGAATGCACGAATGCACGCCTGGCCCCAACGGATGAGGTGAATGCGAGTATGATCGCAAGCATGATCAGTGCGTCCCGGGATACGGCGGAGAACAAGCAATAATGACAACAGGTACAACAGATGGTGGTCAGGACCGGGCAAGGGAGTTCATCGCCGGGGTGTTCGACGTGGGCCGCCTGATGGCCGCCGCCGCCGCTCATCCGGTACAGCGGGAAGCGCTGCTGGTGCTGATGGACAAGGTGTGCAGCGTGGCGCCGCGCGAGCTCGACGGGGCGTTGCAGGCGTGGCGCGAAGGCCGGGCCGCGCAGGCCGCCGCGCTGTTGCACACGCTGCGCGGCAGTATCGGGACGTTGGGCGCCAGCGCGTTTGCCGCCACGTCGCGCGAGCTGGAGCTGGCCGTCAAGGCCGGCGCCGCGGACGAGCAGCTGTTCCTGCGGGCCCGGCGCGAATTGCAGGCGTCGGTCGACGCCGCGCTGGCCTGGCTGGCGCGCCAGCCGCGCCGTGAGGCGCCGCCGCCGGCTGCGGACGTTCCGGCCGTCGCGCACTGGAAAGCCCTGCTGGCCGCGCGCGATATCGACGCCGCCACCCACTACCCACAACTACGTCCCGCCCTCGCCGCATTGGGGCCGGCGCGCGCCGCCGCCATCGACCAGGCCATGGCGCGGCTCGATTTCGCCGCCGTGCTCGACGTGCTGGGAGACCTGCCATGACCATGCCAACCGACGCCAGCACCATCCTCATCATCGACGACAACGTGGAAACCATCCAGCTGCTGGCCGCCATGGTGCGCGACCAGGGCCGGGTGATTTTCGCCACGGACGGCATCGCCGGCCTGGAAATGGCCCGGCGCCAGCGCCCGCAACTGATCCTGCTGGACGTGGAAATGCACCACATGGACGGCTTTGAGGTATGCCGCCGCATCGCCGCCGACCCGGACCTGCCGCACAGCCCCGTGATCTTCGTCACCGCGCAGGCCAGCACCGAAAGCGAACTGGCCGGCCTGGCCGCCGGCGCCGTCGATTTCATCACCAAGCCGCTGATCGCGCCCGTGGTGCAGGCCCGCGTGCGCACCCACCTGCGCCTGCAGGCCGCGCTGCAAAGCCTGCAGGGCCAGGCCAACCGCGACGGTCTGACCGGGCTGTACAACCGGCGCTTCTTCGATGAGCGCATGGCCGAGGAATTCGCGCGGCACCAGCGCCAGCGCGACCTGATGGGGGTGGGGCTGATCGACGTCGACCACTTCAAGCTGTACAACGACCATTACGGCCACCAGACCGGCGACACCTGCCTGAAAGCCGTGGCCGAAGCCATCGGCAGCGGCACGCGCCGCCCGGCGGAAATCGTGGCGCGCTACGGCGGCGAGGAATTCGTGGTGCTGCTGCCCAATTCCGACTGGGCCGCGCTGGAACACTATGGCGCCTGGATCTGCGGCCGGGTCGCCGCGCTCGGGCTGCCGCATGCGGCATCGCCGTCCGCGCCGCACGTCAGCATCAGCGTGGGCCTGAGCGCGATGCTGCCCGAACCCGGCAATTCCATCGAGATGCTGCTGGGCCAGGCCGACCGCGCGCTCTACCTGGCCAAGCAGCAGGGCCGCAACCGGTACCGGGTCGCCGCCGAGGGCGCCGGCAGCCACGGGCCCTGACGGCGATGGCGCCGCGCGACTGGAACCTTGCATCCCAGCCGCGTGGGCGGCAGGTGGCGGCTGTCATCGCGTGCGCCGTGCTGTATGCGGCGCTGGCCGCGCTTGGCCAGACCATGTCCATCACGACCGGCAATGCCGTGCCGATCTGGCTGCCGACCGGGCCGGCCGTGGCGGCCGTGCTGCTGTGCGGCCGCCGCATGGCCTGGGCGGTGCTGCTTGGCGCGCTGGCCGCCAACCTGCAGATCGAGGCCGGCCATGGCGCGCTGGCGCCGGCCTCCGTTGCCGCCGCGGCCGTGATCGCGGCCGCCAATGTGGCGACCGTGTTGCTGGGCGCCGCCCTGGCGGCGCGCATCTTCGACGGCGTCTGGCGCTTCCAGCGGCTGCGCCAGGTCTACCTGTATGCGGCCGCGGCCGCGGTGGCCTCGGTGCCGGTGGCGGCGCTGGGCGCCACGGCAATGCTGGCGGCGGGGCGCATCGGCATGGCCGACGCGGCCGCCGTCGCCACGGCCTGGTGGATGAGCGACTTGCTGGCGTTCCTGGTGGTGGCGCCGCCGCTGCTGGCGTTCGCCGGGCCCGATGGCGCGGCCTTGCGCCCGTCGCGCCACCGCATCGAAGCCGCGCTGCACGCCGCGGTCACGCTGGCGCTGCTGGCTGGCGCTTTCGGCTTGCCGCCGGCCGGCATGGCGCCGCTGCCGTGCGCGCCGTTCCTGCTGCTGCCCTGCGCCGGCTGGGCGGCGTGGCGCTTTGGACAGCGCTGCAGTGGCGTGATCGTGTTGCTGATCGCGCTGGTGGCGTGGCTGTCGTCGGCCGCCGGCTCCACCACGTTCGCGGTCGGCAACCAGCATGGCACCCTGCTGGCGCTCGGACTGTATATCGGCCTGGCCGCGCTGTCGACGCTGATGGCGGGCGCCGACGCCGAACGCAATGCGCAGTGGCGCGCGCCGGGCGGACGGCGCGGCGAGATCCAGTGGCCGCCGCTGCTGCCGCTGTGCGTGCTGTATGCGGGGCTGGGCGTGACGGCGGTGTCGTGGCAATTGGTGGGCGAGTACACCGAACAGCGCGCCGCCGACCATTTTCACCGTCTGGCGCAGACGGCCTGGCAGCGCATCGAAAGCCGGCTGACCGACTACGAGCGCCTGCTGAAGATCGGCGCCACGTATTTCGCCGCCTCGCACTCGGTGGAGCGGCGCGAATGGACACGTTTCGTCGAGGGACTGGAAGTCGAGCAGAGTTTTCCCGGCTCGGCCAGCGTGGGCTTCGTGGCCTGGCTCGATGAGGGCGACGTCGATGCGTATGAGCGCGGCATGCAGGCCGAAGACCCATCCTTCCGCGTGTGGCCGCGACAGGGCGTCGGCGGCCACCTGGCCGTGGCGCAATACCTGGAGCCGTTCAACAGCACCAACCGCCGCGTCTGGGGTTACAACCTGCTGTCCGAACCGCGGCGCCGCGCGGCGCTGCTGGAAGCCGCCGCCAGCGGCCGCATTGCCGCCACCACGCGCCTGACCCTGGTAACCGAACGCGGCGATGCGCCGCCGCCCGGATTCGTCATGTACCACCCGGTCTACCGTGGCGGGGCCGATCCCGGCGACGAAGCGGCGCGCATGCGCGAATTGACCGGCTTCATCCACAGCGCATTCCGCATCGGCGACCTGTTCGGCAGCATGGCGCTGGGCGCGCTGCCGGAAACGGCGCTGGAAGTCCATGAGGATGCGGCCGGGCCGCTGCTGTACCGCAGCGGCCCGCCGCCGGCCCCGGGCGAGACCGTGTTTGCGCGCCGCCATGCGCTGGAAAAAGCCATCCGCGTGGGTCAGGCGGGCCGTTACTGGCGTGTGCGGGTGGTGTCGACGCCGGGCTTCGAAGCCGGCATCGACCGCGAAAAAGCCCTGATCGTGCTGGTGCTGGGGGCGGTCGTCAGCGTCCTCGTGTTTGAAATGGTGCGCTCGCTGTCGTTCACGCGGCTCGAGGCGCTGGCGCTGGCCGGCCGCATGACGCGCGAACTGCACGAGAAAAACGCGGTGCTGGCGCAGTCGGAACTGGAAGCGCGCCAGGCCGCCGAGGAATTGCGGGGCGCCAAGGAGCGCGCCGAGTCGGCCAGCCAGGCCAAGAGCGCATTCCTGGCCAACATGAGCCACGAATTGCGCACGCCGATGAACGCGGTGCTGGGCATCGCCAACCTGCTGGGGCGCACGCCGCTGACGGCCGAACAGCAGAATTACCTCGGCATGATTGCCGCGTCAGGGCGTACGCTGTTGACGGTGCTGAACGATATCCTGGATTTTTCCAAGGTCGAGGCCGGGCGCATGGAACTGGCGGAAGCCGACGTATGCGTGGACGACGTGGCGCAGGCGATCGGCGCGCTGATGGCGGTCAACGTCGGCGACAAGCCGATCCGCATGGTGATCGACCTCGAGCCGGGAGCGCCGGCGTGCGTGCGGCTCGATCCCATGCGGCTGGAACAAATCCTCATCAACCTGACCGGCAACGCCCTGAAATTCACGCGCGAGGGCAGCGTGACGCTGCGCATCGGCAGCGGTCCGCGCGATGGCGACCGTTCCACATTGCGGCTGGCCGTGTCCGATACCGGGCCCGGCATCGACCCGGAACTGCTGCCCCGCCTGTTTTCACCGTTCGTCCAGGCGGATTCATCGATGAGCCGGCGTTTTGGCGGCACCGGCCTGGGGCTGGCCATCGCGCAGCGGCTGGCCAGGCTGATGGGGGGCGTCATCGCGGTGGACAGCACACCGGGCGCCGGCAGCACCTTCACCGCCACCATCCCGTATGGCCCGGTGGCGGCGGCGCCGCAGCCACCGGCGCCGCCCCCTGCGCTGTGCGGCATTGCCGTGCTGCTGCTGGAAGACGACGAAGACACGGCGCGCGCACTGGTGCATGCGGCCGCGCCGTGGGGCTGGCGTTTTGGCCGCGCCGCCACAGTCGAGGAAGCGCTGCGCGTGCTCGACGGCACGCCCGGGGTGCGCTATGCGGGCCTGGTGGCCGGCCCCGCGTTTCCGCCGGCGGCGCTGCTGCGGCTGATGCCGCGGATGGCGCAGGCAGGGCAGGCAGCCCAGGCCGAGGAGACGCGGCAAACCGGCGCCCACGGCGGCGCGTTCGGGCCAGGCGCGGCCCCGTTCGTGGTGCGCATGGTATCGGGTTTCGGCGCGATGGCGCAACCGCTGCCGGCCGGCCTGGAACACGCGGCCGTGCTGCATTGCCCGGCCACGCGGCGCGGTTTGCTGGCGGCCGTGCTCGATGCCGCGCAGACCGCGCAGGCCGCGCGAGGTGGACACGGCGCTCACGGCGCCCGGGACGGCCCCGGCGGCGCGCGAAGGGCGGCCATGCCGGAGGAGGCGGGCGAGGGGGGCAAGCCCGGCAGGGAACTGGCCGGCATGGCGCTGCTGCTGGCGGAAGACAATGCGCTGAACCAGGTGGTGGCGTCGACCATGCTGCAGGACGCCGGGGCGACGGTCGACATCGCGGCCAACGGCCAGGAAGCGCTGGAAGCCATGCGGCGCCATGGCCAGCGTTATGACGTGGTGCTGATGGACGTGCAAATGCCGGTAATGGACGGTTTCACGGCCACGCGCGCCATCCGCCATGAACTTGGCTTGCGCACCACCATCATTGCCATGACGGCCGGTGTCACGCAGGCCGAACGCGCCGAATGCCTGGCGGCCGGCATGGACGATTTCATAGCCAAGCCGGTCGAGTGCGACGACATGATCGCCACGATTGCGCGCTACCGCTGAAGCGCCGGGACCGGCCGCAAGGCGCTGCATCATGGCGCGCCACCGTGGGCGCATCGCTCCCACCGTTGCCGCCAGGGATGGCGGCCTGCTGCCGGCAATGGCGGCTAGGGCAACGGATGGGACGGCAGCTGCGCCATCACGTCCAGCAGGGCGGCGTGGGCGCGTTCCACCTGCGGGTGGGCCAGGCGCAGCGCATCGTATCGGCCGCGGAAAAGCGGATCCAACGGCGCCTGCGGGCCGAGCAGCCGCTCCGCCCGCGTATGAAGGTCGCGTTCGACCGCCAGGGATGGCGCTTCTTCATCGTCGAGGACTTCGTCGACTTCGGCCAGCAGGCGAGCCAGGGGCGCCATCCAGGGTGGCGCGGCTGCATCCGCCGCATCCGCCGCATGGGCCGCGTCCAGCGCGGCGCGCTGCAGCGCTTGCAGCGCGCGGTCCAGGTGATGCAGGTCACTCCGCAGGGATTTTCCTTCAATCATGGGCAGCTCCATTCATACAGGCAAGCCCCCATGATACGGCATGCCGCCCCGGCAGTCAGCCCGCGGGCGGAGGCCGGGCGGCGTGTCAGAGCTTGCCGGAGAGGAAGAAGGGGAAAGCGCCGGCGGCGTTGTCGAGCTTGGACTTGATGGCCAGGCGGGCCGACATCATGACTTCCTTGC
>CBIHOX010000085.1:0-25138 GCA_966211685.1 uncultured Pseudoduganella sp.
ACTTTCGTATTTGACGAAGCGTTGTGTTCGTCAGCAGCAGAGAAGCGAGATTATCTAGTGTTTCCTGATTCCCGTCAACCCCTGTTTCTACATCGCTGCTTCCGTTGATCTGGCACAGCGCTGCGGGGACAGAACTATAACAAACCGAATTCCCATAGGCAAGCACTATTTCAGGTTCGTGTAAGCAGCTGGCATCAGGATTGCTATCAACCACAGATAGCGCACCCGGCTGATGAGCCGGCGCAACACTTGTACCGCAACAGTTGCTCCATGACGGTACAAGTGTCACATTTTGGTACAGCCGCATGCCGCGACAGACGGCCCATAAGGAATCGGAGACATGTACACGCAACCTGCCCGGACCACCGCCCCCGAAATGGGCGGCATCATCACCACTTCCCACGAACGCTCGCTGGCCTATGGGCTTTGTCCAGACAGTTGCGCGGACTATGGCCCGATCGCGCGCAACGAGCTTTCCCTGCTGATCGAGCAAAACCGCATGCTCCACGCCCATGCGCTGCCGGCAATGGAAACGTTGTATCAGCAGATCATCAATACCCACAACATGGTGATCCTGACCGACGCCCATGGGGTGATCCTGCATTCGCTGGGTGACGCGGACTTCCTGGAAAAAGCCAACAGGGTTGCATTGCAACCCGGCGTGGCCTGGTCGGAAGAAAGCAAGGGCACCAATGCGATCGGCACCGCGATCGCGGAACGTGCTCCGGCGCTGGTGCACGCGGACCAGCATTATTTGAACGCCAACCATTTCCTCACCTGCTCGGCCGCCCCCATCACGGACCACCTGGGCAACGTGGTTGGCGTGCTCGATGTCTCCGGCGACCAGCGCAGTTATCACCAGCACACCATGGCGCTGGTGCGGATGTCGGCGTTGATGATCGAAAACCAGCTGTTTTCCGCCACGTTTGAAGACGCCATCACCATCCACTTCCACACGCGGCCTGAATTCATCGGCACGCTGATGGAGGGGATTGCGTCCTTCACGCCCGGCGGCCGCTTCCTGTCCGCCAACCGCAACGGCCTGTTCCAGCTGGGCCTCACGTATTCCGCGCTGCAAACGCATACGTTCAGTTCCCTGTTTGGCTTGCCGGTGTCGGCGCTGTTCGACCACTACCGAACGGCGGCGCCAGGCTTGCTGGACATGTGCATGCACAACGGCGTACGGGTGCACGGCCGCGCCCAATTGCGCCTGGCCAGCAACCAGTTCCAGCACGTGCTGTCCGTGCCGCAGGAGCAGACGCGCCCACAGCCGGCCTGCAACCTGGCAGCCAATGCGGCGCGCAAGTTGTCCGGCTTGCGCTACCTGCGCACCGGCGATGCGCAGCTGGAACTGGTGCTCGACAAGGTCACGCGCGTGCTGGGCAAGGACATCCCCATCATGATCATGGGCGAAACCGGCACCGGCAAGGAATTGCTGGCCCAGGCCATCCATAACGATTCACCGCGCGCCGCCGGCCCCTTCGTGGCCGTCAATTGCGCATCGATTCCGGAAACCCTGATCGAATCGGAATTGTTCGGCTATGAAGATGGCGCCTTCACGGGCGCGCGCAAGAAAGGCGCGCCAGGGCGCATCCTGCAAGCCAACGGCGGCACCTTGTTCCTCGATGAAATCGGCGACATGCCATTCAGCCTGCAGGCCCGCCTGTTGCGGGTGCTGCAGGAACGCATGGTGACGCCGCTGGGCAGCGGCAAATCCATTCCCGTCAATGTGGAAGTCATTTGCGCCACCAACCACAACCTGCGCGAGCGCATTGCCCAGGGCCTGTTCCGCGAAGACCTGTATTACCGCCTGAATGGCCTGGTCGTGAAATTGCCGCCGCTGCGCGAGCGTACCGATTTGGAAACCGTGGTCAGGAAAATCCTGGCGATCGAATCCAATAACGGGCGTTACGACGTGTCGCCGGAAATCCTGGAATTGTTCCGCCGCCACCGCTGGCCCGGCAACTTCCGCCAGTTGACGAATTTGCTGCGTACCGCCATCGTCATGGCCGGCGACGAGCAGGAAATCTGCCTGCGCCACATGCCGGACGATTTCATGGATGATATCGCGGCATGCAACGCGGCGGCCCAGCCGGCGCCCGCGGACACCACGGCGGCCGCAATCGCAGCCGAACCGCAGCCGGTCTTCGAGCGCGTTCCGGCGCCTGGCGCACGCCTCGATGAAATGGAATACACGGCCATTCAGAAGGCGCTGCAGGCGCATGGCGGCAATATTTCCGCCGCCGCGCGCGCGCTGGGCGTGTCGCGCAACACGATCTACCGCAAAATGCCGCACCTGAAGTAAGGGCGCGCCAGCGGCGCCCCCACTCAGGGCGCCACCAGCCCGAATCCGGCCGAGCGGCGCATTTCGCCGCGCCGGTCCACCGTCATGACATCGATGCCCGGCAGGCGCGCCGCCAGTGCGTGCGCCTGTTTCGCTCCCATCACCATGAAGGCGGTCGACAGGCCGTCCGCCAGCAACCCCAGCGGCGCCAACACGGTGACGCACGCCAGTTCATCCATCAATTCTCCCGACGCCGGATGCACGATGCCGCCGGCGCCGCAGCCATTGCCGCCAGTCGACGTGGCCATGCACCGGTTCCGCAAGGGCACGGCGCCAAGCGACACTCCATGAAAGCCGCCCAGTTCCGACATCCACTGCAAGCCGCCATCGCCGCTGGCCGCCACCGCGCCGGTGTCGACCAGCGCATCATGGATGCCGTGGCGCCGCAGCGCCGACAGCGCCATATCGGCGGCATAGCCCTGCGCCAGGCCCTCCAGCGTCAGCGCCATCCCCGGCCGAAGGAACCGCGCCTGTTCCCGTCCAAACGCCAGGCGCCGCCAGCCGACCAGCGAACGCGCCGCATCGATGGCATGCCGTTCCGGCAGGGTGCCCCATTGCGCAGCTTCCGCGTACAGGCGCAGCAGCGGCTGCACCGTCACATCGAATGCGCCACCCGTCAAATTCGACAGCGCGCAGGCCTGCGACAGCATGGCCAGCAATTGCGGCTCGGGCCGGGCCAACGCACCATCTTGGTTGAGGCGATGCACGGCGCTGTCCTCATCGGCCGGCGCCACCATGCGTTCCACGCCCAGCGCGGCGCACAGCGCGGCGGCAATCGCCACCTGCGCGCGCATTTCATCCGCGCACAGCACGGTGACCGACAAGTCGGCGCCGAATACGCGCGCCGAGCCACGATGCAGCGACTTGGGCGCCGCCTGCGCTTTTCCCATGCCGGACAGCGCGCCGATGGCGGCGGAGAGGAAGGCTTGCCGTTCCATCATCCACCTCCCAGCCGCGTCATGGTCAACCCGCGTGCGCGCTTGCGGCCGGGATTTTCCAATGGCGCCATGTCCGCCGTGGCGACTGCATTCTTGCCGGATTCCCTGCATTCCGGGCACTCGCCGCAACAGTCATCTTCGGCATCCCGCGCCGACGGCGGCGCACCGGGCAATACCCGCAAACGGGGATTGAGGTACAGCCACGCCATCAACAACACCACCAGGCACGCCAGCGACGCCACGGCCCCTATCCCGACCGCGGAGGCGGCGCTGCCTGCCTGCTGCTGCGCCGAGGCAGCGGCCGCCGCCGCATTGAGCGCAATGCCAGCGTTGGCCACGATCACCGCCAGCGCCACGCCAGGCAACCAATAACGCGACCAACCCAACGGCCGGCGCATCCGCACCAGCAGCGCGGCGGCAACAGCGATACCCAGCGCCAGCGCAGTCCAGTCCACCAGCGATTCGTGCAAGGCGATCATGGCCATTCCTCCTTTTCGCGGTTATTCCGGTTGCGGTCAGAAGAAGATGATGCCGCCCAGCGAAGCGCCATTCATTTTCGCTTCGCCGCCGGCAAAGGCCTTGGAGCGCGACTGGCCTACCTCACCCACCAGCGTGATCGCGCTGTTGAGCGAGTAGTACGCGCCCAGCGTCAGGTTGGCGTTCTGTTTCAGGCCACCCGTGCCGGCGGTATTTTCGCTGTTGCGGCTGACACCGTAGCCCAGGCCCAGCTTCAGCTTGTCGGTGGTTTTGTACGTGCCCTGCACGAAGTAATTGCGGCCACGGACGTTGCCCTGGTCGGCGTCGGACAGGATGCCGATGGCTTTACCGCCCTGCACGTTGGCCAGCAGGCCAAATGGACCGTCGGCATACGACAGGCCCAGTTCCAGCGCCGACATGGTCAGGTCGCCTCCGGCAGCCAGCGCTTCGAATTTTTGCGTCTTCGCGCCCAGCCATACCTTGGCGCCGCTGCCGCTCCAGCTCAATTGCGCCTGCACTTGCGGCGCCGTGCCCGCGCTGTACCGCGACGCGGCGATCACCGGCGTATCGGCCACGGGGCTGACCAGCGCCACGTCGATACCCACGCCGGCCGACTTGGGCGCGCTATAGGCGATCTGGCCGTAGTAGCCCATGTAGCTGTAGCCTGCGCCGATATGGCCGAGGGTGACCCGGCCACGCTGGGTCGCCTGGACCGGCATGCCCGCGCCCAGCAGCGTCATGTCGCCAAGGATGGCGTTGGCGCCGAAGAGGGCGATGTCGCGGCCCAGCTTCACGGTGCCCATGTCGCTGTTGCCGAACGTGAAGTAGGCCTGGCGCACGTCCACGGTGCTGTTTTGCGCGATGGCGCTGTCGGTGGCCGTGGCGCTGTAGATGGCCACCACGGCTTTCACGTCATAGCCGCTCAGGTTCGAACCGGCCGACGCCACCAGGCCGTTTGGCAGCAGGCCGTTACCCACCGTGCTGCGGTCCTTCTTGCCGCCGCAACCAAGGCCACGGTCCGCCAGCGCCAGCCCGCCGACGGCAGCGCCGGAGCACGACACTTGCGTGTAATACGCGTTGACGATGCCGCCCACACCGACGGTCCAGTCGCCTGCCTTGAAATCAACGGCATGCGCCTGCGGCACGGACAACGCTGCGGCTGCGGCAATCACACTCCCCACGGTATTCTTGTTCATTACGGTCTCCTGTATTTTTAAATAAAATTTCTTTGGGCGCCGGGCCTTCAGGCCGGGCATCCACAAATCAGTCATGGTTGGACACTGGGTTGGACATCATTGCGATGCACTACCTGAAGGGCAAATTGCGTGCCCGGTCCATACAGGAGGGAAACGCCGTGGCGGCCTGCATCATGTGCGCCGCTTTGGATCAACCGGCATGATCCGCGCCGCCACGGCTGTTCCATTTGCTTACAGCGCCTTGGCCAACTGGTCGAGGATGGCCGGGTTCTCCAGGGTCGACACATCCTGCGTCACGGATTCGCCCTTGGCCAGCACGCGCAGCAGGCGGCGCATGATCTTGCCGGAGCGGGTCTTCGGCAAGTTATCGCCAAAGCGCAGCTCTTTCGGCTTGGCGATCGGGCCGATCTCCTTCGCTACCCAGGCGCGCAATTCGGCCGCCAGCGCCTTGGCCGCATCGCCCTCGGGGCGCGCCTGCTTCAGCACCACGAAGGCGCAGATCGATTCGCCCGTGGTGGCGTCGGGCTTGCCCACCACTGCGGCTTCCGCCACCAGCGGATGCGCCACCAGCGCCGATTCGATTTCCATCGTGCCCATGCGATGGCCTGAGACATTGAGCACGTCGTCGATGCGGCCCGTGATCGTGAAGTAACCCGTGTCCTTGTTGCGGATCGCGCCATCGCCGGCCAGGTAATAGCCTTTCAATTCATCCGGGAAGTAGCTGGCGCGGAAACGTTCCGCATCGTTCCAGATGGTGCGTATCATCGATGGCCACGGGCGCTTGACCACCAGGATGCCGCCCTGCCCGTTCGGCACGTCGTGCCCCGCTTCATCGACAATGGCGGCCATGATGCCCGGCAGCGGCAAGGTGCACGATCCCGGCACCATCGGCGTGGCGCCCGGCAGCGGCGTGATCATGTGGCCGCCGGTTTCGGTTTGCCAGAACGTGTCGATGATGGGGCAGCGCTCGCGGCCCACATTGCGGTAGTACCACAGCCACGCTTTCGGATTGATTGGCTCGCCGACGGAGCCCAGCAGCCGCAGCGACGACAGGTTGTAATTCTTCGGGTGCACCCGCGCATCGGTCTCGCAGGCCTTGATCAGCGAGCGGATCGCGGTGGGCGCCGTATAGAAAATGCTGACCTTGTGCTTTTCGATGGTTTCCCAGAAGCGTCCCGCATCGGGCCACGTCGGCACGCCTTCGAAGATCACTTGCGTGGCGCCCGCCACCGTGGGGCCGTAGGCGATGTAGCTGTGGCCCGTCACCCAGCCGATATCGGCCGTGCACCAGTACACGTCGTCCGGCTTGATGTCGAACGTCCATTGCATGGTCAGCGCGGTCCACAGCAGGTAGCCGCCCGATGCGTGCTGCACACCCTTGGGCTTGCCGGTCGAGCCGGACGTGTAAAGGATGAACAGAGGATGTTCCGCTTCCACCCACTCCGGCTCGCACACCTCGCTCTGCCCCTGCACCAGGTCGTGCAGCCAGATGTCGCGCTGCGGGGTATGCGCCACGTCGGCGCCGGTACGGCGGTAAACAATGACGTTGCGCACCGATTCGCAGCCGCCCAGCGCCAGCGCTTCATCGACGATGGCTTTCAAGGGCAGGCGCTTGCCGCCGCGCAGTTGCTCATCGGCCGTGATGACGGCCACCGCGCCGGCATCGACGATGCGCTCATGCAGCGCGCGCGCGGAAAAGCCGCCGAACACCACGGAATGCGTGGCGCCGATACGCGCGCACGCCTGCATGGCCGCCACGGCTTCGATCGACATCGACATGTACAGCACCACGCGGTCGCCCTTGGCGACGCCGAGCGAACGCAGGCCATTGGCCATGCGGCACACTTTCGCGTGCAACTCCTGGTAAGTGACGCGCGTGACGGCGCCGTCGTCTGCCTCGAAGATGATGGCGGTCTTGCCGCCATTGCCCTTTTCCAGGTTGCGGTCCAGGCAGTTGTACGACACATTCAACTTGCCGTCATCGAACCACTTGAAGAATGGCGCATTGCTTTCATCGAGCACGCGCGTAAACGGCACTTGCCATGACAGGTTTTCGCGGGCCAGTTGGCCCCAGTACCCTTCATAATCGTGCTCCGCCTGCGCGCACAGCGCCTGGTAGGACGCCATGTCGGGGATGGCCGCGGCGGCCGAGAAGGAGGCTGGGGGGAGGAAGGTGGTTTGCATGATGTCTCCTAATATGTGGATGCCCGGCCTGAAGGCCCTGCACCCATCAAAAGTTAAGTGGATGTCTGGCCTGAAGGCGCTGCACCCATGTCATAAAAAAAGGCGGCCGAAGCCGCCGAAGGGATGCACAGATGAATAGGATGGAGTGTTCGTCGCTGCTTATTTCACCAGCTTGAATACCCAGACGCTGCCGCCCTGCTCCAGGAAGTTGACTTTCTTGGCCACTTCGCCGCCCCACAGCGGTACCGCGCCGCCCCAGCCGGAAACCACGGCCACATATTGCGTATCGCCTTCCTGCCAGGTGACAGGCGGCGCCACCACGCCGGAGCCGGTCTGGAACTTCCACAGTTCCTTGCCGGTCTTGGCGTCGACGGCTTTCAGGTAGCCTTCCGGCGTGCCGTAGAACACCAGGCCGCCGCCGGTCGCCATGGCGCCGCCCCACAGCGGCGCATTGTTCTTGACTTCCCACACGATCTTGCCGGTCTTCGGATCGATGGCGCGCAGCGCGCCGATGTAATCCTCGAACAGCGGCTTGATGGTGAAGCCCGCGCCCAGGTAGGCGCCGCCCTTCTTGTACGAGATCGGCTCGTTCCAGATATCCATGCCCCATTCATTGGCAGGAACGTAGAACAGTTTCGTTTGCGGGCTGTACGCCATCGGCATCTGGTTCTTCGCGCCCAGGAAGGCTGGCGCGGCGAACACGGTCTTGCCTTTCTTGCCTTCCTCACCCTGGGTCGGATCGCCAGGGCGACCATCCGGCGTGAAGTTCGGGCGGCCGGTCTTCAGGTCGATGCCGGTGGCCCACGTGATTTTCTTCACGAACGGGAAGGCGTTGTGCAGCTTGCCGGTCTGCGCATCGTTCACGTAGAAGAAGCCATTGCGGTCGGCCTTGCCGCCATAACGCTTGCCATCCATTTCAAACGTGACGAATTCATTGGCGCCGTCGAAGTCCCAGGCGTCGTTGGGCGTGTTCTGGTAGCTCCACTTGATCTGGCCGGTTTCCACGTCGACCGCGACGGTGGACGACGAATACAGGTTGTCGCCGGGACGCAGGTGGCTGTTCCATGGCGCCGGGTTGCCGGTGCCAAAGTACGCCAGGCCGGTGGCAGGATCATAGGTGCCGCCCATCCAGGTGGACGCGCCGCCGGTCTTCCACAATTCGCCCGGCCACGATTTGTTGACGGTGCCGGAAACGCCGTTGTCGATCGCGTTGCCATCCTTGTCATAGCGGTGGCCCATGTGGCCTTCCACCGTGGGACGCGACCATACCAGTTCGCCCGTGCGCGGATTGCGCGCTTCGATGCGGCCCACGACGCCGAATTCGCCGCCCGACACGCCCGTCAACAGCAAGCCTTTGGCGATCAGCGGCGCGGCCGACATCGAATAACCGGCGTTGTAGTCGTCGACTTTTTCCTTCCACACGATCTTGCCGGTGTCCTGGTCCAGCGCCACCAGCTGCGCGTCCAGCGTGCCGAAGATGACGAGGTTGTCGAACAGCGCGGCGCCGCGGTTGATCACGTCGCAGCATGGCATGATGCCGTCCGGCAGGCGGTGCTCGTATTTCCACAGCTTGGCGCCGGTCTTCAAGTCCAGCGCGTAAATACGCGAGTACGACGCGGTGACGAACATCTTGCCGTTGTGGATCACCGGCTGCGATTCCTGGCCGCGCTGCTTTTCACCACCGAACGAGAATGACCACGCCGGCACCAGCTTGCCGACGGTCTTCGTATTGATTTGCGACAGTGGCGAGAAGCGCTGGCCCGGCGAGCCCATGCCGAACGACAGCACGCTCGACGTGTCCTGTACCGGCTTTTCCAGCATCGCCTGCGTTACGGCGGCTCCGCCGGCCCACACACTGCTGGTCGCCGCGAAAGCCGACGCTACCAACAACCCCATGATTTTTTTCTGCACGATAGTCTCCCTTATGGTTTTATTCCCAATTCACTGCATTCCTGGTCTGTGAACAAGCGCGAACGGGTCAGGAACCGATGCCCCGAGCCGTTATCGAGCGAAAACATGCCGCCATTCCCCGGCACCACGTCGATGATCAATTGCGTGTGTTCCCAATATTCGTACTGCTCCATGCCGATATAAAATGGCGCGCCTCCGAGATTGCCGAGGTAGATATCCGTGTCGCTGAGGTTGAACTCTCCGACCTGGTAACACATCGGCGTGCTGCCGTCGCAGCAACCGCCTGACTGGAAAAACATGATGGGCCCATAGCGGTGGCGCAGGCCGGTGATCATTTCCAGCGCGGCGTCGGTGGCGATGACTCTTGCGACGGCAGTTTTCATGGCGTATCAGTTCTGTGGTTAGAAGAAGCCCAGCGCGTTCGGGTTGTAACTGACCAGCAGGTTCTTGGTCTGCTGGTAGTGTTCCAGCATCATCTTGTGGTTTTCACGGCCGATGCCCGACTGCTTGTAGCCACCGAACGCCGCGTGGGCAGGGTACAGGTGGTAGCAATTGGTCCAGACGCGGCCCGCCTGGATGCCGCGGCCGACGCGGAAGGCGCGCGAACCGTCGCGGGTCCAGACGCCGGCGCCCAGGCCGTACAGGGTGTCGTTGGCGATACGCAGCGCATCTTCCTCGTCCTTGAAGGTGGTGACCGACACCACCGGGCCAAAGATCTCTTCCTGGAAGATGCGCATCTTGTTGTGGCCCTTGAACACGGTCGGCTGCACGTAGTAACCGCCTTCCAGGTCGCCGTTCTGGACATTGCGCACGCCGCCGGCCAGCAATTCCGCACCTTCCTGCTTGCCGATATCCATGTACGACAGGATTTTTTCCAGCTGTTCCTGCGACGCCTGGGCGCCGATCATGGTGGAGGCGTCGAGCGGGTTGCCCTGCTTGATGGCTGCCACACGCTTGAGCGCGCGCTCGATGAAGGCTTCATAGATCGATTCCTGGATAAGCACGCGCGACGGGCAGGTGCACACCTCGCCCTGGTTCAGCGCGAACATGGCGAAGCCTTCCAGGCACTTGTCGAAGAAAGCGTCGTCGGCTTCCATCACGTCTTCGAAGAAGATGTTCGGCGATTTGCCGCCCAGCTCCAGGGTCACGGGAATCAGGTTTTGCGCGGCGTACTGCATGATCAGGCGGCCGGTTCCGGTTTCACCGGTGAAGGCGATTTTCGCGATGCGCTTGGACGACGCCAGCGGCTTGCCTGCTTCCAGGCCAAAGCCGTTGACGACGTTCAGTACGCCCGGCGGCAGCAGGTCGGCGATCAGTTCCACCAGCACCATGATCGATGCCGGGGTTTGTTCGGCCGGTTTCAGCACCACGCAATTGCCGGCGGCCAGCGCGGGCGCCAGCTTCCACACGGCCATCAGGATCGGGAAATTCCACGGGATGATCTGGCCGACCACGCCCAGCGGCTCGTGGAAGTGGTAGGCATAGGTGTTGGCGTCGATTTGCGCGACCGAACCTTCCTGGGCGCGGATGCAGCCGGCGAAATAACGGAAATGGTCGATCGCCAGCGGAATGTCGGCGGCCGTGGTCTCGCGGATAGGCTTGCCGTTGTCGATAGTCTCGGCGATCGCCAGCGTGGACAGGTTCTGTTCCATGCGGTCGGCGATCTTGTTCAGGATGTTGGCGCGCTCCGTTTGCGACGTCTTGGCCCACGCATCCTTGGCGGCGTGCGCGGCGTCCAGTGCGATTTCAACGTCTTCCGCGGTGGAACGCGCGATCTCGCAGAATGGCTTGCCGGTGATCGGCGTCAGGTTGGCAAAGTACTCGCCTTTGACCGGCGGAACGAATTTGCCGCCGATGAAGTTGTCGTAGCGCTGTTTGTAGGGATTGGCGACGCCCAGTTTGCTGATGTCCGCGAGATTCATGTCATCCTCTTTCTTCAATAAGTTGGTGGTGATTCAGGCCGTTCCTTGCGGGACGGTTGGCGTTGAGCACACTCCCTGTTTCGCAAACACCGTGCCAGCCTGTTTTGCCGGGGTTTGCCCTGCATTTGCGCTACCGCACTGTTGCAGGTTGTGACAGAACGGAACAGCGGTGTGCCATCGGCTGTCCCACTGTTGCGCCACCTGTTCAGCGGATCGCCACACCCCACGGCAGTTCGCCGACCGCCACGTCGGCGGTCTTGCGGGCCGCCGACGTATCGATCACGGAGACGCTGTTGGAGCGGCCATTGGCCACATACAGCTTGCTGCCGTCGGGCGTGATGGCCATGTTCCATGGACGCTTGCCGACCGGAATGGTGGCGCTGACCTGGTTGGTGGCGGTGTCGATCTGCATCACGCTGCCATCGATGCCGTTCGACACGTACACCTTGCCGCCGCCCGGATGCACGGCGATGCCGTTGGCGTTGCGCCCGGCCGGGATCTTCGCGATGGCGGCGCCGCTGGCGGTATCGACCACGTAGACGGCATTGACCAGTTCACAGGCGATATAGGCGCGGCTGCCGTCCGGCAGGAAGCCGATGCCGCGCGGGCGCAGGCCCACCGCCACGGCGCCGGTCTGGCGGCGCTGGGCCACGTCGATCACGTCCACCTGCTCCGCTTCCTCGGCGCTGACGTAGAGCCAGCGGCTGTCCGGGCTGAACACGGCGTGTTCCGGATTCTTGCCCTGTACCGGGATGTCTGCCAGGCGCTGGCCGGTGCGGGCGTCGACCAGGGTGACGCTGTTGCCCTCCTCCACGGCGACAGCGGCGTAGCGGCCGTCGGGCGAGACGCTGACGCCTTCGGGCGAGCTGCCCAGCGCCAGCGTGCGGGTTTTCATGCCCGGTTCGCCCGTGTCCAGCATCAGCAGGGTGTTGCTGCCGGCATCGGTGACGAACAGCCGTTTTCCGACCGCGTCATAGGCAATGCCGCGCGGGCGCTTGCCGGCGGGCAGGCTGCGCACAACGGTGTCGGTGGCGGTATCGAGCACGCTGACGGAACCGGATTTTTCATTCGGGACGTATGCCAGCGGCGCGGCCAGGCAGGCGGCGGATGCGAACAGAGTTGCAACTGCGGCAGCGGCGCGCAGACAATAGGCGGTTTTCATGGTGGTCTCCTGGAGTTGGGCTGCGCGTCCGTGCGCGCGTGCCCGTCAGGAATGCAATCCGCGTGCCACGCGGTTTCGCCATGGCAGGTATATTGCTTACGGTTTCCGGCAGACCCGCGATTTGCCATAAGCCGGGCACTGGAAACCAATGAGGAGATGGAGATGCAACCCCGTATTCGCTTGAACACTATCGCGGCCCTGCTGGGCTGCACCTTTACCGCCGGCGCGCTGGCCGATGCGCTGGAACCGGTCATCATCGTCAGCGGCAGCCGGGTGGAACACAACAGCTTTGATTTTCCCGCCGCGGTGGACGTAATCGACGCGGAGCGCATCCGCGCCGCCCAGATGCGGGTCAATGCATCGGAAGCGCTGGCCGCCGTGCCGGGACTGGTGGCGCAAAACCGGCAGAATTATGCGCAGGACTTGCAGATTTCATCGCGCGGCTTCGGCGCCCGCTCCGCCTTTGGCGTGCGCGGCGTGAAGCTGGTGGCGGACGGCATTCCCGCCACGATGCCGGACGGCCAGGGCCAAGCCGCCACCTTCAACCTGGACCAGGCGCGGCGCATCGAAGTATTGCGCGGGCCGTTTTCCGCCGCCTATGGCAACCATGCCGGCGGCGTCGTGCAACTGTTCACCCGTGAACCGGAGGACAGGCCGGTGCTGGAAACGTCGGTCATGGGCGGCAGCGACGGCGCACGCAAGGTGGACGTCAATGCACGGGGCCAGGCGGGCGGCATCGGCTACCTGCTCGACGCATCGCGCTTCGACACCGATGGTTACCGCGACCACAGCGCCGCGCGGCGCGATCAGGCCTATGCGAAATTGACGGTGCGCCCCAATGACGGCGGCAAGCTGACACTCACCGCCAGCGGCTTGCGCCAGCATGATACGCAAGACCCGCTGGGGGTGGCCTGGGCCACTTACCTGCGCGATCCGCGCGCCGGGGAAACCGACAGCACCGATACGGCGACGCCCAAGCGCACCTTTGCTGAACGCTACGACACGCGCAAGAGCATCGACCACCAGCAGGCAGGCGCCGCATGGGAACAGCGCTTTGGCGACAGCCGCCTGAAGGTGTCGCTCTATGCCGGCAACAGGCAAGTGATCCAGTACCAGGCGTTTTCCCGCGCCTTCCAGGCGCCGGCCAGCCATTCTGGCGGCGTGGTGGACTTCGACCGGGATTTCCATGGCGCGGACGTCAGCTGGCTGGACGTACGTACGCTGGGCGGCGGCAAGCTCAGTACCACGGTGGGCTTCGAATATGGCCGTTCGTCGGATGACCGCAAGGGATATGAAAACTTTTCAGGCACGGAACTGGGCGTGAAGGGCAAGCTGCGGCGCGACGAACAGGATGTGGTGTCGAATGCCGATCCTTATGTGCAGACGGAATGGGCGGCCGGCGACTGGGTATGGAGCGGCGGCGTGCGGCGCAGCAGAGTCAAGGTATCGGTGCGCGACAATTTCCTCTCGAACGGCAACGACAGCGGCAGCTTGCGCCATGCGCGCACCACGCCGGTCGCGGGGGTGCTGTACAAGGTCTTGCCCACGTTGAACGTGTACGCCAGCGCGGCACAGGGCTTCGAGACGCCCACGCTGAATGAACTGTTCTACTCGGGCACCGGCGGCGGCTTCAATTTCCGCCTGCAGCCGGCGCGCAGCACGCATGGTGAAATCGGCATGAAGGCCATTGTGGGCTCGGGCGTGCGGATCGATGCAGCGCTGTTCAACGTCAAGACGCGCGACGAGCTGGTGGTCGATGCGGCCAGCGGTGGGCGCACCAGCTACCGCAACGCCGGCAAGACCTCGCGCCGTGGCGCGGAAGTGGCGGTCGACGCCGACCTGGGGGCCGGTTTCAGCAGCCGCGTGGCGCTGACCGCGCTGCGCGCCGTCTACGATACCCCCTTCGGCGCCGTGGCCGCGGGCAGCCGCCTGCCAGGCGTGCCGAAGGCAAACCTGTATGCGGACCTGGCATGGAAGGACGCCACCGGCTGCCTCGGCGCGGCGCTGGAGACCGTCGCCAGCGCCAGGGTCTACGCGGAAGACGCCAACGTGGAAAAGGCCGCCCCCGGCTACGCCACCATCAACGCCCGCCTCACGGCACGGCACGACGCCGGCGCCTGGGCATTGACCGGATTCGCCCGCGTCAACAACCTGCTCGACCGCCAGTACATCGGCTCCGTGATCGTCGGCGACACCAACAAGCGCTATTACGAACCCGCCCCCGCCCGCAACTGGCAACTCGGCGCCACCGCCCAATACCGCTTCTAACCCCCTGGGGTCAGGCGTGCAATGATGCATTCCTGACCGGAGGCCTTGCGGCAGCGCCAGTGCAGGCCCGCCATGACTGAGCAGGCGGGCGATTCGCACGTCATACGGAGGGCAAAGAAATAGCCATTGCCAGCGGCATTTTTCCAGCACGGGATGTGGCCCGAAATGACAGAGGCCCTGCAGTTAAAAGGGAAAAACCGCCCGGCAGCGGATCGAAGCTGGCGGGCGGCGAATGCATCAACGCACGCCTGGCCCTAGGGTTGGAGTTGGCGGACGCCGTGCTTGGCGAAGATGGATTGGAGTTCGCCGCTGTCGCGCAGGTCGTTGAGGGCGGCTTGCAGGCGCTGGGCGACGTCCTCGTTGCCTTTTTTGACGGCCATGCCGACCGCCCAGCCGTTGCGCGGCAGGCGCTGGAAGATGGCGGGGGCCAGCGGGTAGGCGGGGTCGCCGCGGAAGACGGTTTCGATTTCCGAGCGGTTGGCCAGCACGGCATCGAGTTTCCCCGCCTTTAACTCTTCCAGCGCGGCGGCGGCCGTCGGGAAGATGCGCACGTTGTCGCGGAAGCGGCCGTTGGCTTCGCCCAGCAAGACCATGCCGGCGATCGAAACTTTTTCCACGCCAATGCGCTTGCCCGCCAGCGCGTCCAGGCTGTCGAACGAGGGCATGGCCTTGATGTCGCGGACCAGCTGCACCGATTCCACATGGTAGGGCGCGAAGATCTGCACCTTGTCCTGCGACGCCATCAGGCGCGGATCGACCGGCACGTGCAACATCACGTCGGCCGGGCCGTACCCCAGGTAATGGCCTTTCCACACCATGTTGCGCAAGTCATCGCCCAGTTCTTCCCCTGCCGGGAACGGCAACAGCGTCAGGCGCAAGCCCAGCTTCTTCGCCAGCGCCTCGGCCAGGTCGACGTCGATGCCGCCGGACTTGCCGGAAAACGGCGCGAAGTCGGTATAGACAGCCACCTTCAGGCTGCCGGCCTGCTGCACCTTGTCCCAGTCCGCGCGGGCCGGCAGTGCAAGGGACAGGGCGAGCGCTGCCGCCGCCCCCAGTAAATGTGTGCGACGGAGCATGGCGCCCTCCCCTTATAGGCTTGATTAATTGGCTTCGCGGCGGGATTCCAGGTACGTCTTGATGGCCCACATGGCTTCCTGGTTGAACACGCCCTCGAACGGCGGCATGTACACCGCGCCATTGCGCACCTTGCCACCGCGCACCGACGACAGGAAGTAATTGTCGACGTCCTTGAAGCAGGCGGCCTTCTTGGTGGCGTTCTTGATGTTGTTGCAATCGCGGTCCAGCAGGCGCAAGTCCGGCGCGATGCCGCCCGAAACGGCTTCCAGGCCATGGCAGCGCGCGCAATTCTGGTTGTAGGCCGAGCTGCCGATCTTCAGCGCCAGCTTGTTGCCCTTGTACGGGTTTTCATCGCGCCATTTGTCTCCCAGCGCGGTCAAGCCGGTGGTGTCGACGCCCTGCGGCGTCACGTTGCCATGGCCATAGGCGGTCATCGAGGCAACCAGCGCCGCGGCGGCGGCGAACAGAATGGTGGGGCGTTTATGGATGCTGTCTCATTGTGTGAGTGATCCCCTACAAGGAGCAATGGGCGTGCCACGCCGGCGCCGGTGCGCCAGCGCCGGCGCACCGCTGAAAAGTGCGCCAGAACGGAACAGGTGTCACGGCGGCTGTGCCAACGGGTGGTACAGCGCTTGTCACAACCGCTGTACCACCGCCGCGTCACCGTCCCGCGATGGTACACAGGCTGTGGCGTTCCTGTTGCACGAACGTGATGTCGACCGGCAGGAAGCGCTTGATCACGTCGGCATTGGTCCTGGCGTGCAGCGAGACGCGGTCCACCGTGAACGCGCCGCCACCGGCCAGCGCCATCGGCAGCATCAGCTGGTCGGCCAGGTGTTCGCTGACCGCGGCGCCGGACGCCATGTAGAAACGGGCATCCTGCACCGCCTGTTTTGCCACGGTTTCCGCCGAGACGGATTTTTCGCCAAACCCCGCGAACACTTCCGTCACATGCTCGCTGTCCAATGTGATCAGCAAGACATTGCCGGGACCGTGCTTGTCCGGCAATTGGCGCGGCCGCAATTGCTGGCCGCTCCAGCCCATTGCCGTGCCAACGGTGTCCAGTTCGCGCTGCGCCACGCTGTACGGCACGGCCGCGATGAAGCTTTCCGCATAGCCGTCGCGGCGCGCTCCCGGCGCCAGCAACGCCAATTGCTGCAATTGCGCGCACGGTTGCACGGATGCCGACATGATGCCGCCGCCGGCCGGATAAAAACCGTGCCGCTCGAGCCGGAATTCAATGCGCGCGCCCATGGCGGCCATGGCGCGGCCATAGGCGCGCTGCAGGAATTCCGCCGGCGGCGCCTTCGGGTTGTGCGTGCCGCCGCTGACGGTCACGGTGGACGGCGTGTCGGCATACAGCAGCGCCGGCAACAGCGTTTGCAACACCAGCATGCTGCTGCCCGCCGTGCCGATGGCAAAACTGTAATTGCCGCCGCGGATGCGGCCCGGCCTGAACTCCAGCGTCTGCGCGCCGACCTGCACGGCGGAGATGTCGGCGCCGCACACCTCGGCGGCGGCCTGCACCGCCACCAGGTGCTGTCGCATCAGGCCCGGCTTGGAGCGGTTGGCGCGGATGTTCACGATGCGCACCGCCTGTCCGGTGATCATCGACAGGGTGAGCGACGTGCGCAAGACCTGCCCGCCGCCTTCGCCCTGGGAACCATCGAGTTCTATCATCTTCATCCTTTCACGCAGACCACCTGCTTGAGCGTATGCACCACTTCCACCAGGTCGCTCTGCGCCTTCATGACGGCGTCGATATCCTTGTACGCCATTGGAATTTCATCGATCACCGCCGCATCCTTGCGGCATTCCACGCCTTCCGTGGCCTTCACCTGGTCGGCCAGCGTGTAGCGGCGCTTGGCCTCGTTGCGGCTCATGGTGCGCCCCGCGCCGTGGCTGCAGCTGTTGAAGCTTTCCGGATTACCCTTGCCGCGCACGATGAAGCTCTTCGCCCCCATCGACCCAGGAATGATGCCCAACTCGCCTTCGCGCGCCGATACCGCGCCCTTGCGCGTCACCAGCACGTCCTTCCCGAAATGGCGCTCCTTCTGTACATAGTTGTGGTGGCAATTGACGGCTTCCACGTGCGTCTCGAACGGCTTCTTGATCACGGTACGGACCGCCGCGATCAGGTTTTGCATCATGACTTCGCGGTTCAGGCGCGCGAATTTCTGCGCCCATCCCACTGCCTGCACGTAATCGTCGTAATGCCTGGTCCCCTCTTCCAGGTAAGCCAGGTCCTTGTCAGGCAAGTTGGCGATATGGGTGCGCATGTCCTGCTGCGCCAGTTCGATGAAATGGGTGCCGATCGCATTCCCCACCCCGCGCGAGCCCGAATGCAGCATGAACCACACGGCGCCTTCCTCGTCCAGGCACACTTCCACGAAGTGGTTGCCGGAACCCAGCGTTCCCAGGTGCTTGTAATTGTTCGTGTTGCGCAGGCGCGGCGTCTTCTGGCAAATCACGTCGAATTCATCCTTCAGTTGCGCCCATGCGGCGTCGACCGGCGTCGGCGGGTGTTCCCACGATCCCGCGTCGCGGCCCTTGTAGCCGCGCGTCTTCGGCGTCATCCCGTGCGGGATGGCTTTTTCAATCGCGCTGCGCAGTGGTCCCAGGTTGTCCGGCAGGTCGCGCGCGTTGAGCGTGGTCTTGGCGGCCATCATGCCGCAACCGATGTCCACCCCGACCGCGGCGGGAATGATCGCGCCCAGGGTCGGAATCACGCTGCCGATGGTCGACCCCTTACCCAGGTGCACGTCCGGCATCACGGCAATGTGCTTGTAGATGAACGGCATCTTCGCCGTGTTGGCCAGTTGCTGCTTGGCTTCGGGCTCCACCGGCACGCCACTGGTCCACATCTTGATCGGGCTGGCGCCCGCGTTATCGATTTGTTCGTAGTTTTTCATAACTCTTCTTTCTTTCGCATATCCGACATTATCAGCCCGGCGCCGGAACCCGGTCGCGAGAATTCGCGTATCTGATCCATTGCAATCGCTGTGCCAGTCCAGGAAATCAAGCTAAGCCTTTGTTTTAAAAGGAATCACAAGAAACTCTAAAAGATAGCAATTGTGATAGATTATCCCTGCATATAAATCTTTATCCAAAAATGAAAAAGAAAACCGTGATCCTCGGCTTTGTCGGCGCCCAGCTGGACAAGGGAGCCGGCAGCCACCGGTGGGAACGCTGGCGGCCGACGGTGGCGCTGGCCCAGCAGGAAGACTTGCTGATCGACCGCCTGGAACTGTTCTATAACGGCAGCTACGGCCATGTGGCGGAACAGGTCAAGGACGATATTGCCGCCTCCTCGCCCTCCACGCAGGTCCGCATCCATGCGTTGCCGATCGAGGATGCGTGGGACTTTGAAGACGTCTACAGCTGCCTGTACGACTTTGCCCGGGGCTATCCGTTCGACACCGAGCGCGAGGAATATTGGGTGCACATCACCACCGGCACGCACGTGGCGCAAATCTGCCTGTTCCTGATGACGGAAGCGCGCTATTTTCCCGGCTGCCTGCTGCAAACCTCGCCGCCGCGCCGGCCCGCGCCCGGCGTGCCGGGCAGCTATACGCTGATCGACCTGGACCTGTCGCGCTACGACCAGATCGCCCAGCGTTTCCAGTCTGCGCAACAGGAAGGCGTGGCGCTGCTCAAATCCGGCATTGCCACGCGCAACCCGCAATTCAACCTGATGATCGACGAGATCGAGCACGTGGCGGTCCGCTCTCGCGCGCCGATGCTATTGATGGGGCCGACCGGCGCCGGCAAATCGTTCCTGGCGCGGCGGGTGTTCGAATTGAAGAAAGCCCGCCACCAGTTGAGCGGTACATTTGTCGACGTCAATTGCGCCACCCTGCATGGCGACGGCGCCGGCTCGACCCTGTTCGGCCACGTGAAGGGCGCCTTCACGGGCGCCGCGTCGGACCGTCCCGGCCTGCTGCGCACCGCCCACAAAGGCTTGCTGTTCCTCGATGAAATCGGCGAGCTGGGACTCGATGAGCAAGCCATGCTGCTGAAGGCGGTGGAAGAAAAGCGCTTCCTGCCGATGGGCGGCGACCATGACGTGCACAGCGATTTCCAGCTCATCGCCGGCACCAACCGCGACCTGGCGCGCGAAGTGGCGGCGGGCCGCTTCCGGGAAGATCTATACGCCCGCATCAACTTATGGACCTACGCGCTGCCGGGACTGGCCGAGCGGCCGGAAGACATCGAGCCGAACCTCGATTACCTGCTGGCGCAATATGGCGCGGAAACCGGCGCCGTGGCGCGCTTCAACAAGGAGGCGCGCGAACAATTCATGCGCTATGCGGTGTCGCCGGAAGCGCGCTGGAACGGCAATTTCCGCGACCTGTCGGCCGCCGTCACCCGCATGGCCACCCTGGCGGAGGCGGGCCGCATCACCACCGCCGTGGTGAGCGCCGAAATCTCGCGCTTGCGGCGACAATGGCGTACGCTTACACCATCGCCGTTGCCCGGCCGCACGCTGGAACAGGTGCTCGGCGATGACGCGGCGCAGCAACTGGATTTGTTCGACCGCCTGCAATTGCAGGCCGTGCTGGAGGTATGCCGGCAATCGAAAACCATGTCGGACGCGGGCCGCAAGCTGTTTGCCGTCTCGCGCGAGGGCAAGGCCAAACCAAACGACGCGGACCGGCTGCGCAAGTACCTGGCCCGCTTCAACCTTGATTGGGAACGGATCACGGAGTAGTCATGGATAAAGAGCTGGAGCTGAAGAAGGCCAAACGGACCGCGCTGATGTTCCTGCTGGCGGCAGCCGGCATCTTTGTCATTACCGCCTTCCTGCCGCGCAGCCTGGCGGTGGACGCCGTCAAGGCCGTGGCGGAAGCGGCCATGGTCGGTGCGCTGGCCGACTGGTTTGCCGTGGTGGCGCTGTTCAAGCGGGTGCCGATCCCGCTGATCTCGGCGCACACCAACATCATCCCCAACAACAAGGACCGCATCGCCGACAACCTCGCGCAATTCGTGCGTGAAAAATTCCTCGACCCGGCGTCGCTGGTGGAGCTGATCCGCAAGCACGACCCGGTCGGCATGCTGGGCAAATGGCTGGCCGAGCCGGCCAATGACCGCATCCTCGGCGCCTATGTGGTGCGGGTGGCGTCGGGCATGCTGGGGATGGCGGAAGATGCGCGCATCCGCACCTTCCTGAAAAACGCATTCCACACCATGCTGGAAAAGGTCGACCTGGCGCATATGCTGGCCGGTGTGCTCGACATGCTGACGCGCGACGGCCGCCACCAGGAAGTGCTGGACGATGTCATCGAACAGGCGCTGCTGCACCTGGAAGCGCCGGCCAACCAGGAAGTCATTTCCCACAGCATCGTGCAGTGGCTCAAGCGCGAACACGCCGCCATGGAAAAAGTGCTGCCCACCACGTGGCTGGGCGAAAAAGGCGCCGACTGGGTCAGCGAAGCATTGAACACGCTGCTGGTGCAGGTGCGGGAAGACCGCAGCCACCGGCTGCGCCGCCGCCTCGACGAATTGATCGCGACCTTCATCGTGCGGCTGCGCGAGGATGAAGTGTTCCAGCAGCGCGCCGCGGAATTGAAAACCTATATCCGCGACAGCGAAGCGGCCAACACCTACATCGCGCAAGTGTGGAACGGCGTGCGCGACTGGCTGCGCGACGACCTGGCGTCGGACAACTCGGAATTGCATGCGAAGGTGGCCGCCATGGGCCGCTGGCTGGGTGACGAACTGGCGCGCAATGACGACTTGCGCAGTTCCCTGAACGCCCACATGGAAGACGCGGCGCGCGCCATGGCGCCGGATTTCTCCGACTTCCTGACCCGCCACATCAGCGATACCGTCAAGCGCTGGGATACGCGCGAAATGTCGCGCCAGATCGAACTCAATATCGGCAAGGACCTCCAATACATCCGCATCAACGGCACCATCGTGGGCGGATGCATCGGCCTGCTGCTGTTCGCCAGCTCTCACATCATCGGGTTGATGCGCTGACCTGCCGCCGCAGCACGGGAAGCCGCTTGTGCACGCACGGCGGATCACGATCCGCCCTACAGCGGGCACCCGCGCAGGGCAGGGTGTCCAGCCATGCATGCAAAGGCGGATCGAGATCCGCCCTACAACACGCGCCGCGGGTACGGATGGAAAACCCAATCCCGGCGGCGTCCGGGACACTCAATACGCCGTCAGCGCCTTGCCGAACTTGATCAGCCAGAGCCGCGCCGCGCGTTCCCTGTCGTCGCCGCGCGTGACACGGATGGTATTGGCCGCGTTGCAGCCCGGCGTGGCGCTGGTGATGATGACGCCATTTGCGTCGACATTGCACTTGGTGACATCGGCATCGGCCACGACGACGCCATCGGGCGTAAAGATTTTTGTCTTCAGGCCGAAGTCATTGTCGTTGACCAGGGCCAGCGTATTGGCGTCCACCATGGCCAGCCCTTCCGCTTTCTCGGCCAGCCAGCCGATCGCATTCAAGTCCAGCAGCACGGTCTTCTTCAAGGTCACGACCTTGCTCCAGTCGGCGCCATTGACCGCCGCGCCGCCCATCGAACTTTTCTCCAGGTCGGACGTGGCGCTGTTGAATGCCGCGCCACTGATGTCGGTGGCGTCGCCGATTTCCACCAGCATCAGCTTGTTGAAGACCTTGCCACTAGGGGCTGCGCCCTGTTCGATCACGATGAATTTGCCGTTGCCCAGCGCGACCATGTCGCCGAGTTTCGCATTGCCGGTACGGCCGTCCTGGTACTCGGAAGCCGTCAACGGATAGGCATACATTTTCGTCGCGGCGCCGGTATTCGGGTCGAATTCCATCCAGCGCGTGAAGCGCGCGTAGCGTTCCACCTGTTCATTCTTGCCGGTCACCGCGTACGGCGCGCTGCCATCGGTCAGCGGGCTTTGCAGGAAGCCGTGCAATTTATCGGTGGTGGTGTCGAGCGCCATGCCCTCCATGCCGCGGTTGGCGCGGCGCTTGGCGAAGATCGCCGGCAAGCCGGCGCCCGGAGCGTACCGGGACAGCACCACGCCGGTCGCCGGGTCGACCTTGACGATAAAGGGACCATATTCATCGGACACCCACAGCACGTTGCGCTTCTTGTCCAGCGCGATGGCTTCGCTGTCGATGCCGTTCGCGCTGAAGGCGGCCTTGCCGGCGTCGAACTTCATTGCATCCATGACCGGCGCTTCCGCGGAATTGCCCAGGGAACCGGGAGGAATCGGCAAGCCCGTCATGTTCACGGTGCTGCCGGCCTTGAGCGGCATGGACAATGCCAGCGTGGCGCCGGATTTGCCGACCGTGATCACGCCGATCGATGGCGCGAAGCCTGGGGACGGGAAGATCTTGGAGGCGACCGCGCCGCTGCCGGCCAAGGCAGGAATATTCGGGCCGTCGCCATTCGGACCGCGGTCGGTCAAGCCATAGAATTCCAGGTCGCCGTTGGCGTTGATTCCCTTGAAGGCCAGCGCGGAACCGTATGACGGCAGGAAGCCTTGCGGGAAGTCTTCCTTGACCCTGGCGTTGCTTCCTTCATAGGGCACGTAATACTTGGCGGCGGCCTGGATCTGGTAACGGGTGACCGACACCGCGACGGCGCCCTGCGTGAATGCTTCAGCGCTGGGCGCGCCCAGGCGGGAAGCGAGCGTGTCCTCGAAGTGCTCGCGCGCCAGCATGCGGCGCTCGTCATCGACCGTGCGGGAACCGTATTTGACGCCGGCCGTCCCCAGGGCCGCCGCCAGCGCGGTGTGGAAGGCGGCAGGCGCGGCGTTGAAGTCCAGGCTCTTGCCGGCCAATGCGGCTTTCACATCCGCGGACAGTTTGATGCCGTTTTGCGGATCGCCATCTTCATCCAGCAATTGCAGGGCCATGAGCCGGTTGACGACCCTGGCGTCGCTTGCGGCGGCGCCGGCCAACTGCACCGGCGTGATGACGGTGGCGCAAGGCGCGCTGCCCAGCGCGACACCGCCGATCGTGAAGCTCACCGTATCGCCATCCCTGCACGTGAATTCACCGTTCGGCCCGGTGCTGGCTTTGGCGGCGTCGCCGGCGGCATATTCCAGGCCGCTGACGGCGCTGTCATAGAACTGGCCATTGATCTGTGCCTTGGCTGGTATTGCCGGGACAGGGTTATCGCTGCCGCCACAGGCCGTCAGCGCGGCGGCCATGGCGATCGACAGGAGGGACAGTTGGGGGAGCTTCGACATACTGCGGATCTCGCTTCATAAAAAGAAAGCCGCAGCTTACGCAGGCGATATGACCGCGTGATGACACCTGGAAATGGAAAAGCCCGCTGATCAGCGGGCTTTTCCGGAATAACTAGCTTGACGATAACCTACTTTCACACTGGTTGCAGCACTATCATCGGCGCAGAGTCGTTTCACGGTCCTGTTCGGGATGGGAAGGGGTGGGACCGACTTGCTATGGTCATCAAGCTTAACTTGTATGGATGTCGCTTTTCAACTGCAGCGCCATCCTGAAACTTTAGCCTTGCATTATAAAACTACTGGTTGCGAACTGTCAACGATTAACGATATCTGTCGAATTTTTTTACAAAATTTCCAAATTGAAGTTGATGAATGTCATGACGTAAATCCCAATGTTGTCATAAGTGCCTGATTTTATTGCCAATAATAATATTTATGCCATAAAACTGTCGAGCTGGCCCGCTATTTGCTCATTGACAATGACTTTTCAGTAACGTTGCCGCATTGGACTTTTTGTCCGATGGGCAAATTTCCAAGGAGAAAATAGCATGAAACTGAAGCAAATCGCGACTTCCCTGGCTATCGCTGCTGGCGTCCTGGCATCCGGCGCAAGCCATGCAACCCCATTCACCAGCACTTCGCCAAACGGCGTGGACGTCACCACGGTTGGCGCCTCCACCATTGGCGGTATCGTGGTGGACCTGGTTGGCGCGAATGGCAACCACGTGGTCAGCCAGCTGGCTGCCAGCAGCCTGTTCGTTGGCTTCTATGATTCCGGTACGCCGGCGCCTTACCAGGGCAACCCGGGCACCGTCGGCATCCAAACCGGCTACAACGCGGCCGTCAGCAATGCGCTGGGTGGCGGCCTGCAAGCCGCGGCGTTCCGCTTCACGCTGTGGGACGGCGACACCGCTGCCGGCAACTTTGACTACACGCTGAACACCCTGCTGGTCAACGGCATTGAAATCGGCAACTGGAGTAACGTGAATGCCCAGCAAACCGATGGCCTGGGTAATGTATTGAGCGGTTTCAGCGGTGGTGGCTTCCGTAACGACATCCTGGACACTGGCTGGTTCACCAACAACAATGCCGCGACCCTGGCTTCGCTGTTTGCCTCGATCGTAGGCACGGAACAACTGGTGTTCCAGATCCAGGACGATACTCCGTTCGATAACTACTACGACTTCACGCAAGGCTTGAATGGCAGCGTGATCAACGTTGGTCAGGGCCCAGTGGTGACGCCACCTGGCCGTGTACCGGAACCGGGTTCGCTGGCGCTGCTCGGCCTGGGCCTGGCCGGCCTGGTTGCGCGCGCGCGCCGCAAGCAAGCGTAATCGTGATGGCGGCCAGCCTGGCTGGCCGCCATTTCCCTGTTGGCGCTTTTACGACCGCCAAATGCAAAAAGCCCGCTCAGATCACTGAGCGGGCTTTTCTAATAACTAGCCTGACGATAACCTACTTTCACACTGGTT
>CBIHOX010000086.1:0-25031 GCA_966211685.1 uncultured Pseudoduganella sp.
CGATCAGGGCCTGGTTGCCGTCGCGCAGGTCGGTGCTCATCCAGATGGGCGGCTTGCTGATGACGGCGTTGGGCCAGGTGCGGTCGGCCAATTGCACTGGGGGGAAGGCGCGGTATTTCGCTGCCGGGTTTTGCAACATCATGTGGTACTCCTGGGTCTCTAGAATGGGGAAAGCCTGATCGGCATAACGATGTGGCGCGCGGGGCTGACGGTCTGCCACGGGGTTCGTGGACCGTCAACCGATCGGTAGCATTAGCAGCAGCACGGCGCGTGGCGCGGGCATGCTGCGTGGCGTGATAAGAGCCTTGGTGGACATCGTTGCAAGCTTTCCTGTTTGTAGACTTCGCGCGGCTTGTGGCCGGCGCAGGGGTACGACTGGGTCGCGGTACTGATTACTCAGCTGATCAATGGATCAGGCGCTGGATCAAGCGCGTGCTGGTAGACGCGGCGTCAGCGATAGGGCGCTGGATGCCGGTAGCAGGAAAGTGGATAGGTGCAGATGCGTAAACATGGGCTTAAATGTACGGGAACAGCTTTGGCCCTGTCAAGGAAATTTTAAGCAAATTATATTAGGCCGGCCTGCCGGGAAATGCGGGAATCTGCCAAATCCCGGCGCGGCCGGTGCTGCGAGCCGGTTGCGGGCCTATTTCGCCAGCTCGATGGCCTGCAGCACCGCCTCCACCACGGCTTGCGGCGTACTGAGGTGGATCGCATGGTGCGCGCCCGGCGCCACCTTGTTGCTGCCGCGCGCGGACAGCGCCGCGGTTTCATCCTGCATGGCCTTGTTTTCCGCCTCGATGGCTTTATTGACCTCGCTTTGCGGCTGCCCCGGGATCAGGTAGGGGCTGATCCCGCGCGTCAGCGACACGATCGGCAGGGCGCCCACCGGCTTGCGCGCGGCGCGCAACTGGTCGGCGCTGACGGTGAAGATGTTTTCCGCTTCCGACACGCTGGCGCGCCAGTACGACGGCTTGCGTTTCATGGCAGCTTCGGCCGCCGCCAGTTTCGGGCCGAAGCCATCCTCGGCGCCGGAGACGCACTGCCGTTCCAGTTCCGAGCCCGCCGTAAAGCCTTTTTCAGCGGCCTCCAGGCAGGCGCGGTTCATGTCGACGATGGTGGCGTAGTTCGCGCTCATGGCGCCGTTGGTCAGCTTGTCCAGGCGCGCCAGTTCGTCTTCATGCTGGGCGTCGAGCAGCACCAGCGCCGCCATGTCGGACTGGCGCCGGCGCGCGAACAATTGCGCGACCATGCCGCCATAGGAATTGGCGACCACGATGTACGGGCCCGGTACGCGGCCGTTCTTCAACAGGAAGCCCAGATCCTTGGCGGCGTTGGCGGCCGTGGCGGGACGCGCGATCGGGTCGGAAAAGCCCATGCCTGCGCGGTCATAGATGCAGGCGCGCGTGTGTCTGGCCACTTCCGGCTGGACCTGGAACCAGTCCCAACCCGGCCGCCCGCCGCCGGCCTCGAACACCACGGTGGGCGAGCCGCTGCCCATGCAGAACAGGTTCAGGCGGCGGCCACCGACGTCGACCATTTGCTGCGCGCGCGCGTAGGCGTCCTGCGTGGGCAGGTCGGCGGCCAAGGCCGGGACGGTGGTGGCCGACAGCATCGTGGCCGACAGCCACATCATGATGTCAGTACGCATGCGCATCATGCCTTCACCGTCACGCCGGCCGGGCCTTCCGCCATGCGCCCCACCACGGCGGCGTGTTCGAAGCCTTCGCGCGCGAACAGCGCCAGCACTTCGTCGGCGCAGGCCGGGTCGCACGCCACCAGCAGGCCGCCCGAGGTTTGCGGGTCGGTCAGCAGCGCGTGGTGTTCGGCCGGGAAGCCCGGCGGCAGTGCCACGTCCTTGCCGTAGGCGTCCCAGTTGCGGCCCGAGGCGCCGGTGAAATAACCGTCGCGGGCCAGTTGCTCGACGCCGTGCAGCAGCGGAATCGACGCCATGTCCAGCTGCGCCGACAGGCCCGCGCCGCGCGCCAGTTCCAGCAGGTGGCCCAAGAGGCCGAAGCCGGTCACGTCGGTCAGCGCGTGCACGCCCGGCAAGTCAGCCAGCGCCTTGCCCGGTTTGTTCAATTTCGTGGTGGACGCAATCATGGACGCGTAGCCGTCCGCATCGAGCTTGCCTTTCTTCAGCGCGGCCGACAGCACGCCCACGCCAAGCGGCTTGCCCAGCACCAGCACGTCGCCGGCGCGCGCCGCGCTGTTGCGCTTGACCTTGTCCGGATGAACGAGGCCCATCACCACCAGCCCGTAGATCGGTTCCACCGAATCGATGGTGTGGCCGCCCGCGATCGGGATACCGGCTTCCGCGCAAATCGATTCGCCGCCCTTGAGGATCTTGCCGATGGTGTCGATCGGCAGCTTATTGATGGGCATGCCGACCAGCGCCAGCGCCATGATCGGCGTGCCGCCCATGGCATAGACGTCGGAAATCGCGTTGGTGGCGGCGATCCGGCCGAAATCGTAGGGATCGTCGACGATGGGCATGAAAAAGTCCGTGGTGGCGATCAGCGCCTGCTCATCATTGAGCTTGTAGACGGCCGCGTCGTCCGCGGTTTCAATCCCGACCATCAATTCCTTCGGCACCGGGAAACCGCTGGTGTTTTTCAATATTTCCGACAGCACGCCGGGCGCGATCTTGCAGCCGCAGCCGCCGCCGTGGGAAAAGGACGTCAGTTTCACAGGTTCGTTGCTCATGTTGGCAAAAGTTCCGGTTAAAATCATTCGAGGTTCATTCATGCGGGGGGCTATGCAGATTCCATCGTTCGTGTCGTTCCGCACCGCCAACGCCGGGCAACTCGCCGACGCCCTGCAGCATGCGCGCGATTATACGCTGGCGCTGTTCGACTGTTTCGCGCAGGCCGGCTATGACAGCGCGGCGCGCGTGCCGCCACTGCGCTGCCTGAACCCGCCGCTGTGGGAACTGGGCCACATCGCCTGGTTCGCGGAGTGGTTCGTGCTGCGCAAGGCCAGCTCCAGCCACCCGGCCGATGCGCGCAGGGGACCATTGCTGAGCAAGGGCGACGACTGGTTCGACGCCAACACGGTGCCGCACGCGATGCGCTGGAACGTCGATTTGCCCAGCACCGGGGCCGTGAAGATGTATTGCCACGAAGTGCTGGACCGCGTGCTGGACCAGTTGCTCAATGCCGCCGCCGATGGCGTGGCGCACGACGCCGCGCTGTATCCATACCGGCTGGCGCTGGCCCACGAAGACTTGCGCGGCGAAGCGATGCTGGCGGCGCTGCAGGCGCTGGGCGTGGCCGCGCCGCCAAGCCTGGCGCAGGGCGAATCGGCGTGGGTGCAGCCGTCGGAAATCCGCTTCCCCGGCGGCACCGTTCAACTGGGCAGCCGCCATGACGGCAGTTTTGTCTTCGACAATGAATTGCACGCGCATCCATGTTACGTGCCCGGCTTTGCAATGGACGCGGCGCTGGTCACCAATGCGCAATTCAGCGACTTCGTGACCGATGGCGGCTATGACGATGGCCGCTATTGGAGCGCCGCAGGCCGCGACTGGCTGCTGCGCCAGGAACGCGCCGCGCCGTGCTACTGGCAGCGCGACGGCGGCTACTGGCGCATGCAGCGTTTCGGCCGCCTGTGCACGCTGAATGGCGCCGAGCCGGTGCGCCATGTATCGCTGTTCGAAGCGCAGGCTTATTGCCAGTGGGCGCAGCGGCGCCTGCCCACCGAAGCCGAATGGGAATACGCGGCGCTGTCGGGCCATCCGGCGTTCCGCTGGGGGCGGCTGTGGGAATGGACCGCGACGCCGTTCGAGCCGTATCCGGGCTTCGCGGCCGGGCCCTACCGCGAATATTCGGCGCCGCATTTCATGACCGACCAGGTATTGCGGGGCGCGTCGTTCGCCACGCCGGCGCGGCTGGCGTCGCCGAAGTTCCGTCACTTCCAGTTGCCCGCGCGCGATGATATCTTCGTGGGTTTCCGCACCTGCGCGGCCTGAAACCCTGCTGACGCCCCGACAATGAAACCTGCGCTGAAATGGCTGTTGACCGGAACCATGGGCCTGTTGCTGCTGGCCGTGGTGCTGCTCACCCATACCTCGCAGTTCAAGCCGCTGCGGCTGGACTGGTTTTACATGCGCACGTTTGCCCGCTTTGCCCTGGACAGCCCGGAGCTGCTGTCGTCGATGCGGCTGCCGCCGCCGTGGATGGATTTCTATGGCGGCCGGCTCGATGATGCATCGGTCGAACACGATGTCCAGGCCATGCGGCGCATGAAGGAAGACCTGGTCACGCTGGACAGCTATGACCGCTCCGGCCTGGACCGCGAGGGCAAGCTGTCGTACGACACGCTGCACTATTACATGCGCATCCAGGCCGAAGGCGAGCCGTATCTGCTGCATGCGTTCCGGCTGAACCAGATGGATGGCGTGCAGGTGACCCTGCCGGAATTCATGGTGCAGGTGCATGCGATCGGCACGCGCGGCGAGGCCGAGGATTACGTGGCGCGGCTCGAGCAGTTTCCGCGCAAGTTCGCGCAATTGCTGGACAAGGCCCGGGCCAGCGAACGGCGCGGCATCCTGCCGCCGCGCTTCATGGTCGACAAGGTATTGAAGCAGGTGACGGATTTCGTGGCCGTGCCGCCGCAGCAAAACACGCTGTATGTGAACATGCGGGAAAAGCTGGCCAGGATCCCGGCCGGCGCCATGGATGACGCCAGCCGCCAGCGGCTGCTGTCGCGCACGGCCGACGCGCTGGCCAACCGCGTCTATCCGGCCTATGCGCAACTGGTCGCGCACTTCAAGGCGCTGCAGGGCAGGGTGACCCGGAACAGCGGCGCCTGGAGCCTGCCGGACGGCGATGCCTATTATGCGTGGGCCGTGCGCATGCATACCACCACGCGCCTGACGCCGCAGCAAGTGCACACCCTGGGCCTGTCGGAAGTGGCGCGCGTGGGCGAGGAAATGGACGCCATTTTGCGCCAGCAGGGCTTGGCCGAGGGCAGCATCGGCCGGCGCGTGCGGCAACTGGCTTCCAACCCGGAACAGCAATATCCGGACACGGAAGAGGGCAGGAAGGCCATGCTGGCGCAATACCAGGCCATCCTCGATGAAATCAACGAAGGGGTGGACAGCGCGTTTGAAATCCGGCCCCGGCTCGGCGTGGAAGTGCGCCAGGTGCCGCCGGAATCGCAGGACGCGGCGCCGGGCGCGTATTACATGCCGGGTGCGTTCGACGGCTCGCGTCCGGGACTCTTTTACGCCAACATGCGCACGCCCGGTGAAACGCCGAAGTTCGCGATGCGCACGCTGGCTTACCACGAAGGCATTCCCGGCCACCATTTCCAGATCCAGATCGCGCAGGAATTGCAGGGCGTGCCATTCTTCCGCAAGATCATTCCGTTCACGGCGTACCAGGAGGGATGGGCGCTGTACGCCGAACGCCTGGCGGGCGAACTGGGTTTCCAGAAAACCCCGATGGACAACCTGGGCCGCCTGCGCGATGAAATGTTGCGCGCGGCGCGGCTGGTGGTCGATACCGGCATCCATTACAAGCACTGGACGCGCGAACAGGCCATCGCCTACATGATCGACAACACCGGCATGGCCGAGGGCGACGTGGTTGCCGAAGTGGAGCGCTATTTCGTCGACCCCGGCCAGGCGCTGGCCTACAAGGTCGGCATGCTGAAGATCCTCGCGCTGCGCGAGCAGGCCAGGCAGGAACTGGGCGTGAAATTCGACTTGAAGCAATTCCACAATGAAGTGCTGTCGCACGGGGCGCTGCCGCTGACGGTGCTCGAGCGCGTGGTCAACGAGTGGATCGCGCAGAAAAAGCGTGGCGACGCCTGAGCGGGCGTCCGCCTGTACCCCCCGCTCGTACCCCGCTTATACCCTTTCACACGGCCGCTTGCAGCACCGCGCGGATGGTGGCCAGCCGCAGCGAATGGCGGTGCCAGTACGCGCTGTAATCACCGAGCGACAGCGCCGAGGTGGTGTGGATTTTCTTGAGGCGGTCGTCGGCCATCACGTGCTTGAACACGGAACTGGGCAGCATGGCCAGGCATTCGGTATTGCACAGCGTGGCCACCGTCACCAGCGCCGACGTGGTGCGCAGCTTGACGGCGGGCGGCGCGCAGCCGCTGTCAGCGAACCAGCCGGCCAGCAGGGCCGCCAGCGGCGCCTTCGGTTCATAGCTGACCCATGGATAGCCGGCCAGGTCGGCGCAGGTGTACTGGCGGCCGGTTTCCAGCGGGTGGCGCGCACCCGCCGCGATGCAGATCGGTTCCGTGTCGAGTTCGCGGTATTCCAGGTCGGGCTGCCCGGCCGCCAGGCCCGATCGGGCAAACACCAGGTCCAGTTCACCGGACTGCAGTTTCAGCATCAGTTCCGCCGACGTGCCTTCCTGCGCTTCCACCAGCAGGTTTTCCTGTGCGGCGCAGGCGCGGCTGACCACACCGCAAAACGCGCCGGTGACGGCGCCCATGATCAGGCCGATGCGCAGGATTTCCTGGCGCTGGTGTTCGATCGCATCGAGTTCGTATTTCATGCGCCGCACCGAGCCGATGATGCTTTGCGCATGGTTGATGGCGCAGCGGCCGGCGGCGGTCGGCGTCAGGCCGCTGTGCGTGCGCTCGAACAGTTGCGTGCCCAGCGCCGCTTCGAGTTCCAGCAGCGACTTGCTGGCGGCCGGCTGCGAGACGGCCAGTTCGTCGGCGGCCTTGCGCAGCGAGCCGTGGTTGCCCAGCGCCAGCAACAGCATGAATTGCTTGATCCGCAGCGACGCCAGGGCGGAGCGGGGTACATAGCGGGGCAGGTCGGTATTGGCGGGTTCGGACACGGTTATAGGGTGATGAAATGTTTGCGATTCCGGCTATGGTACGCGCTGGCTATGATTCCTGCACAGTCGTCATACACACAGGAGAGCTTGTGACCATCCATGAATCCACGCCGGCCCAGGTCAACGGGGCCGTTACCGCCGCTTCCCGAATCGCACACACCTGGGCGCAAACGTCCGGCGAACGCCGCGCCGCGCTGCTGCGCGGCCTGGCCGACGCGCTGGGCGCGCAGCGCGACGCGCTGGTGCGCATTGCCCATGAAGAAACCTCGCTGCCGCTGCCACGGCTGAGCGGTGAGCTGGACCGCACGATTTTCCAGCTGCGCGGCTTTGCCGGGCAGGTGGAGGCGGGCCGTGCTTTCGCCGTGGCGGAAGACGCCGCTGTGGCGGGCGCGCCGCCACAGGGCCGTCCGCACCTGGCGCGGGTGCAGGTACCGCTGGGCGTGGTGGCCATGTTCTCGGCCAGTAATTTTCCGTTCGCGTTTTCCGTGCTGGGCGGTGATACCGCGTCCGCGCTGGCGGCAGGCTGCCCGGTGGTGGTGAAGGCGCATCCCGGTCACCCGGCCTTGTCGCACGCCGTGCTGGCGGTCGCGCAGGACGTACTGGCGAAGCTGGACTTGCCGGCGGCCCTGATCGGCATGGTGGAAGGCGCCGGCATCGAGGTCGGCGTGGAACTGGTGCGGCATCCGGACATTGCCGCCGTGGCGTTCACCGGCTCGTTCAAGGGCGGCCACGCGCTGTGGCAGCAGGCCAATGCGCGTCCGCGCCCGATTCCGTTCTATGGCGAACTCGGCTCGATCAATCCTGTGGTGATCTTGCCGCCGGCGCTGGCCGGCCAGGCCCCGGAAAAAGCCGCGGCGCTGGCCGATTCGATGGCGTTTTCCAGCGGCCAGGCTTGCACCAGCCCCGGCGTCGTCGTGCTGTTCGACGGCCCGGACGCCGATGCTTTCGAGGTGGCGCTGCGCGACGCGCTGGCGTCCAAGACCCTGCACCCGATGCTGACGGCAGGCATGAAGCGCAATTTCGACGCCGGCGTGGCGCGGGTGCTGGCGACGCCGGGTGTCGACACGGTGCTGGCCGGCGCGAATGGCAGCGATGGCAGCGATGGCAGCGGTGACAGCGCGCCGCCGCAACCGCTGGTGGTGCGCACCACGGCCGCCAATTTCATTGCGCAGCATGCGCTGCAAGAGGAAGTATTCGGGCCGGCGTGCGTGCTGGTGCGGGTGGCGTCGTGTGACGACGTGGTCGGGGTATTGCAGGCCGTCGGCGGCAGCCTGACCGTGACGGTGTGGGGCGCGGAACAGGCCTCCGACGACGTGCAGCGCATCGTGCGCGCCGCGCAGGGCATTGCGGGACGGGTTTTGTTCACCGGCGTGCCGACCGGCGTGGCGGTGGCGTCGGCCCAGGTGCACGGCGGGCCATGGCCTTCGTCGACGCAGCCTGCGTCGACGTCGGTTGGTTACGCGGCCATGGAGCGGTTCCTGCGGCCGGTGGCGATGCAGGATGCGCCGGGGTGGGTGCTGGAGCGGGGTGGACGGCCGGTCTGAGGTGGCGGCGGGCCTATATGATTTATCGGCCCAAGGTACTACCCATGTTTTCGGAATCGGTGCCCCTGAACGCATTGACCATGACGATCACGCACCCATGGCCCGGCACGCCGTCACGCATCCCGCACAGGTGCAGTAACGCAAGACTTCAGTAAGGAAAGTCTGGCTATTTTCCGTATAACAAAATGATGTGCGATGGTAATACTTGCTTTCGGCCAAAAGCAGGCATGCAATAACGGACGCCGTACGCGTTGAAATCCTTCTATACTTGCCGCTCTCAACACCGGGAATAGCACTACCGCGCACGATATTCCCCAACAGCAAGTGCGTTGGTCTTTTGTTTGGCGTAGAACGCATAGCGGTGTTCATACGCCTACTTGACTAAACGCATTGCCATGGCAAGCGAGGCCGATGCCGAATGACGTTCCCATCTAGCCGCATGATTATAGAATCGTTTGTTCCGGCAGCGGACTACGCGCTCGTGTTTAATGCCATCCCCGGCGCCTTCCTGATATTGCTGCCCGATCCCGGGTTTACGATCGTCGGTGTCAGTGAAGAGTATTTACAGGCCACGCTGACCCGTCGAGATCGGATACTGGGGCGCCCTATTTTCGACGTCTTCCCCGACAATCCCCTCACACCAGAAGCCAATTCGACGCAAAACCTCATGCGCTCGCTGCAACGCGTAGTTGCCACTCTTGCCAATGATGTCATGGCAGTCCAGCGCTACGATGTGCCGCGTCCGGATGGCCTCGGTTTCGACTTGCGTTACTGGTTTCCGGTCAATGCGCCCGTGCTTGCCGCCGACGGCACCCTGAAGTACATCGTGCATCGGGTCGACAATGTCACCCAATATGTACTGTTGGGCGAGGAGAATGCGCGTCAGCGCACCGCGAGTGCGCAACTGAGTGCCGAGAATCTCAGAATGGAAGCTGAGATCGTCGAGCGCACGCAAGAACTGGACAGGCTGAATTTGGAGCTGCGCGGGGCTAACGAAGAATTATCAGAACACGTGCGGCGCGCTCAAGAGGAAGGAATGCGAAAGGACGAGTTCCTCGCCATGTTGAGCCATGAACTGAGAAATCCGCTGGCCCCGATCTCGACCGCTGCTGAAATGCTCAGGATGGTTGCCAACGGCGATGCAAAAGTTATCAAGGCCAGCGAGGTCATTACACGCCAGGTTAATCATTTGAGCGCACTTGTAGACGACCTGCTCGACGTGTCACGTGTCACCCGGGGTTTTGTTCAGTTGAACAAAACCATGGTGGACCTCAATGCGATCGTCGATACCGCGGTCGAGCAGTCCCGGCCCCTGATGGAGTCCAAGAAACTTTCGCTGACGGTTCAACATAACGGTGAGACTCTGTCGTTGATCGGTGACCGAAACCGACTTGTCCAGGTCGTCGCCAACCTACTCAACAACGCGGCAAAATATACTCCGGAGGGTGGCGCCATCACGGTGACAGTCCACAATAATGGTAGCGATGCGTTTGTTGAGGTGGATGACAATGGTATCGGGATCGACGTCGGCTTTTTACCTCGCATTTTCGACCTGTTCACTCAAGCGAAGCGAACGCCTGACCGATCGCAGGGCGGCCTCGGTATCGGACTGGCGCTCGTGAAGAGCATCGTGAAGCTGCACGGTGGTGAGATCACTGTTACGAGCAATGGACCGGCAACCGGCGCGAAATTCACGGTTTCGCTTCCTTTAGCTTCCAAATCCAGGCGAAGCTGAAAAGCTGAAGGCAGGACACCGTTGAGTGAGCCGTTTTGGTGCTCAAAACCCAGCTTTAAATGTCCTCGAACCGCCTCAATCGTATTTTTCATCAATGAAATAAACCAACTATACCTGTCCTACGCCCGGCGGCCAGGACTTTTCCTCATGCCCGTTGCGCAGGGGATACCGGGACGGGTTTTCTGCAGCGGCGTACCGACCGGCGTGGCGGTGGCGTCGGCCCAGGTGCACGGCGGGCCATGGCCTTCGTCGACGCAGCCTGCGTCGACGTCGGTTGGTTACGCGGCCATGGAGCGGTTCCTGCGGCCGGTGGCGATGCAGGATGCGCCGGGGTGGGTGCTGGAGCGGGGTGGCCGGCCGGTTTGAGGTGGTGGAACGAAGCCTGCGGGTGTGACCGATGTCGCCCAAAGCGGAAAGTCGACTAGACGGCAGGCCGATTAGCGCTCTCCCCTGAGGGTATAGATTGGCTGCTCAGCTTCCCCCTTCTCCACCATGGCGAGCTGACGTTGCAGCTCGGTGCGCACTTTGTCTTCCTTTGCGGACGCAGCCAGGTTGCGCAGGATGGTGGCGTGCGCAGCTTGCAGCGCCTGTGCCGCAGGCACCGCGATGTCCGGTTTCACGCCGACATTCTCCCAGTTGGTCTTGGTGACAAAATTGGTCGTGCGCGAGGTCGGGATCGCAACCGCAATGTCATGTCCCACGCTGAACCATCCCACGGGATTAGAGCCGCCGCCGGTGGTCTCCCCGACCAGCGTGCCGCGCTTATGCGCCTGCATGCTGTAGGCGAAATCCTCCCCGCCGGAGAAGGTACGTGCCGACGTTAGCACGTACACCGGCTTGTCGTAACGCTGTCCGACTGTCGGCACGGTCCAGTATTGCTGCGTTGTGTTGTCCGGGCGGTTATACATGTCGATCAGGTGCCGATGATCGCCGACCGGGAAGAAGTGGCTCATCAGGTACGCCACACTCATCGGGCTGCCGCCACCGTTGCGACGCAGGTCGATGATCAGCGCATCCGTTCCCACCATGAGCGACATGGCGGCGGTGTATGCCGCGCCGACGAACTCGGGGCTGCCGAAATTGCGCAGCTCGATGTATCCAACGTTGCCGGGAAGACGTTCGATCTTCTGGATGCCATATCCGCGTTGCGCGATTTGCTCGCGCCATTCGTCGATCTGGGCGCGGCTCAGCGGTTCGGCGGCACCGCTGGACTCACTGAAGCCTTCGAACACCCTGGCGCCGAAGTGCTTGTCACCACTGAGTTCGCGTAAGTCCGTGGCCAGCGCCGCACTCAAGGCTTTCGCGGTGACGGCTGATGCATAGCTTCCCTTGGCATTCTTGCTTGCAATCGCACGGCCAACCCGTTCGCCCACGGCAGGCTCGATGTAATTTGCGTTTATTTTCGCAACCAGGGTCTGCACGACCGCAGTACGATCGGACGCATTCAAAGGCGTGTCTTCCGCCGCAAGGGCGGGCAAGGACAACAGCATGCTCAACACAGCACTTGCCACCAGCTTCTTTCTAGCTAACATACATTCTCCAAGTTGGACTGCGAATCGGGTCTTGTCTTGCGCTGTTGCAGCGCTGCGGTCAGGGCGGGCATATAGGTGCGGCTGGCGCCCAGGACCAGCCGCAGGATAGTCGAGCGGTGCACGCGGAGGAATTGCAATTCTAGCGTATCAAGCACCCAGCGATTAGAAAGCAATACGCGCATGGAACGTCCAGAGGTCCGAGGTCCTTCACCTTAGACGATGGCTAGGCGGCGGTCGAGTCAATTGCGGCGACCCGTGCATATTAGGCGGCCCAGTCGGTCGGAGCCCGAGGTAATGAGCTCGGGGGGCACTCAACTATGGGTTTGGGACCCGCGCCGAAAACATGAGTAGTACCTTGGACTGATAAAGCGTATGCAGTTCCTGCGACAACGATAGCCTCGCAGCAGCATACAGTTGGCATCGAACCATTGCCCTGACCAAAAAGATCAATCATCTGGTCGGGGCAATCTGCGCAGGTGAAACAGCTGACGCCCCACTGGTGGCGCTTTCGTCCCAGTAGGGCAATGGCTGGCAACCCTGTCGCCCAGTCGCATAAACGCTAATAATTTACGGTATATAAGGGAAATATGGTGAGAATGAAATGGTCGCTGATGTTGATCGCAGGGCTGTCGCTTGGGGCACAGGCGCAGGAATCCTTGGCTACAGGCCAGGGCAATTATCTGTCGGTGCGCGTGCAGAGTGCGCAGTTGCGGATTGCCGATCAAAAACCCTATAGTCCGCGGGCGATCGGCATCATCAACGGTCCCGATGCCAGCGACAAGACCAGTGGTTCGCTTGCTATGGGCAGGTACCTGCCGGATGCCTGGCGTGTCGAAGCAGAGTACAGCACGCGGACGAAATCCGAGTTTGACACGTTGTGGCAATGGAGTGGCGGCGAAAGCAGAAATGTGGTCCAGGCCAGGTCCGAACGCCTGATGGTCAACGCCTATAAGGAGTTTCCTGTAGCCGATGCGCTGTCTTTGTACGCAGGTGGCGGCCTCGGTATTTCCAGAATCAGCGCCGCCGGGTATCAAGGCACGACGCTTCGTACCTTTGACCGGCATAGTCAGGAGAATGTTGCCTACGGCCTGACGGTAGGCATGGGTTACCGCCTGAACAAGGTCGTCACGCTAGGCTTGGGTTATCGTTATATCGAATTGGGCAAGGCTCAAACCGGAATCAATAACTTTACCAACCGAAGTGGGACGAAAGACGAGCACCACGAAGGCAAGCTCAATGAGCAGAACGTGTTCCTGGAACTGCGCGCCCGCTTCTAGGGTTCATCATGTCCCCATCCAGGCGCTGGCCCGGCTGCCACTATCGCGACGCTTCACGATTTGAGCACGTTTGAATAAAAAAGAGGTGTTTTGAGGTAGTGAATAGAGCATGTTTGTAACTACGGGCCTGCAGCCACCCGGGCCTGCCAATATGCTGATCCGCGTAGCTGCGCCGGTATGTCTGCCGGAGTGTGGCAGCGCGGTCAGTGCGACCGCATGTCTTCACCTGCGCGCGCAGTTGCGGCGCACGCAAGCGGCCTTCATCAACGGAAGACTTTGACGACCGTTCCAATCACGTTACCGGCAGGCACAAAGCCCCAATACCGGCTATCCATGGTGTTGTCGCGGTTATCGCCCATGACGAAATAATGGCCGGCGGGGACCGTGCAGCGAAATTCTTCAGGCGAATAGACGCAGTTTCCACGGAACGGAAAATTCCGCGGAGTGTCTTGCATGATCGGGACATTGGGGTCGATCAGTACGTCAAAATTCACCGAGCCGAGCCGCTGCGCATGGCGCTGCCTGTACTGCAGCGTTTCCGGCTCCAGATAATCATCTTCCTGGCGCAGGTAGGTGTCCTGTCCATTCACGAGCAAGTGTTTGTCACGGTAGACAATCCGGTCTCCCGGCAGGCCTACAAGCCGCTTGATATAGGCTTGCGACGGATCGACCGGATAGTCGAAAACCACAATGTCTCCGCGCTGCATTTGTGTCGTTGGCGTGAGGCGCCCGAAATTCAAGCCCACGGTGGATAGATGGCCGTATCCCCACTTCTGTACAAGGATGCGTGAACCTTGTTCCAATGCCGGTTGCATCGCCTTCGATGGGATGAGAAATGGTTCGTAAAAAAAGACCCGCACTACGCCGACCACCGCCACTACGGAAACCAGTATGCCGATCAAGCCGTACCAGCGCGCATACCAGGGCCGGTAGCCGGCTGCCGCATTCCTGGCAAAGCGGTAGGTCATATAAAGACCGGCGACCCAGAGCAGGATTTCCGCAACTGAAGCGCCCACACGCGCCTGGCCGGACGCCACGAAATCAAGTACAGCGAACGCGAGGCTGGCAATGGCAAATAACAGGGCATGGCGCGGCTTGCGGAGATACAGGAATGCCAGCGGCGCGGTCGGTATCGCAAGGATAACGGCGATCCATCGCTTGGGTCGCCATCCAGGCGATGTTTCAACGGCAGGGGCGGACATTGTCATCGATATGAAAAAAGCATGTATTGTAATGGACGGTGAGTTTCCAGGCACGGCGCCGCCAGGTCTTGTTTGACGCCATGGTGGGCCGTCACCGCTGGAGCCCATGCCGGGCGCCCGCGATCACCGCGCCGCACCGCTTACCGTACAAGCTGTTCGATCAGTGCCTCAAGTTCGTCCAGGTCAAAAGGCTTCCTCAGCACATGGGCGGTCGGGCCGAGCGAGCGCGCATCTTCCCGGACGTCGTACCCGGAACAAACGATCACCGGCAGCTGCGGGTTTTGCAGCAGGGCTTCGCGCGCCACGTCGAGACCGGAGCCGTCGGGCAGTTCGATGTCGGTCATCAACAGGCTTACGTGCTGCTCGCGCAAGGCTGCGCGCGCGGCGGCGCCGTTTGCCGCCGGCACGACCCGGCGCTCGGACGTCGTGAGCAGTTCGGCGAACGAATCGCGGATGAAATCGTTGTCTTCGACGTAGAGGATGATGAGAGGAGTGGCTGTCATGGCAAACGGGCTGCGATGGAATTACCTGGTTTCGGATGACCAGGGGAAATTGATGTAGTTGTCGCGCGTATCGAAACAGATATTGCCGTACATCTTCAGGTAAGATGCGCGCCGCGCCGGATCGGCATAGACCGCGCCGGGATTGGCGGTATCGCGTTCATATGCCGCAATGTTGCTGCTCGTGAGCGCCTTGGGCAGGATATCCATGGCTTGCGGGATGGATTTTCCTTCCATCCAATCGGCCGCGTGCTGTCCCATGGCATACCCGAAGATCGACGATGCCAGGCTGATGCTGGCTTTGTACGGGCTGTCGCCTTTCTTGATTTCCACGACCGCTTCCGGCTCGCCGTCGATCCCGCCGAGGAACTGGTCCACCCGCGCCTTGCCCGATTCGCGCAATGCCGCCAGCGCGCCCAGCACCACCGTGTCCGCGCCCAGCACGACGTCGACCTTCGGATGCGCCAGCAGGATCGTCTTCATCGTGCGGTATCCGCCTTCCTTGTCGACCGTGGCAGGGGAGATGTCGGCCACGATCGTCACGCCTGGCAGCGCGCGCAAGGTATCGCGCATGGCGGTGAAACGCGGCGCCAGGAATTGCAGGCCGTCGTGCGTCAGCAGCACGACTTTGGCCTTGCCGCCAAGGCGCGTGCGGATGTATTGGGCTGCCGCTTCCGCCAGCACCTTGCCGGTCAGGTATTGCGGCGCGTTCAGCACCGTCGTTGCGGGCGGCGGCACGATGGCGCCCACGTAGGCGCCCGCGGCGATGACCTTCTTCAAGGCCGGCGCCAGCGATGGCGGGTCGATTGGCGCGACCACGATCGCGCCGGTTTTATCGGCCGCGATGTCGCCCACCTGTTTGATCATCAGTGCAGGATCATTGTTGGCGAAAGCCACGCCGTAGGCGAGGCCGCGCGCGCGCGCCGCGGCTTCGAGCCCGCGTCCCGCGCCTTGCATGAATTCGCGCCGGTTGTCCTGCACGAAGACCAGCTTTTTCTGCAAACCCGCCGGCGCTTTGCAGGCAAGCCGCGCCTTGTCGTACGCGGGTAAATTGACCGGCTTGGTCAGCCCCTCGCCGGCGGTGGCAGCACCGCCGAGACAGATCAAGGATACCAACGCCCCTATCCGCAATGTCATTGCCATGCCCTCATGCATTTGCCGTTGTCAGCACCAGCCGCGCCGCCGTACCGGGCCTGCGGTTGATGTATTCCACGTGGGTTTGCAGTGCCGACGCCATGGTCTGGATGATCTTGCTGCCCAGCCCCGTTCCGCCGGCATGCCTGGTATTGGGCGCGATGCCGACGCCGTCATCCTCGACCGTCAGCTCGGCCTTGCCGTCGTCCAGCCGCTTCAGCCGCACGCGCACCTCGCCGGGTTCGCCGGGATAGGCATATTTGAAGGCGTTCGTGACCAGCTCCTGTACCGCCACGCCCAGGTTGACGCTGGCATCGGTGCGGAGCGACACCGGCTCCAGGTAGCATTTCAGGATGGCGGTGTGGCCATCCTTTTTCATTGCCGTTTCCAGGTTGCTCAGCATGGCGCCCAGGTATTCGTTGAGCGCCACGTTGGCCACGTCGCCGGACGTGTAAAGGCTTTTGTGGATCAGCGAGATGGCGTTGATGCGCGATTGCGTTTCGGCCAATGCATTCTTGGCGGCCGGATCGGTGACGGAACGCATTTGCATCCGTACCTGTACCGCCACCAGCTGCAGGCTGTTGGCCACGCGGTGATTGACCTCGGCCAGCAGGACTTCCGCGCGTTCGCGCGCGATGGCCAGGTCGGCCGTGCGCGCCTTCACCCTTTCTTCCAGGGTGAGGTTGATGGCGCGCACTTCGTCACGGGCCTGTTTCAAATCCTTGCCGTTGCGGTAGACCGTGAAGGCCACCACGCACACCACCAGGACGATGACCACGGCGGCGCCCGCGGAAATCCAGCGCAGCAGCGAGGCATTGCGTTGCTGTTCCGCGCTGTTGAGCATTCCGTTCTCGTCGGAGATCAGGATCGCGCCATAGAGAAAAACGTTGATTTCATCCATCAGCGCCTTGCCGCGATTGCGCTGGAGTAGCGCCATCGCCTCCGCGTCCCGGCCGGAGCTTTTCAGTGCAATACTGGAGTCCATTTCGGCGATTTTTTCGCCCACGGCTTCCGACAACCGGGGCAGCATGGCGCGGTTGGGGGCATCTGGCGCAATCAGGCGGCCCAGATCATCGAGTTCCTGGCGCGCCCGCGTCTTGGCCGTGTCGTAAGGCGCCAGGTAAATCTCGTTGCCGGTCAACAGAAAGCCGCGCTGGCTCGATTCCGCCGTGCGCAGGTGGTCGCGCAGCTCCACCGCGGTGACGCGGATGGTACGTTCCACTTCCGATTGCGCAAACAGGCTGTTGCCGCGCTCCACCAGCCAGATGGTCGTGCCCACGATGACGATCAGCGCCAGGAAGCCGATGGTCAAGCCCGCGCCAACGCCTATTGCCAACCGGCTTCGTCCGAACATCGATCAGCCCTTGAAGCGGATGCGCGCACGGCACGAGGTGGCCACGCGCATGGATGACCGCCTCGTGTCGTTGGCGAGTCCAGCTAAAGGGCGGATTTTCGGTACCTCTTCCATAACCCGGATTATACGGGAAATTGTTTTTCTTACAGGTACGAGTACCGTATCGTGCCGGACAGGAACGGGCTTTACGCCGATGCCGTCTTTCGTGGTTTTTCCCAGCAGGGGCGAGGGGGAGCGCGCCGTGGCGCCGCATGTTGAGAGCAGCGGGGGACGCACGTGCGCTGTCCTTCCCGCTGCCGTGACTGCGTAAAAGCCCGCAGGGCGCGGGCGTGCCTTCCGTGAGGATTAGAGCAGCGTCTCACCGAGCTTGATCAGCTGCTGCGCATACGCGTCCAGGTCCAGCTGCTTCTTCGCCACGCCGCTGTCGATCGCCGCCTGTGCGATCTTCGGCGTCACGCCGGACAGCAGGCGCGTGTCGAGCAGGCCCGGCACCACGTAATCCTTGCCGAAGCGCGCATCGGTGCGGGCCATGCCGGCCAGCGCGTGCACGCAGGCGATCTTCATGTCCTGGTTGATGGTGGTGGCGCCGGAATCGAGCGCCGCGCGGAACAGGTAAGGGAAGCACAGCGCATTGTTGATCTGGTTCGGGTAGTCCGAGCGGCCGGTGGCGATGATGGCTTCCGGCGCGACTTCGCGCACCAGTTCCGGGCGCAGTTCGGGTTCCGGATTGGCCAGGGTGAAGATGATCGGCTGTTTGGCCATTTTCTTCACGTCGTCCTGCGACAGCAGGCCGGGGCCGGACAGGCCGAGGAACATGTCGGCGCCTTCGATCACTTCGCTCAGCTTGGTGGCGACGGTGTCGCGCGCCCAGGCTTTCTTCTCGCCGTCGAGTTCACGCGCGGTGGTCAGGACGCCCTTGGAATCGCAGACATAGATGTTTTCACGCTTGGCGCCCAGCGACAGGATCAGTTCCAGGCACGCGATGGCGGCCGCGCCGGCGCCCGAGCAGACGATTTTCACGTCGGCGATGGTGCGGCCGGTCAGGTGCAGCGCGTTCAGCAGGCCGGTGCCGACCACGATGGCGGTGCCGTGCTGGTCGTCGTGGAACACCGGGATCGACAGGCGTTCACGCAGCTTGCGCTCGATGTAGAAGCATTCGGGCGCCTTGATGTCTTCCAGGTTGATGCCGCCAAAGGTCGGGTGCAGCGAGGCGATGATGTCGACCAGCTTGTCCGGATCGGTTTCGTCGATCTCGATGTCGAACGAATCGATGCCGGCGAACTTCTTGAACAGCACGACTTTCCCTTCCATCACCGGCTTGCCGGCCAGCGCGCCGATGTTGCCCAGGCCCAGCACGGCGGTGCCGTTGGTGATGACCGCGACCAGGTTGCCCTTGGCCGTGTAGGTGTAGGCCAGCGACGGATCGCGCTGGATTTCCACGCACGGCACCGCCACGCCGGGCGAGTACGCCAGCGCCAGGTCATCCTGGGTGGCGACGCTTTTCGTCACGGCGGTGGCGATCTTGCCGGCGCTGCCGGCTTTGTGATATTCAAGGGCCTGCTGTTCCAATGTGCTCATTCGGGTGTTCCTTTATCCAATGCGAAAAACGCCTGCCCGAGCATAACCTGGGCAGGCGTGATGATGTTTTTTTATGGCCTATATCTCATATTGCCAATAGTAGTAGAGCTTCGATGGCTCTTGCAGCTTGTGGATTCCACTTAGAAGGGTTGCTCCAAAATTAAACAACAACCCTATACACTGCACCGATCAAGGGTACAGGCCGCGCACTTCCCGCGCCTGCAGCACCCGGGTGCACGCCAGGATGAAGGTGGCGGTCCGCAGGGTGACGTTCTTTTCCTGGGCGACTTCCCACACGGATTTGAACGCGTCTTGCATGATGCGGGTCAGGCGCGCATTGATTTCATCTTCGCTCCAGAAGAACGAGGAGAAGTCCTGCACCCATTCGAAATACGACACGGTCACGCCGCCGGCATTGGCCAGCACGTCCGGCACCACCAGCACGTCCTTGTCGGCCAGGATGTCGTCGGCTTCCGGCGTGGTCGGGCCGTTTGCACCTTCCAGGATAATTTTGGTGCGGAGTTGCTGGGCGACAGCAGCGGTAATCTGCTGTTCCAGCGCGGCAGGAATCAGGATGTCCGACTCGATGCCCCAGAACGCGTCGCGGTCCATGAACTGTTCCACGCCTGGGAAACCTTTGACGCCGCCCATTTCTGCAACATGTTTGTGCAGTTGTGCAACATCAAGGCCGCCAGAGTGTACCACGGTGCCGGTATGGTCTTGTACTGCGATGACTTTGGCGCCGGCGTTGGCGAACATCGTGGCGGCCACGCCGCCCACGTTGCCGAAGCCCTGGATGGCGACACGGGCGCCTTCGATCTTCACGCCGCGCTTGCCGGCCGCTTCCACGCCGGCCACGAACACGCCGCGGCCGGTGGCTTCGCGGCGGCCCAGCGAACCGCCCATCGAGATCGGCTTGCCGGTCACCACGCCGGTCGACAGGTTACCTTCGATCATGGCGTACGAATCCATCATCCATGCCATCACCTGTTCGTTGGTGTTCACGTCCGGCGCCGGAATGTCCTTGGTCGGGCCGATGATCAGCGAGATTTCGCTGGTGTAGCGGCGGGTCAGGCGCTGCAGTTCGCCCTTCGACAGGGTTTTCGGGTCGACGCGGATGCCGCCCTTGGCGCCGCCGTATGGCACGTTCACGGCGGCGTTCTTCACGGTCATCCATGCCGACAGCGCCATCACTTCGGACAGCGTCACGTCCTGGTGGAAGCGCACGCCGCCCTTGCCCGGGCCGCGCGACATGTTGTGCTGGACGCGGTAGCCCTCGTAGTGGGCAATGCTGCCGTCATCGCGTTCGATCGGTACGTCCACCACCAGGATGCGCTTCGGACGCTTCAGCGTCTCGACCCAGCGCGACAGGGCGCCCAGGTGCGGGGTAACGCGGTCGATCTGCTGCAGGTACTGGCCCCATGGGCCCAGGTCTTCTGCATTGAGGTAGGAAGGCAGTGCGTGCTGAGTGGTCATACGATTCGCTCCTGAGTGTTGTCGTCGTGGTGCGCTTGTGGCGCTGTTCAGTGAGTGAATCTTAGGCCTGTGCACCAAGACGGTGCCAATGCTGAGTGCGCATCCAACTATGCGTTTTTTGCATAATCAATGCACGGGCTTTCGCCACGTTATGCAAAAAAAGCATAGCCTCCGGCATAACGTGAAATCGTTGATTTTTATCAATGCAACGCGGCGCCCGGAATCCGGCGCAACGTTTCGCGCTGTTTTTCGACCGGCTTTGCGGCCGGTTTTCAGGCCTGCTTTTCCGCCTAGCGTTCGGAGTCCGGCACGCTGCGCCGTTTCGACGCGCTCTGCCTGCCGCCCAGGTGGTCCCACAGGCGCGACACGATGGCCTTGCCGGGCCGCGAAGGCGACGGTTTTTCCCGGTACAGGCGGATTTCCATTTCGATTTCCCATTCCGTGCTGCCGCCGTCGGCGCGCGCCAGCAGTTTCGACTTCAATTCGCGCGTCACCGCCGATTCCGGCAGGAAGGCCACGCCGCGGCCTTCCAGCGCCATCATCTTCAAGCCTTCGGCCATGTCGGTTTCGTAGTGGTTTTCCAGGTGCAGCGGGGTTTTCGTGTCGCTCAGGATCAGTTCCACCATGCGGCCCAGGTAGGCGTTGTTGGTGTAGGACAGGAACGGCAGCGGCGCGTTCTTGGCGCCGGGCAGCGTGAATTCCGGCTTTTTCGCCTTGTCGCAGCGCGCATAGGCGCGCAACGCTTCGCGGCCCAGCACCAGCATGTCGTAGCGGCCAGGGTCCAGCTGCACCGGCTGGCGCGGATGGTGGTAGCACAGCAGCAGGTCGCAGCCGCCTTCGACCAGCTGCAGCACGGCGTCGTGCACGTTCAGCGCCATCAGGCGGCTGTTGATGGGGCCGAAGTCGTCCTGCAACTGCGTGATCCACTTGGGGATGAAGGTCAGCGACAGCGTGTGCGGCACGGCCAGGTCGATGGTGGTCTGCATGGCGGCGCGCTTGTTGCGCAGCAGTTCGCGCACGCCGTTGATCTGTCCCAGCATTTCCAGCGCCTGTTCGTAGAACACGTGGCCGGCCGGGGTCAGGCGGGTCGGGTACGAGGTGCGGTCGATCAAGTCCGTGCCCAGCCAGTTTTCCAGCGACTGGATGCGCCGTGAAAACGCCGGCTGCGTCACGTGGCGCAGCGCGGCCGAGCGTGAAAAATTGTTGGTTTCAACGAGAGAAATGAAATCTTCCAGCCATTTGGTTTCCATGGTGTGCGGTTGGTGGTTGCAGACAGCCGCCATTTTACCGGCAGCAAGTACAACACCAAATCCGGCCGCGATACCTGTTCGATTCCGGCGGGCAAACGGGCGCTAGGTGCGCCATGGCGCGCATACACTGAAAGCTCCTGAATGTTTGATATCAACCTTGAGCGCAACCTTACCCACGGAGTACTTCAATGAAACGCAACGATCCCTCCGCCACTGCTTCCGCCGGCGCCGCCATCCGGGTGCCGGTACATGAGGAACAGTTGCACGTGGAAACCCATGAAGTGGACACGGGACGCGGCGTACGCCTCCACAAGCAGGTGACGGAACGGCCGGAAACCGTGCGCAGGGAACTGTGGCACGAGCAGATCGACGTGGTGCGCGTGCCGGTCAACAGCATCGTGGCCGAGCCGCCGCAGGTGCGCCATGAAGGCGACACCATGATCGTGCCGGTGGTGGAGGAAGTACTGGTGGTGGAAAAGCGCTACCGCATCAAGGAGGAAGTGCACGTGAAGCGGCGGCGCCAGGCGGAAACCCATGAAGCCCAGGTGACGCTGAAAGCGGAAGAGGTAACCATCGAACGTTTCGACAACCCCAACCCAACCTGACAACTGATAGAGGATCTGACATGGCACATACATTGGCAGCAGTATTCGACAACCGCGCCGACGCCGACCGGGCACGCGCGGAATTGATGGCGTCGGGCTATGACAATACCCGCGTCCAGCTCAGCGATTCCAGCATCACCGCCGCGGGCGGCAACGCCGACGCCAGCGATGACTCGATCGGCGGCAGCATCAAGAATTTCTTCAGCAACCTGTTCAGCGACGACAGCAGTGTGTACTCGGAAGCCGTCAACCGCGGCAAGGTCGTGCTGACGGTGCAGGCCGACAGCGATGACGAGATCGAGCGCGCGGCCGACATCGTCGACCGCTATGATCCGATCGACATCGATGAACAGGAGAGCCAGTGGCGTGCGTCGGGCTGGAATGCGTCGTCCACGCAGGCCGGCGTGCACACGCAAAACCTGCAGAGCGCGGGCTTGCAGTCGTCCACGCTGTCGTCCACGCAATCGGCCCAGGCCACCCAGGCCGGCTCGCTGCAGGGCGGCACCCAGGCGCAATCGTCGATGCAGTATGCGAACACCGAAGCGCAGCAGACCATCCCCGTGGTGGAAGAGGAACTGCGCGTCGGCAAGCGCGTGGTGCAGCGCGGCGGCGTGCGCATCTTCCAGCGCCTGGTGGAAACCCCGGTGCAGGAAAATGTCACCCTGCGCGAGGAACACGTGAAGGTCGAGCGCCATCCGGTCAACCAGCCGGTCGATCCGAGCCGCATCGACGCCTTCAAGGAAGGCACGGTGGAATTGCGTGAAATGGCGGAAGAAGCCGTGGTGCAGAAGACTGCGCGCGTGGTCGAGGAAGTCGTGGTGGGCAAGCAAGTCACGCAGCGCCAGGATCAGATCAGCGACACGGTGCGCCGCACGGAAGTCGACATCGAGCAGCTGGGTGCTGCCGACGACGACACTTATTACCGCAGCCACTGGACCAGCAACTACGCCAGCCTGGGCGGCGCGTATGAGGATTACGAGCCGGCTTACCGCTATGGTTCGGCCATGCGTTCGAGCACCAGTTACCAGAACCGTTCGTGGGACGACGCGGAAACCACGCTGCGCAGCGACTGGGAAACCCGTTACCCGCAATCGGCCTGGGAAAAATTCAAGGCCGCCATCCGCCACGGTTGGGACCGCATCACGTCGTGATGTGATGTAAGCGGTGCACAGGCTCCGGCCTGTGCACCATTGCAGCCCGCTTGCCACCAAATCGGCACATTGCACCATGTGCAATCGTGCCGTCACAATTTGCCCCTACCATCCGTGCCCACAATCATTCCAAACGAGGGGAGGGCACATGGTTTCACCCAGCAGGCGAAAATTCCTGAATGCTTTTGCCGCCACGTCGGCGGTATCGCTGTTTCCAGACCTGATCCGCTCCGCCCTGGCGGTGCCGGCCAATAACACCACCGGCACCTTGGCCGACGTCGAACACGTGGTGATCTTCATGCAGGAAAACCGCGCGTTCGACCATTATTTCGGCACCCTGTCCGGCGTGCGCGGTTTTGGCGATCCGCGCGCCATCACGCTGCCAGGCGGCAAACCCGTGTGGTACCAGCCCGATGGCGCGGGAGGCTACGTGTTGCCATTCCACTTTGACGCAAAGAACACCAGCGCGCTGTCGGTCGGCACCAACCATTCGTGGAAGGGATCGCAGGCTACCTGGCAGGCGTGGGATGCGTGGGTCAAACAAAAGACCGCGCAATCGATGGGCTACTTCGACCGCGGCGACCTGCCGTTTTACTATGCGCTGGCCGATGCGTTCACGATTTGCGACGACTACCACTGCTCCATCTTTGGCGCCACCGATCCGAACCGCATGTATTCGCTGACCGGCACCAACCAGGGCTGGCAAGGCAGCATGGGCAGCCTGTACAACATCAGCCCGACCGGCTACTACAACAACGATCCCGCCAAGGACAATATCACGGCCCCGGTGACGGCCAGCGCGCCGAACTGGCGCACCTACGCGGAAACCCTGGAAGCGAACCAGGTGACGTGGAAGGTGTACCAGGAGTGGGACAACTATGGCGACAATTACCTGGCGTACTTCAGGAATTTCCGCGTCAATGCCGACGGCACGCGCCTGTCGCCCAGTTCCCCGCTGTACCAGCGCGGCCGCCAGCTGGCGCCCGGCTCCACCGAAGCCAATTCGGCCGGCGCCAAGGGCGACTGGCTGGTGCAATGGTTTGCCGACGACGTGCGCAACGACCGCCTGCCGCAGGTGTCCTGGATTTGCGCGCCCAACGATTACACGGAACACTCGCCGAATTCGCCCAACGCCGGCGAAAACCTGACGGCGCGCCTGCTGGCCGCGCTGGTGGCCAACCCCGCGGTCTGGTCGAAGACCGTGTTCCTGCTGACCTATGATGAAAACGACGGCTTCTTCGACCACGTGCCGCCGCACCAGCCGCCGCTGACGGGCGCCATGGGCAAGGCCACCTTGGCGTCGCTGGGCGCGTATGAAACGTACCAGGGCGAACCGGTGGGCCTCGGCCCGCGCGTGCCGATGCTGGTGATTTCGCCGTGGACCAAGGGCGGGCGCGTCTGCTCGCAACTGTTCGACCACACGTCCAAGCTGCGCTTCCTGGAAGAGTGGCTGGTGGCCAAGGGCAAGGCCAGGGCCGGGGTCACGTGCGACCAGATCTCGCCATGGCGGCGCGCGATTTGCGGCGACCTGACGTCGGCCTTCAATTTCACCGATCCGGACGCGGCCTGGCCGTCGTCGGTGCCTCCCACGGCCAGCTACGTCAAGGTGTCCGGCAAGCCGGCGCCGGTGCCGCCCGCCGTGCAAACGCTGCCGCGCCAGGAATTGTGCAGCGACAGCACCAATACGCGCGAAGCGTGCGCGCTGCCGTATGACCTGGCCGTCCATGGCCGCGCCAGCGGCGCCATGGTGGAGCTGACGTTCAATAACACCGGCGCGGCCGGCGCCGCCTTCATCGTGTATTCATCGGTGCGTACCGACGGGCCCTGGTATTACACGGTGGAGGCGGGCAAGTCGATTGCGCGCGAAGCGTGGAATTTCAGCGGCGCGGC